>SCRU01000125.1 GCA_004323695.1 Burkholderiaceae bacterium
GCCTCTTGAGGGTACGGCGGAACCGGAGCCAGAAGTGTCCTCTGCTCGCGGGGTCGGCCGTACGCACGAGCGCGCGCCGGGCGGATCCACCCTAGGCGGGCTCTCCACCCCCGGGGCCGCGCTGCTGCCGGTACGACCCGGGCGCGCTGCCGGTCCAGGTCTTGAAGGCGCGCTGGAATGCGGCGTTGTCGGCAAAGCCGAGCTCCGCCGCCAAAACGGCCAGCGGGACCGTGCTGGTGTTCAGGCGCACGATCGCCATATCACGGCGCAACTGGTCCTTCAGCGACTGAAATGAGGTGCCTTCGGTGGCCAGATGGCGTTGCAGAGTGCTGGCGGACTGGTGCAGCGCCTGTGCGGTGGTCGCCAGGTCGGGCCAGGCGGGGCAGGTCTGTTGAAGCACGGCACGTACCCTCGCGCTGATGGGCTGTTCATTCAGTCGGGGTTCGATCACGTTGCCGGGCGCCGACCTCAGGAAGGCTTGCAGGGCCTGTTCGTCCCGGCGCACCGGCGCGGCCAGCGCGGCGCCGTCGAACCAGATGGCCGAGTGTGGCTGCCCGAACTGCAACGGGCCCGGGAATATCTTGTTGTACATCGCGGCATAGGGCGGCATGTCGAAGCTGAAATCGAAGCGGCACGGTGTCAGACGGCCGCCATGCAGCCAGACCAACAGTCGCCACGATACCCGCAGCAACAGTTCATGCAGGAAGTTCTGGCGTGCCGCTTCCGCCTCGCTGAAATTCAGGCCGAGGCCGGTCAGCGGCCCGTCGCGCAGACAGACCAGCGCCACGTCGTCCTGCAGCAGCCGGAAACTGCGTGTCATGCGGCGCAGGGCCACCTCGATCGACGGTGAACCGAGTGCCGAGCGCGCCAGCAGCGCGAAGCTGCCGCGGCGCAAACGGCGCGACAGAAAGCCCAGCCCTTCGTCGTCCAGGCGGTCCATCAGCAGGCGGAACAGGGCCGTGTACTGCTCCGCGGTGACGCGCGAACCCGCCTCTTCGAGCAGGGAGGATGCAATGCCCGCGTCCTCGAGCTGGGTGTCGATCCAGGCCGGGCTTTCCACACCCCGCGCCCGGATGCCCGACAGCATGCCATGCACGGCAGCAATCGGAATGGTGACGGGCGGGCGCAGCATGGATGGGCGATCCTATCCGAAGGAGGGTCTTTTGTTGAATGTGGTTATTTTTGCAATGCAATCGACCTGAAGTGCAATCGCCATGGCGGCGCTGAATTCCTAACATTCGGCCACTACAACCGCAACGCCGCATCAACGCGGCAGATGGAGACGACCATGTACCTGACCCAGGCCCTGCACCGCTCGGTACAGCAGCATCCCGACCGCATTGCCGTGCGCTGGGGCGAAAAATCGCGCAGCTTTGGCGAGTTTGCCGAGCGCGTGGCGCGCTTTGCCGCCGCGCTGCAACAGCTCGGCGTGCAGCCGGGTGACCGCGTGGCGATGCTGTCGCTCAATTCCGAGCGCTATCTCGAGTACCAGATGGCGGTGCCGTGGGCGGGGGCGGTGCTCAACCCCTGCAACATCCGCTGGTCGCCGGCGGAAATCCTGTATTCGCTGGAGGATTCTGGCTCGACCGTGCTGCTGGTGGACGACACCTTCAAGGGCATGGTTCAGCAGTTCCGGCGCGAATCGACCACGCTGCGCGAGTTCATCCATTGCGGCGATGGCAAGCCCCCCGAAGGCATGCACAGTTACGAAGCGCTGGTGGCCCAGAACAAACCTGTACCCGATGCGCTTCGCCGGGGCGACGACCTCGCCGGCATCTTCTACACCGGTGGCACTACCGGTTTTCCCAAGGGCGTGATGCTGAGCCACACCAACCTGTGCATTTCGGGCCTGGCCGCGCGCGCCGAAGGGCTGGCACGCCCTGGCGGGACCTATCTGCACGCGGCGCCCATGTTTCATCTGGCCGACATGGGCCTGGCGTTTCCGCACTGGGTCCAGGGCAACACCCACTCGGTCATCCCGATGTTCGACCCGGCCAGGGTGCTCGACACCATCGAGCAACACCGCGTGACCAACCTGTGCCTGGTGCCCACCATGATCCAGATGATGCTGGACCACCCCAGCATGGGGCCGCACCGCGACCTCAGCTCGCTGCGCACGGTGTTCTACGGTGCCTCGGCCGTGCCCGATGCCCTGCTGCTGCGTGCCCAGAAAGCCATTCCGCAGGCCGAGGTCTTCCAGGGCTTCGGCATGACCGAGCTGGCGCCGGTGGCCACCATCTTGCCGTCCTCGTACCTGTCCGAGGAGGGGCGCAAGCACGGCAAGCTCGGCTGTTCGGGCCGCGCCACCTTCTGTACCGAAGTCAAGGTGGTGGACGGCGAAGGAAGGGAGGTACCGCGCGGCACGGTGGGCGAAATCATCGTGCGCGGACCGAATGTGATGCAGGGCTACTGGAATAAGCCGGAACTCACCGCCGCTGCGGTACGGGACGGCTGGATGTTCACCGGCGACGGCGGCCGCATGGACGGCGAAGGTTTCATTACCGTGGTGGATCGCTTGAAGGACATGATCAAGACCGGTGGCGAAAACGTGTTTTCCGCCGAGGTGGAAAACGCCCTGGCCAAGCACCCGGGTGTGAGCGCCAGCGCAGTCATCGCCATCCCCAGCGAGCAGTGGGGCGAGGCGGTGCATGCGGTGGTGGTCCGCGCTGCCGGCCATGACGTGAGCGCCGACGAGCTGATGGCCCATTGCAAGACCTTGATTGCCGGCTACAAGAGCCCGCGCAGCATAGACTTTGTGGATGCGCTGCCGGTCTCGGGCGCCGGCAAGATTCTCAAGACCAAGCTGCGCGAACCGTTCTGGAAGGGACGCGAGCGCGCTGTCGGATGAACCTCGATTCAATCAATTTTCCAATCATTGCAGGAGTTTTTCATGAGTCATGATGTATTTGTCTGCGGGGTCGGCATGATCCCGTTCACCAAGCCGGGGGCTAACGAGCCCTATCCGCAGATGGCCGCGCACGCCACACGTGCCGCCCTCGCAGACGCTGGCATCGGCTACGAGCAGGTGCAGCAGGCCTATGTGGGCTATGTGTTTGGTGACTCGACCGCGGGCCAGCGCGCCGTCTATGAAATCGGCATGACCGGCATCCCTGTCGTCAACGTCAACAACAACTGCTCCACCGGTTCCACCGCGCTGTATCTGGCGCGCCAGGCGGTGGCCAGTGGTGCCGCCGACTGCGTGCTCGCACTGGGGTTCGAGCAGATGAAGCCGGGTGCGCTGGGCTCCGTATACGACGACCGCCCCAGCCCGTTCGAGCGCTTTGACGCCGCTACCGACGAGCTGGTGCAGTCCGATCTGCCGCTGGCGTTGCGCTACTTCGCCGGTGCCGGCAAGGCGCACATGGACGAGTTCGGCACCAAGCTAGAGACCTTCGCCAAGATCCGCGCCAAGGCCAGCCGCCATGCTGCCAACAACCCGTTGGCGCTGTTCCGTACGGTGGTCACCGAACAGGAGGTGATGGCCTCCCCGATGATGTGGCCGGGCGTGCTGACCCGGCTGATGGCCTGCCCGCCGACCTGCGGCGCAGCGGCGGCCATCGTCTGCTCGGCTGACTTCGCGAAGAAGCACGCACTCAACCAGGGCGTGCGCATCCGCGCCCAGGCCATGACCACCGACAAACCGATCACGTTCGAGGCGCGCGACATGCGCGAAGTGGTGGGCTTCAGCATGGCCCGGGACGCCGCCCGGCAGGTGTACGAGGCCGCAGGCGTGGGCCCGCAGGACATCGACGTGGTCGAGCTGCACGACTGCTTTGCGCAGAACGAGCTGCTGAGCTACGAGGCGCTGGGCCTGTGTCCGGTGGGCGGCGCCGAAAAATTCGTCAACGACGGCGACAACACCTACGGCGGCAAGGTCATCACCAACCCCTCGGGCGGCTTGCTCAGCAAGGGTCATCCGCTGGGCGCGACGGGCCTGGCGCAATGCTTCGAGCTCACCCACCAGCTGCGCGGCACCGCCGAGCAGCGCCAGGTGGAGGGCGCGCGCCTGGCGCTGCAGCACAACCTGGGGCTGGGCGGCGCCTGCGTGGTCACCCTGTACGAAAAAGCCTGAAACCGGAGAGACCCCCATGATCGACAAGAAATGGATCGGCCACGTGCTGCCGCCCTCGGAGATGGTGCTGGACCGCAGCCGTCTGCGCTTCTTCGCCAAGGCCATTGGCGAGACCGCGCCGGAGTACACCGACGTGGCGGCGGCCAAGGCCGCCGGCTATGCCGACCTGCCCGCACCGCCCACCTTCCTGTTCGGCGCCGAGCTGGACTCGGGCACCACCTACCAGCTGCTCGACCTGCTTCAGGTGCCGGTCGCCAAATTGCTGCACGGCGAGCAGAGCTTTAGCTACCACCTGAGCGCCTGCGCGGGCGATACGGTGACGGTGCAGTCCGTCATCGACGACATCTACGACAAGAAGAATGGCGCGCTGGAATTCGTGGTGAAGACCGCACGCGCCACGAACCAGAAAAACGAGTTGGTGGCGGAAATGCGCACCGTGCTCGTGGTTCGCAACTGACGAGGTACCGAAATGACACAAAAGACCCCCACGTTTCAGCAGGTCCAGGTCGGCGATGCGCTGCCGGAGCTGCGGCTGCCCCCGGTCGACCGCACCACGCTAGCGCTGTTTGCCGGCGCCTCGGGCGACCACAACCCCATGCACATCGATATCGATGTGGCGCGCCGCGCCGGCATGCCCGACGTGTTTGCCCACGGCATGCTGGGCATGGCCTGGCTGGGCCGGGGCGTGACCGCCTGGGCGCCGCAAAGCCGGTTGCGCCGCTTCGATGCCCGCTTCCAGGGCATTACACACCTGGGCAACGCCATGCGTTGCAGCGGCCGTGTGGTCGAAAAGCTCGAGCACAACGGCGAGCCCTGCGTGCGCATCGAGCTCTCCAGCGCCAACCAGTTCGGCCAGACCAAGATCGTCGGCGAGGCCTTGGTGGCCCTGCCCTGAATCCCTTCCCCATTTTTGGAGACACTCATGACAAGAAAACTCGAAGGCAAGGTTGCCCTCGTCACCGGCTCGGGTCGCGGCATCGGCCGCTCCATTGCCCTCAAGCTCGCCAGCGAAGGCGCACGCGTGGTCGTCAATGACCTGGACGAGGCGCCCGCGCAAGAGGCGGTGCAGGCGATCCGCGCCGCCGGTGGCCAGGCCGTGGCCTGCATCGGCAGTGTGACCGCGCCTGACTTTGCCGAGCGCTTCGTCGGCACCGCGGTGAGCGAATACAAGGGCCTGGACATCATCGTCAACAACGCCGGCTACACCTGGGACAACGTGGTGCAGAAGATGACCGACGAGCAGTGGTACGCCATGCTCGACGTGCACCTGACCGCGCCGTTTCGCATCCTGCGCGCGGCGCAGCCCGTCATCCGGGCTCTGACCAAGCAGGAAAAGGAAGCCGGACAGAGCGTGGTGCGCAAGGTGGTCAACATTTCGTCGGTGGCCGGCCTGTTCGGCAACGCCGGGCAGACCAACTACTCGAGCGCCAAAGCCGGCATCCTCGGCATGACGCAGACGCTGGCCAAGGAATGGGGCCGCATGAACGTCACGGTGAACTGCGTGGCCTACGGTTTCATCAAGACGCGGCTGACGGTCAGCGCCGCGGGCGATGCCACCGCCAACATCGAGGGCCGTGAGATCAAGGTCGGCGTCAACCCGGACCTGATGGCGGCCATGGAACGCATGATTCCGCTGGGCCGGGGCGGCACGCCCGACGAGGCCGCCGGCGCGGTGTACCTGCTGTGCATTCCCGAGTCCGACTATGTGAGCGGCCAGACGCTGATGTGCAGCGGTGGCCTGACGGGGATCTGACGCCGTGGGCCTGCTGCCGCAATTGCACCGCCATG
This sequence comes from Burkholderiaceae bacterium, assembly GCA_004323695.1. Taxonomy (GTDB): domain Bacteria; phylum Pseudomonadota; class Gammaproteobacteria; order Burkholderiales; family Burkholderiaceae_C; genus Rhodoferax_A. Next base: position 5,861 of record SCRU01000125.1, read on the forward strand.
CGTGGATGGACGAGGATATCGAGGCGTTTCGCGAACAGGTGCGGCGCTACGCCGCCAGGGAACTGGTGCCGCACCTGGACGGCTGGCGCCGTCAGGGCTTCATTCCGCGCGAGGTGTGGCGTCCGTTTGGCGAACTTGGTTTCATGCTGCCCGAACTGTCCGAAGAGTACGGCGGCGCCGGCGCCAACCTGGCCTACCAACTGGTGGTGCAGGACGAATTGGCCCGCGCCGAGGTGCCGGCCAATTCGGCCGTGCACACCATCGCCGCGCACTACATCCTGGACTACGGCACCGAGGCACAGAAGCAGCGCTGGCTGCCCAGGCTCGCCAGCGGCGAGCTGCTGGCCGGCATAGCGCTGACCGAGCCCGGTTGCGGCTCGGACTTGAAAGCGCTGCGCACCCGAGCGCAGAAGGACGGCGATGGCTACGTGATCGACGGCGCCAAGACCTTTATCACCAACGGCTACACCGCCAATTTGCTGGTGGTGGCGGTGCGCACCGGCGGGCCGGGCAGCAGCGGCGTTTCGCTGGTGGTGCTGGAGACCGAAAACCTGCCGGGCTTTCGCGTCGGCCGCCGCCTCGAAAAGCTGGGCCAGCACGCCTCCGACACGGCCGAGCTGTTCTTCGAGGGCGTGCGCGTGGACGCCGGCCAGTTGCTGGGCGGGCAGGAAGGTCAAGGCTTTCGCCAGCTGATGAGTCAGCTGCCCTACGAGCGCCTGTTGCTGGCCGTGCCGGCTGCGGCGGTGATCGAACGGGCGGTGGAGCTCACGGTGGAATACACGAAGAGCCGCAAGGCCTTTGGCCAGAGCGTGTTCGACTTTCAGAACACCCGCTTCAAGCTGGCCGAATGCGCGACGCTGGCCCATGTCGTGCGCAGCTTCGTCAACGACTGCACCCAGCGCCTGCTGGACGGCAAGCTCGATGACGAAGCCGCCTACATGGCCAAGTGGTGGTGCACCGAGCAGCAGGGCAAGGTGACCGACGAATGCCTGCAGCTCTTCGGCGGCTACGGCTACATGGCCGAATACCCGATCGCCCGCCTGTACGCCGACTCGCGCGTGCAGCGCATTTACGGCGGCGCGAACGAGATCATGAAAGACCTGATCGCCCGGAGACTGGGTGCATGACGCCGCCCATGGTTCCACCGCTCACCGGCGTGCGCATCGTCGAGTTCGAAGGCATCGGCCCGGGCCCGCTGGCCGGGCGCATGCTGGCCGACATGGGCGCCGAGGTGACGGTGATCGCGCGACCGCAACAGGGCGCCGTGACGGCGCAGCTCGGTGGCGGCGGCGACAACCCGCTGAGGCGCGGCAAGACCGTGGTGCCGCTCGACCTCAAGCAAGCGGATGCCCGCGCCGAAGCCATGGCCCTGGTCGCGCAAGCTGACGGACTGATTGAAGGCAATCGCCCCGGCGTGATGGAGCGATTGGGTCTGGGGCCGGCGGATTGCGCGAAAGCCAATCCGCGCATCGTCTATGGCCGCATGACGGGCTGGGGCCAGAGCGGCCCGCTGGCGCAGGCGGCCGGGCACGACCTGAACTACGTGGCGCTGACCGGCGTGCTCTCGCTCTCCGCACACAGGGGTGAGCGTCCCATCGTGCCGCCCACGGTGGTCGGCGACGCGGGCGGCGCGCTGGGTCTGGCCTTTGGCATGGTCTGCGCCATTCTGGACGCGCGCAGCAGCGGCCGGGGCCGCGTGGTGGACGCCGCCATCGTCGACATCGTGGCCATGCTGGGGTCGATTGCGCAGTGGGTTCACGGCAATGGCCAGCTCGGCGGCGATGCCCCCAGCCCCTTCCACGACTCGCCGTTCTACGACGTGTACTTCTGTGCCGATGGCGGCTGCATCACGCTCGGTGCCATCGAGCCGCAGTTTTATGCGCTGTTGCTGGAGAAACTCGGCCTGGCGGATGTGGATCGGCGCAAGCAGTACGACCACCGGACCTGGCCGGCGCTGAAGGAGCGGCTCGGCGCCCTGTTTGCCAGCGAGCCGCGCGCGCACTGGGAAGCGCTGCTGGAAGGTACGGATGTGTGCTTCGCACCGGTGCTGAGTCTGGAAGAGGCCGCCGAGCATCCGCATAACCGGGCACGCGGCATCTATCGCCGTAGCGAGACCGGCGCGCTGGACATCGCGCCGGCCCCCCGATTCCTTGGCCTGGGCGACGACGATTCGTTAGAGGTAGGCCCTGAATCCAGCTAGCGCTGCCTGCGCGCCGCTGGCCAACGCCGCGGTTGGTCGTGCCGCGGAGACAGCCTTACATGTTGCGCCGGTACTGTCCGCCCACTTCGAACAGCGCGTTCGTGATCTGGCCCAGCGAGCACACGCGCACGGCCTGCATCAGGACTTCGAACACGTTCCTGTTCTCGATCACGGCGAGCTGCAGTGTCCTGAGCATCGCGGGCGATTCCTTCGCGTGGCGCTGGTGAAAGCCAGCCAGCCGTTTCAGCTGACCCTGCTTTTCCTCGTCGGTCGAGCGCGCCAGCTCCAGCTTGTCCGCTACCTGCTCGCCATGCGGGTTGCGGAAGGTGTTCACGCCCACGATCGGCAGCTCGCCGGTGTGCTTGAGCATTTCGTAGTGCATGGACTCGTCCTGGATGCGCCCGCGCTGGTAGCCGGTTTCCATCGCACCCAGTACGCCACCGCGCTCGGAGATGCGTTCGAACTCCAGTAGCACGGCCTCCTCCACCAGTTCGGTCAGCTCCTCGATGATGAAGCTGCCCTGGTTCGGATTCTCGTTCTTCGCCAGCCCCCATTCGCGGTTGATGATGAGCTGGATCGCCATGGCGCGGCGCACCGAGTCCTCGGTCGGTGTGGTGATTGCCTCGTCGAAGGCATTGGTGTGCAGTGAGTTGCAGTTGTCGTAGATTGCGATCAGCGCCTGCAAGGTGGTGCGGATGTCATTGAACTGGATCTCCTGCGCGTGCAGGCTGCGCCCCGAGGTCTGGATGTGGTATTTGAGCTTCTGGCTGCGTTCGTTGGCGCCGTATTTCTCCTTCATCGCCACCGCCCAGATGCGCCGCGCGACGCGGCCCATTACCGTGTACTCGGGGTCCATGCCGTTGCTGAAGAAGAACGACAGGTTCGGCGCGAAGTCGTCCACGTGCATGCCGCGCGCCAGATACGCTTCCACGAAGGTGAAGCCGTTCGAGAGCGTGAAGGCGAGCTGGCTGATCGGGTTCGCGCCGGCTTCGGCGATGTGATAGCCGCTGATCGA
>SCRU01000126.1 GCA_004323695.1 Burkholderiaceae bacterium
ACCGAGCCGAAGATCGGGATGCCGAAGATGGCCTCGCCGGCCTTCTTCGGGTTCACGCCCGCGACGAAGCAGGCCTTGCCGTTCGCGTATTCCTGGCACTTGGCGGTGTGAAACTGGCCGGTCTTGCCGGTGATGCCCTGGGTGATGACGCGGGTGTCTTTGTTGATGTAGATCGACATGATGGTTTCCTGATCCGTTGGGTACCGCGCGCTTACGCCTTCACGGCGGCAACGACTTTTTGCGCCGCCTCCGCCATGGTGTCGGCGCTGATGATCGGCAGGCCGGAGGCGGCCAGCAGCGCCTTGCCCTGCTCTTCGTTCGTGCCCTTCATGCGCACCACCAGCGGCACGCCGAGGTTGGTCGCCTTGCAGGCCGCGATCACGCCGGTGGCGATGGTGTCGCACTTCATGATGCCGCCGAAGATGTTCACGAGGATCGCCTTGACCTTGGGGTTCTTCAGCATGATCTTGAAGGCTTCGGTGACCTTCTCGGGGGTGGCGCCGCCGCCCACATCCAGGAAGTTGGCGGGTTCGGCGCCGAACAGCTTGATCGTGTCCATGGTCGCCATCGCGAGGCCCGCGCCGTTCACCAGGCAGCCGATGTTGCCGTCCAGGCTGATGTAGGCCAGGTCGAACTTGCTGGCCTCGATCTCGGCCGGATCTTCCTCGTCGAGGTCGCGCAAGGCTACGATCTCGGGGTGCCGGAACAGGGCGTTGGCGTCGAAGTTGAACTTGGCGTCGAGCGCCTTGATGTTGCCGTTGCCTTCCAGGATCAGCGGGTTCACCTCGACCAGGCTGGCGTCGGTCTCCATGTAGCACCTGTAGAGCTTCTGGAACACGTCCACCGCCTTCGCGGTCGAGCCGGACGGCACGCCGATGCCGTTCGCCAGTTCGGTCGCCTGCACGGCGGTCAGGCCCACGGCCGGATCGACGAACACCTTGATGATCTTCTCGGGCGTGGCATGTGCCACTTCCTCGATGTCCATGCCGCCCTCGGACGAGGCCATCATCGCCACGCGCTGGCTGGCGCGGTCGGTCACGGCGGACACGTAGTATTCCTTCCTGATATCGGCCCCGTCCTCGATCAGCAGGCGGCGCACCTTCTGGCCCAGCGGGCCGGTCTGGTGCGTGACCAGTTGCATGCCGAGGATTTCGCCGGCGAGCTTCTTCACCTCGTCGATGGAACGCGCCAGCTTCACGCCACCGCCCTTGCCGCGCCCGCCGGCATGGATTTGCGCCTTCACGACCCACACCGGGCCGCCCAGCTTTTGCGCGGCCTCGACCGCCTCCTGCACCGTGAACGCCGCGATGCCGCGCGGCGTCGGCACACCGAACTGACGCAAGATGTCCTTGCCCTGGTATTCGTGAATCTTCATGAGGTTTCTCGCAGGAATGGATGATCTGGTCCCGGGTCCGGCGACGCTGGCCCCGCAGCGCAGGACGGAGGTGGAACAGCCATCAACTGTATCATGCTGCAACGCACCAAACCTGGCGCGCGCAAGCATAATGCGGAGTCGGCATCAACCTCCTGGCAGGACAGCGGACCATGTTCAAAATCTTCATCGACGGCGAAGCCGGCACCACCGGCCTGCAAATCCGCGAGCGGCTGCAGCAGATGCCGCAGATCGAACTCGTCAGCATCGCGCCGGAAGTGCGCAAGGACCCGGCCGCCAAGCGTGCATTGATGGGCGCGGCAGACCTGGTGGTGCTGTGCCTGCATGACGGTGCAGCTATTGAATCTGTAGCCATGATCGACGATCTGGCAAGGGATACCGGTCGAAAAGGCCCGAAAATCATCGACGCCTCGACGGCGCACCGCACGGCGCCCGGCTGGGTCTTCGGCTTTCCGGAACTGGCCGCCGGGCAGCGCGAGGCCGTGGCGCGCGCCGAGCGCGTCGCGAACCCCGGCTGCTACGCGACCGGCGCGATCGCGCTGATTCGCCCGCTGGTCGATGCGGGGCTGATTCCGGCCGACTTCCCGCTCACACTGCCCTCCGTCAGCGGCTACTCGGGCGGCGGGCGCAGCATGATCGAGGCCCACGAGGGCGGCGGCGCGCCGCTGTTCGAAGCCTACGCGCTGGACCTCCGGCACAAGCACCTGCCCGAAATCATGAAATACACCGGCCTCACGCGTCGGCCGATCTTCGTGCCCTCCGTGGGCAACTTCAGGCAGGGCATGCTGGTGCAATTGCCGCTGCACCTGGACCTGTTGCCGGGCCGCCCGAAGCTGGCCGATCTGCACGAGACGCTGGTGCGCCATTACGCGGCGAGCGCCGGACCGGCGAACGACGAGCGCTTTGTCACGGTCGAGCCGATGGACGATGCAACCCGGCTCGATGCGCTGGCGCTCAACGAGACGAACCGCATGGAGCTGCGCGTGTTCGGCAGCGAGGCGCTGCGCCAGGCCGTTCTGGTGGCGCGGCTCGACAACCTGGGCAAGGGCGCGAGCGGCGCCGCGGTGCAGAACCTCAAGCTGATGCTCGGGCTCTGAGGCCGCTGCCGGCACCCTGTGTCATGCGGGGTGCCTTGGACTTGCCCCTCTCCCAGAGGGAGAGGGAGAAAACGCGGAGGAGCTCCTCTATTCATCTGCCTGCGCGCTGCGCAGCACCTTCGCCACCACCGCCCCCGCGAAGCCGCGCGCCAGCAGGAAGCGCGTCTGCTTCGCGCGGGCCGCGGCGTCCTGCGCGGGCACGCCGAAGCGGCGGCGCCAGACTTCGCGCGCGCGCTCGAACTCGGTGGCCTGCAGCGCGGCAACGGCCTGGGCAATGGCGTCTGGTGCGATGCCTTTTTGCGCCAGCTCCTGGCGCACGCGCAGCGCGCCCAGCCGCGGCGCGCGCTGGTGCAGCATCGACTCGACCACGCGCGTCTCGCTGATGAAGTCCTTGGCCGCGAGTTCGTCGAGGGCCCGGGCCAGCGCGCCGGGCTCTTCCTCATACTTGGCCAGCTTGCGCTGCAACTCGGCACGTGAATGCTCGCGCTGGCCCAGCAGGCGCAGCGCGCGGCCCTTCAGAGAGGGGGCAGCAAACGCCATTGAAACCTTTGAAACTATCTAATTAATAGCACCAAGCGTAGATAAGGTATGGGCCAAGTGTCAATTTAGCCCTTCATTTTTTCAAGCACGGCCTCGACCGCGCCGGCCAGCAGCGGAATGCCCAGCGACTCGCGCACCTTGTTCTCGATCTCGGTCGAGAGCGCGGGGTTCTCACGCAGGAATTCGCGCGCGTTGTCGCGCCCCTGGCCGATCTTCTCGCCGTTGTACGCATACCAGGCGCCGGACTTCTCGATGATGCGCGCCTCCACGCCCATGTCGATGATCTCGCCGTGCCGGCTGATGCCCTCGCCAAACAGGATGTCGAACTCGGTCGTCTTGAACGGCGGCGAGACCTTGTTCTTCACCACCTTGACGCGGGTCTCGTTGCCGATCGCCTCCTCGCCCTTCTTGATGGTGCCGATGCGCCGGATGTCGAGCCGCACCGAGGCGTAGAACTTGAGCGCGTTGCCGCCGGTGGTGGTCTCGGGGCTGCCGAACATGACGCCGATCTTCATGCGGATCTGGTTGATGAAGATCACCAGGCAGTTGGTCTTCTTGATGTGGGCGGTGAGCTTGCGCAGCGCCTGGCTCATGAGGCGCGCCTGCAGGCCCGGCAGGCTGTCGCCCATCTCGCCCTCGAGCTCGGCCTTGGGCGTGAGCGCGGCGACCGAATCGACCACGATCAGGTCCACCGCGCCGGAGCGCACCAGCGAATCGACGATCTCGAGCGCCTGCTCGCCGGTGTCGGGCTGGCTGATCAGCAGGTCCTGCAGGTTCACGCCGAGTTTTTGCGCGTACTGGATGTC
>SCRU01000127.1 GCA_004323695.1 Burkholderiaceae bacterium
TGCATTGGGTGCCGTCGCAACGCGGGCTCGCCATAGCCGTGGGGCACATCACGTTCAACTACACCACGGTGTTGAACATCGTGTTCGCGATGGTTGCCGGGATCCTGATCACCGTGTTCTTGTGTACTGGGGGACCGGCGATGATGCGCATGATGGAGAGCAATGGGCATGGCGACTCTAACCAACACCGTTGATGTCCCAAGGTTCGCCGAAGGCACCATCGGCGCGCCCTATGCCGGGCTGGGTAACGTTCGCATCGTGACAATCTTTCCAATCGAAACTTCGTACCAATGGGGGGACTATCGATCGTGGTTGCGGCGGCCTCGACACCATGTTCTCGAAGGGCTTGTGCAAAGCCCTCGCGCCAGCGATGTAGGTCTGCCTTGCGTGGATTGAGTCGAGTGCCGTCCATGGCGGTCACTTTCACGACCAGGTGAACGGGTGGCGAAATATGCGCTGGCCGGTTCAACCCACCGCAGCAGGCATGCTATGCCCCAGCACGGAAGCCAAAATAATCACAAAGATCATCAAACAGGCCTCTGCCGCCAGCCATCGCACGAATACGGACAGCGCACCCGGATCCGCGTCGTGCACGCGCTTTTTATTGAACAGGCGATTGATCGCGCTGATGGCGACGACGCAAGTTACTGCCAGCACCTTCACGCACAGCACCCATCCCCACAGACCCGTTGTCAGCGGCGCCAGCGATCCGCCGAGGCCCCGGTAGGCGTTGGCGATACCGGTGCCGATGGCAACGAGGAACGATAGCGCGGCGACCCGTGACAACCGGGTGCTGTGCTGGGTCGCGCCCTGCTGCGTCGCGACGAATTGACGTCGCAAGGGCCACGCCGTGAAGACTACGACGCCAGCCCACAAGCCAGTGGACAACAGATGCACGGTTTGCACGAGCATGGCAACCGAAAAATCTCCCGCGTACACCACGTGTGTGGTTCCCGGATCGGCGAACGCCATCACCAGCAGCGTCGCGGCCAGCAGCGCCGTGGTGGCGGTCACCCTTTCAGGGCTTCAACACCAGCGACTTGCGGATCAGTTCGTGATGCGTGTTCTTCATGGGCACAGACTCAATTCGGAAGCCGTGCCGCTCGGCCATTGAGTGCACTTCCGCGTGTCGGGGGCGGTGCATCGAGCAGCTGGCCAGCTGGACCAGGTGCATTGGGTCTGCCCTTCGATTCGGACTTAGTGCCAGGCTGTTCGCTGCGCTCAGAACCTGTCACGTTGCCTTCTCGGTTCAGACGCCGGCGCTGCCGGCCTAGTTTGTGGCGCTGCGCGCCAGGTGTGGACCGGCCTTGCCGGTCCCCGGTGTTCTCTGTGCTGGTGGAGAACCATGTTGATTGCGCAGCCCTTTCGTTACCTGCTTTTGTGGACCGCCCTTCCCGAGTGAGGCGGCTCCAAAAAGCAGGTTTTTAACGAAAGGACAAACATCATGCGCAATGCAACATCCACCAGCCCAACGAACACCAACGATGCGACTTTCCCTCGCGCTCCCGAGGGCTCACCAAAAAGCAAGGGGGGGTTCGACATCCGGCAACTGGTCACAGACAAAATCATTGCGATGCTGGAGAAGGGAGCGAACAAAGGGGGCCAGCGCTGGACGCAGGCAGCGGGGCGCGGGATGCCATGCAACGGCACCACGGGCCAAGCCTACCGGGGCGTGAATGTTTTGCTGCTGTGGAGCGAGGCGGTAGAGCATGGCTATAGCTCTAACCAATGGCTGACCTACAAGCAGGCCGCAGGCATTGGGGCACAGGTGCGCAAGGGCGAGAAGGGGACCATGTGCGTTTACTTTGAAATGCTCAAACGCAAGGGCGCGAGCACCGGCGAGGATGGCGACGAAGCCGGCTTTTTCCCGATGTGCAAGCCGTTTTGGTTATTCAATGTGGCGCAGATGGACGGCCTGCCCGAGTCCTTCAATGCGCCGGCCGAGCTGCGGTCGGACTTCACCCCGATTGAAGCAGCCGAGCAGCTGATCGCCGCCAGCGGGGCCACGATCCACCACGGCTTTGATACGGCGTTTTATTCCATTGCGAAAGATCAGATCTGTCTGCCTGATCGCGAGCGCTTCACCAGCCCGGAAAATTATTACTCGGTCGCCATTCATGAATTGACCCATTGGTCAGGCGCTGAGAGCCGACTGGCGCGGGAGTTTGGCAAGCGCTTCGGCACTGAGGCCTATGCCTTTGAAGAGTTGGTCGCCGAACTGGGCTCGGCTTTTCTGTGTGGTCATATCGGGTTTGTCGATGCAACCATCGAGGGGCACGCCTCCTATCTGGAAGTAGGTCTCATCCACCTCCAGCATGCCAGTCACAGCCTTTGGCTGGTGGGCCTGCACGTTGGCCAAAAAGCGCAACCGCCAGCGGTGTGCCGTGTCAACGCAGACGCCGCACGAAGCCGCGGCCTTGCGCACGGACAGG
>SCRU01000128.1 GCA_004323695.1 Burkholderiaceae bacterium
GGCGTGCCACCAGGAGCGCAAACCTCGATGTCGGCGTAGATCGCATTGGGCACGCTGAAACCCAGGTTCAGCGGCAAGCCGCCATCCACGTATATCGGAACCGCGTTGGCGTCGCCCGCCGCGGCCGTGGGCAGGGCCACCGTTGGGCCGGCACCCGAAGGCGACGAGGATCCGCCTCCCCCGCACGCACCCAAGGCGCAAGCCAGCAACATGACCAGACCCGCGCGGATGGCCCGAATGGGCCGTCTGGAAACCCGAGATCCGAACCGGGAGGTCATGGCGCGAGGTCTGTCACGCTGAAGCCGGCCGGCAATCGGCTGCGCAGGTAGGAGTAGCCATGAAAGTCTCTCAGGTGGCCGGCCGAGAACACCACCCATTCCCCGTTGTCGGCCTGAAAGCTTCGCGGCGACCGCGAGCGCACGGCCCCGTTGCCGGCTTGCTGGCCGCGCGCGGCCACCTGGGCCGAGTCGAAGTCGGCCTTGTAGCTGCCCAGCAACACTGAAAGGTCGGGGATCACCGGCGCGGACCAAGAGACGGCAAATACGCTGCCGCCACTGTCCACATACTCCGTCGCGGTGCCGCCGCCCGGCAAGGCGAGCTGCTCGCGCGTGTAGCCCAGCCCAGAACGGCTCAGCGCTGTCAGCGACCGCGCATGCATGGTCATGGCGTCGCCGGCCACGTCCCCGACGTGCCCGCCCAAGGCCGCGTGGGCGGCGGCGCACAGCAGCAGGGCGGGCGCCGCGAGGAGCACTCGACAGGTCGATCCGATCATTCGCGTTCCCATGGTGTGGTTTGCGAATAAATATACGCGACGCCATCCGGGGCGCGGTGGTTATTGCGTCGCCGCCGGATGTAAACACGATGTAAAGAGAAAAAGCCATTCGGCGCGACGCTTCGTTATCGCATATCATTCTCATTAAGATTGATATTCAGGTGATCATTGATTCACGGAATCAACGTGCCGATCGGCTCCCGTTCGCGCATCGCGTGATTTGCCAAAGCATCCGATCCCTGTCCCTCGTCATGACGCACAAAAATAAAGGACCCCATTGATGCAGCGCGCCTTGGTCGATCATGGGCCGCGCAGAAACTGTGGCGCCGCCAGGGAATGCGCCGCGCCCGGGCGCTTCGCGCTGGTGAGAAGTTTCGCCGGGGTCGCGCTGGCCTCGCTGGCACTGGCCTCGGTTCCGGCACTCGCGGGCCCCGCGTCGGTCAATCCCGATGCCATTGCGGACGGCGGCCCGCAAGCTGACCAGGGCATTCAGGCGCAACCGGTTGGGCAGTGGACCGGCGTCTGGACGCGTTCCAGCTTGCTGGGCGACATGGGGGGGCTGCGCTCATGGATGGCGCGCCGGGGGGTGTCGCTGAATGCCACCGAAGTCTCGGAGTACCTGTACAACACGCGGGGCGGCCTGCAAACCGGCGGCACCTATGACGGCCTGACCACCATCACACTGGGTGTGGACGGCCAAAAAGCCTTTGACCTGCCTGGCGGTCTGTTCAACGCGAGCCTGCTGCAGATTCATGGCCGCAACTTGAGCGAGTACGACGTGGGCTCGCTCAACACCTCCAGTGGCATCGAGGCGCAAGACACCACCCGGCTGTGGGAGCTGTGGTACCAGCAATCGTTCTTCGATCAAAAGGCAGACATCCGATTTGGCCAGCAAAGCCTGGACCAGGAATTCATGGTCAGCAGCTATGCCGGCACTTTCGTGAACACCATGTTCGGTTGGGCCGGTCTGCCGTCCTATGGCCTGCCTTCGGGCGGGCCGGCCTACCCGCTTTCGGCCCTGGGCGTGCGCGTGAAGGCGCAGTTCGGCCCCTCGCTGACCGCTCTGGCCGGCGTTTATGACGGCAACCCGCTGGGCAACAATCCAGACAACCTGCGCGGCACCAACTTCAATGTGCATAACGGCGCCTTGACCATTGCCGAATTGCAGTATTCCATCAACAAGCCAGCGAACAGCGAGATGGTGGAGCCCGGACAGGGCGGACTGCCCGGCACCTACAAGCTGGGCTTCTGGTACAACAACGCCAACCCGTTCAACGACCAGCTCTACGACAACACTGGCCGTTCGCTGGCCAACCCGGCGTCCAGCCGCGTGCCACTGATCTACACCAATAACTACAGCTGGTATGCGGTGGCCGACCAGATGGTCTGGCGCCCGAATCCGGAAGAACCCCGCAGCATCGGCGTATTCGCGCGCGTGATGGGCGCGCCCGGCGACCGCAATCTGGTGAGCCTGAGCGCGAATGCGGGGGTGGTGATGGCGGCCCCGTTCGAGGGCCGCGACAACGATACGGCGGGCATTGGCCTGGCGTACATCAAGATCGGCAGCCACGCGCACGAGCTGGCCTTGCAGGATGCGGTGCTCACTTCGTCAGGTGTCAACGGCGTGCCTTATGGCGCGGCGGCCAGCGAAACCGCGCTGGAGCTTACCTACCAATACCAGGTCACGCCCTGGTGGGTCGTGCAGGGTGACCTGCAGTACACGCTGAACACCGGCGCCGGCCTGCGGAATCCCAACAACCCGGCCCGGGCGCTGGGCAACGCGCTGGTGGCGGGCGTGCGCACCACCATCACGTTCTGAGGCAGCGCACGGCTGAATTTTCAAAGCGATATCCCATGAAACCGATTCGATCTCTTGCCACGGCCGCCGCACTGGTGGCACTGCTTTCCGCTGGCGCAGCCCATGCGGAGTCGCGCGGCTTTCTCGAAACCCTGCATCGCAATACCACGCTGACGAACACGGTTCCCGAAAACGGCGACCAGAATCCCTATGCAGTCGTCGTGGCGCCGGTTTCGGCCGGCACGATCAAGCAGGGCGATGTGCTGGTGAGCAACTTCAACAACGCGGCCAACCTGCAGGGCGTGGGTACCACCATCGTCAACTATCACCCTGGTACCAAGCAGATGACCCTGTTCGCGCAGATTCCGCACGAACTCAAAGGCTGTCCTGGTGGCGTCGGTCTGGGCACCGCCATGACCATGCTGAAAACCGGCTGGGTCATTATCGGCAGCACCCCCAGCAATGACGGCACCACCCGGACCAAGGGTGCCGGCTGCCTGATCGTGCTGGACGCGCAGGGCAAGGTGGTGTCGACCATTGCGAATGACGACGTGAACGACCCCTGGGGCAACATGGCCGTGGTCGACGACGGGGATCACGCCACGCTGTTCGTGAGCATGGCCGGCTTCGGCGTGGGTGCGCCCGATGGCAACCCGCCGCCGGTCTTCAAGCAGGCCACCGTCCTGCGGATCGAGCTCGCCATCCCGCAGGGCCAGCCCCCGGTCGTCAAATCGCAAACCGTGGTGGCGAGCGGCTTTGGCGCGCGCGCCGACAAGGGCGTGTTTCTGATCGGTCCGACCGGGCTGGCGCTGTCGGCCGACCGCAAATCCCTCTATGTGACGGACGCGCTGAGCAATCGCATCACCGAAGTGGACAACCCCATGACGCGTGACACCAGCGCGGGCGTGGGCCGTACCGTGACCTCGGGCGGCCTGCTGCATCGTCCCATCGCCATGGCCACCGCGCCCAACGGGCATCTGCTGGTCACGAATGCCTTGAACGGCCAGGTGGTGGAAATCGATCCCAAGGCGGGCCAGCAGATCTATGCGCGCTGGATCGATACCGACCAGGCGCAATCCCCGCCCGGCAGCGGCGACCTCTTCGGCATCGCCATGACGCCCCAGGGCGACGGCTTTTACTACGTCGAGGACGACGTCAACACATTGATGCTGGCCAAATGACCGGCGCAATGAAATGAAGCTTGCGCCAGACCCCACAGGAGATGACACCGTGAATCCGAAAGACCAAGACCTGCCGCGCCGGCGCTTTTTGAGATCCGGCCTGGCTGCGGGCGCCGCGCTAGGCGCCGCGCAGGCCGTGCGCGCCGCTCCCTCCGATGTGGCGGCGATGTCGAAGGCGGATCCGATGCATGTGGTCGAACCTTTCTACGGACCACATCAGGGCGGCATCGTCACGCCGCAGCAAAGCCACGCCTACCTGGCGTCGCTCGACCTCGTCACCGAAAAGCGCGACGAACTGATCGGCCTGCTGCGTACCTGGACCGAGGCGTCGGCGCGCATGGCGCGTGGCGCTACCGCCAAGCCACTGCCCCGCAGCGACACCGATATCGCTCCTGATTCCGCCGACGCCCTGGGCCTGGGGCCGGCCGGGCTGACCATCACCTTCGGCTTCGGCCCCGGCATGTTTATCTCCAATGGAAAGGACCGCTACGGGTTGGCGCGGTACCGGCCCGAGGCGTTGGTCGATCTGCCTCGCTTCAACGGCGAGCAGCTGCTGGCGCAGAAGACGGGCGGCGACATCCTGATCCAGGCCTGCGCGAATGACCCGCAGGTGGCTTTCCATGCGGTGCGGCAACTGGCGCGCATGGGCGATGGCGCCGTGCAGATGCGCTGGGGCCAGGCCGGCTTTCTGTCCGGCCCGCGCGGGCAGACACCGCGCAACCTGATGGGCTTCAAGGATGGCACGAACAACCCGTCCATCGCGAAACCGGCCTTGATGAACCAGTTCGTCTGGGCCAAGGGCGCCGACGCGCCATGGATGCACGGCGGCACCTACACGGTGGTGCGGCGCATCCGGATCACCATCGAGCACTGGGACCAGATGAAGGTGGGTTTCCAGGAGCAGGTGTTTGGCCGGCAAAAGTACAGCGGCGCTCCGATCGGCAAGAAGAACGAGTTCGATCCGCTTGATCTCGACGCCACCGACAAGGATGGCAATCCGCTGATTCCCGAAAACGCGCACGTGCGGCTCTCCAACGATTCGATGAACAACGGCGCGCAGATTCTGCGCCGGTCGTATGCCTACAACGACAGCACCGACTTCTACATCGAGCGCTGGCCGCCGTGGCGCCAGGAAACCGAGTACGACGCGGGCCTGATCTTCATCGCGCACCAGGGTGACCCGCGCACCGGCTTTATCCCAATCAACGAGCGCCTGTCCAGGTTCGACATGCTGAACCAGTTCACGACCCACGTGGGCAGCGCCATTTTTGCGTGCCCGCCGGGCGCCGCCGAAGGCTCGTTCATCGGCGCGGGCCTGTTTCGCACTTGAACCCCTTTGACTTTTCCAGGAATCAATCGTCATGAAAACCATATGTCTCGGTGCCACTCGGGTCCTGCTGCCGCGGCTGGCCCAACTTTGCGGCGTTGTGGTGCTGGCGGCGGTCGTTGCGCTGCCGGCGCCCTCGCGAGCCGCCACGCTCACGCTGTACAGCGCGCAGCACGAGCAACTGGTCGATCTGCTGATCAAGGACTTCGAGAAGGCCAGCGGCGTCACGGTGCAGGCGCGCAATGGCGAAGGCCCGGCCATGGCGGCGCAGCTGCTGGCCGAAGGCAGTGCTTCGCCGGCCGATGTCTATTTCACCGAGAACTCGCCGGAACTGATGCTGCTGTCCGAGAAAGGCCTGCTGGCCAAGACTGATCCCGCCACGCTGGCCGTGATCCCGGCGCGCTACAGCTCGCCAACGGGCGATTGGGTGGGCGTGCTGGCACGCGAAAACGTGCTGGCCTACAACACCAAAATGATCCACGCTGCACAGATGCCGGCTTCGCTGATGGACTTGGCGGGTCCCGCGTGGAAGGGCAAGGTCGCCATTGCGCCGAGTGATGGCGACTTTCTGCCGCTGGTCAGCGCGGTGATCGCCGTCAAAGGTGAATCCCAGGCGCTGGCGTGGCTCAAGGGTCTCAAGACCAATGCACAGATCTTCGATGACGACGAGGGCGTGGTCGCCGCCGTGAATCGCGGTGCTGTGGCGACGGGCATCATCAACAACTACTACTGGGCGCGGCTGCACTTGCAGCTGGGCGACGGCGCGACGCACAGCGCGCTCTATCACTTCGGCCATGGTGACGTCGGCGCGCTGGTGAATGTGTCGGGGGCAGCGGTGCTCAAGTCCAGCAAGCACCCGGCGGCGGCCCAGCAGTTTCTGGCCTACCTCGTGAGCCAGCGTGCGCAGGAGTTGATGGCCAGGAGCCACATCGACTTCGAATACCCGCTGCGTCCCGGCGTCGCGCCCGATCTCTTGCTCAAGCCGTTCGACCAACTGCATCCGCCGGCGCTGACGGTCGAGCAGCTCGGCGACGACAGCCAGGCAGCGAAGTTGCTGCGTGAGGCGGGTCTGCTGTAGCTCACCCTCCCTGGCGGAGCAATGGCGGCGGTCCGGCGCAGCGGGCTTCGCGATGTTTCAGGGGAAAAGGATCTTGTCACCAACGCCACTCGTCCGAAGAGGTCGTCCACGCGCCCCTCTTGCGCTGCGGGTGGCAGCAGGGCTGTGCGCGTTGCTGGTGTTGCTGCCGCTCGGCTTCACCCTGTATCGCGCGGCGACCTTCGGCTGGGGCGCGGCGATGGCGCTGGTGTTCCGGCCTCTGGTCGGTGAACTCCTGGTCAACACGCTGGCGATCACCCTCTGCGCGACACTGGCCAGCGCCGTGATCGGCACCACCGCCGCCTGGTTCGTCGAGCGCACCCAGTTGCCGGCGCATCGCCTGTGGGCCGGCCTGTGCATTGCGCCGCTCGCCATGCCAGCCTTCATCACCAGCTATGCCTGGGTCTCGCTGAGCCTGAGCCTGCAGGACTTCGCGGGCGCGCTACTGGTCATTACCACGGCCTACTTTCCGCTGGTTTATCTGCCGGTGGCCGCCGCACTGCGAAACATGGACCCGGCGCTGGAAGAAAGCGCGCGCGCGCTGGGGTGCGGGCGCGCCGCGGTGTTTCGGCGCGTCGTGCTGCCGCAACTGCGGCCCGCGCTGCTCGGCGGCATGCTGCTGGTGGCGCTGGGCGTGCTGTCTGAATTCGGCGCCTTCACGCTGCTGCGCTTTCGCACTTTCACGACCCAGATCTATGCCGAGTACCGCACCAGCTTCGACGGCGGCGGCGCGTCGGTGCTGGCCTGCCTGTTGATGCTGATCTGCCTGCTGTGTCTGGCCCTTGAAATGCGTGTGCGCGGCAAGGCGCGCTACGAGCGGCTGGACCGCGGCGCGCGCCGCGGCGTCACCCGCTATCCGCTCGGACGCTGGCGCTGGGGCGTACTGGCGGGTTTTGCGGCCTTGTGTCTGGCCACGCTCGGTGTGCCGCTGGGCATGATCGGGTTCTGGCTCACCCAAAAGGGCGTGGCGGCCGCGACACCGGCCGAGGTCTCGCCGACGCTGCTGCTGCACTCGACGCTGGCCTCGCTCGGTTACGGGGTTGCCGCCGCCGTCGTGACGACCCTGCTGTGCGCGTCGCTGGCCTTCCTGCTGGTTCGTTTCCCGAGCCGCCTGGCCACCGCGCTGGAGCGCATCGTGTTTGTCGCGCAGGGTCTGCCCAGTCTGATCGTGGCGCTGGCCGTCGTCTCGCTGGCCGTGCATGCGCTGCGCCCGCTGTACCAGAGCGCGACGCTGCTGGTGCTGACCTACGCGATCCTGTTCATGCCGCTGGCACTGGTCAGCGTGCGCGCGGCGTTCGCGCAGGCGCAGCCCCGGCTGGAAGAAACGGCGCGTTCGCTGGGGCTGAACTGGTTGCAAACGGCGCGTCGCGTGCTGTTGCCTCTGGCGGGCCCCGGCTTTGGCGCCGCCGCCACCCTGGTGTTCATTTCGGTGGCGACCGAACTCAACGCCATGCTGTTGTTATCGCCGATCGGCACCCACTCGCTCGCGACCCAGGTCTGGAGCGATACCTCCACCCTCGCGTTCGCGGCCGCGGCGCCCTACGCGGCGCTGCTGGTAGGCATTTCGCTGGGCGCCTCGGGACTGATGTTCGCGCTACTGGGCAAATCGGCGGTGCTGGGGGGCGCGGTGTCGGCGCCGCATCGCGGGCATGGGCGCTGGCGCGGGGGGCGTGGCCGGCCTGCCCGTGGCGTCGAGGGCGGCATCGCGCGCCGCATGAAGCACGGACAATACGAAGCATGAGTGAACTTCGTGTCAGCGGGCTGCATAAGTCCTTCGGCCAGCACCCGGTGCTGCGCGGCATCGACCTCGTTGTGGCCCGCGACAGTCTGCTGGCGTTGCTGGGCCCGTCGGGCAGCGGCAAGACCACGCTGCTGCGCGTACTGTGCGGTTTCGAGCGGGCCGACGCGGGGCGCATCGAGATCGATGGGGCGCCCGTGGCGCACGACGACTTGCACGTGCGGTCCGAGCAGCGCCACATTGGCTATGTGGCGCAGGAAGGCGCGTTGTTTCCGCACCTCTCGGTAGCCGACAACATCGTGTTCGGCCTGCCGCGCGCGCAGCGCCGTGCGCGCCATCGCGTGGATGAATTGCTGGCGCTGGTGGGCCTGCCCAGCGCGTTCGGCGACCGCCCGCCGCAGGCGCTGTCGGGCGGGCAGCAGCAGCGCGTGGCGCTGGCGCGCGCGCTGGCGCCCTCGCCCTCACTGGTGATGCTGGACGAACCCTTTTCTTCGCTCGACGCGGGCCTGCGCGTCGAGACGCGCCAAGCCGTGGCCGATGCCCTGAGCGCCGCGCACGCCACCGCGGTGCTGGTCACGCACGACCAGTCTGAAGCGCTTGCGATGGGGCATCAGGTGGCCGTCCTGTGGCAAGGCCGCCTGGTGCAAACGGCTACGCCCGAAACCCTGTACCGCCAACCCGCCACGCCCCAGCTCGCCTGTTTCGTCGGCGAGGCCGTGCTGCTGCCCGGCGTGGTGCGCAACGCCGAGGTAGTGTGCGAAATGGGGACGCTCCCGCTGGCGCTGGCGGCACCGGAAGGCGACGCCACCGTGATGCTGCGTCCCGAGCAGATTCGTGTCGTGGGCCCATCCGGCGGTGTGCCCGCCGTGGTGGAGGGTCGCGTGTTTTACGGGCCGGACGCCAGCGTCGACCTGCGCCTCGCGGCATCGAAGCAGCCCGTGCGCGTTCGCCTGGCGGGGCATCTGTGCCCGCAGGTCGGCGAAACGGTGGGTCTGTTGGTCGACGGCGCCGCGATGGCGTATGAACCCGCGTGAGGGCGGGAGCCATGCGCCGCGCGGCCGTTGATGCGCTGATCTTCGACCTGGACGGCACCCTGGTCGACACGCTGGATGATTTCGTCGCCGCCCTGAATCGGATGTTGGGCGATCTCGCGGCGCCCGGCGCCTCGCCGGCGCGGGTGGATCGCGGCCTGGTGGGTCAATGGGTGGGCAAGGGGTCCGAGCACCTCATTGATTGTGTACTGAATCATGCTCTAGGTCTTGGTGGTTATGGGAAATTCGCTATTGATTTAGAAGCAACACTTGCGCGTGCCTGGGACAGCTACCAAAGGCATTACGGGGTCATCAATGGCCAGTACGCCACGGTCTTTCCCGGTGTGCAGGACGGCTTGCGCGCGCTACGCGGGCGGGGCCTGCCGCTGGCCTGCCTGACCAACAAGCCGACTGCGCACGCGCGCGCACTGTTGCAGGCCAAGAGGCTGGACGGTTTTTTCAGCCATGTGTTTGGCGGCGACGCGTTTGAGCGCAAGAAGCCGGACCCGCTGCCCCTGCGCAGGACCTGCGAGGCCCTGGGCACCGAGCCCGCCCGCACACTCATGATCGGCGACTCCAGCAACGACGCGCAGGCCGCGCGCGGCGCCGGCTGTCCAGTGCTGCTGGTGACCTACGGCTATAACCATGGCGAGCCGGTCCGCGCCGTCGATGCCGACGGGTTTCTCGACTCGATGGCGGAGCTGGGTCGCATCGTCGGTGATTTTCAGCCCGGCACTTGACCTGCCCGCCGGGTTCGCCGCCCGGCTTTGCTACACTGCGGCCACGATGTTCATTCAGCGCACCGCCTCCACAGGTTGCCGCCCGGGTCCGCAAGGCCGGGGAGCCTGGCTTTGGCGCAAGCCAACGTTCGTGCGACCCTGACCGGCGCGGCATCACCCTTCGGTAGCACCGCGCCCATGCGCCTCCCCCAGAGGCATTGGTTTTGAATGAATGCCCCGCTTGCTGAGCGGGGCCGGGCTGCAGGAGGCCTCTTATCGTGATGACCGAACTTGAATTCAAAAGCCTCGCGGCGCAGGGCTACAACCGCATTCCGCTGATGCTGGAGGCGTTTGCCGACCTCGAGACTCCGCTATCGCTATACCTGAAACTGGCGTTCTCCAAGGGGGGTGGCAAATACAGTTTTCTGCTCGAATCGGTGGTCGGCGGCGAGCGTTTCGGCCGCTACAGCTTCATCGGCCTGCCCGCGCACACGCTGTTGCGCGCCAGTGGCTTCGGGCCCGAAGCCCGAGCCGAAGTGGTGCGCGACGGGGTCGTGGTGGAAACCTCGCGCGAGAATCCGCTGGACTTCATCGCGGCCTACCAGAAGCGCTTCAAGGTGGCGCTGCGCCCCGGCCTGCCGCGCTTTTGCGGGGGCCTGGCCGGCTATTTCGGCTACGACACGGTGCGCCACATCGAGAAGAAGCTGGAGCACACCTGCCCGCCCGACACGCTCGGCTGCCCCGACATCCTGCTGCTTCAGTGCGAGGAACTGGCCGTGATCGACAACCTGTCGGGCAAGCTGTACCTGATCGTGTATGCCGATCCGGCCCGGCCCGAGGCCTATGCCAACGCCAAACGGCGCCTGCGCGAACTGAAGGACCAGCTCAAGTACTCGGTCAGCGCGCCCGTGGTCAAGCCGACGCAGGGTTACCCGGCCGAGCGCGAGTTCGCCAAGGCCGACTACATCGCCGCGGTCGAGCGCGCCAAGACGCTGATCGAGGCCGGCGACTTCATGCAGGTGCAGGTGGGCCAGCGCATCAAGAAGCGCTATACCGAGTCGCCGCTGTCGCTGTACCGCGCGCTGCGTTCGCTCAATCCCAGTCCCTACATGTACTACTATCACTTCGGGGAGTTCCACGTCGTGGGCGCCTCGCCGGAAATCCTGGTGCGTCAGGAGCAGATGCCGGGCGTGGGGAACGAATCGCAGCAAAAAATCACCATCCGTCCGCTCGCCGGCACGCGCCCCCGCGGTGCCACGCCCGAGAAGGACAAGGCGGCCGAGATCGAACTCGTGAACGATCCGAAGGAGCGCGCCGAGCATGTGATGCTGATCGACCTGGCGCGCAACGACATCGGGCGCATCGCGCAGACCGGCAGCGTGAAGGTAACCGAGGCGTTTGCAGTCGAGCGCTACAGCCACGTGATGCACATCGTGAGCAATGTCGAAGGCACCTTGAACGAAGGCATGACCGCGATCGACGTGCTCAAGGCGACCTTCCCGGCCGGCACGCTGACCGGTGCACCCAAGGTGCATGCGATGGAGCTGATCGACCGGCTCGAGCTGACCAAGCGCGGCCTGTATGGCGGCGCCTGCGGCTATATCAGCTACGCCGGCGACATGGACGTGGCGATCGCGATCCGCACCGGCATCATCAAGGACCAGACGCTGTATGTGCAGGCGGCGGCCGGCGTGGTGGCCGATTCGGTGCCCGAGCTCGAATGGAGGGAGACCGAAGCCAAGGCGCGTGCCCTGCTGCGCGCCAGCGAGCTGGTCGAGGAAGGACTGGAGTAGGCCATGAAGCTCTTGATGATCGACAACTACGACTCGTTCACCTACAACATCGTGCAGTACCTGGGCGAGCTCGGCGCCGAGGTCGAGGTGTTCCGCAATGACGAGATCACGGTGGACGAGATCGACGCGCGCCTGCAGGCGGGCCAGCTCGATCGCCTCGTGCTCTCGCCCGGCCCTTGCACGCCGGCCGAGGCGGGTATTTCGGTCGCGGCGATCCGGCACTTTGCCGGCAGGGTGCCGATCCTGGGCGTGTGCCTGGGGCACCAGAGCATTGGCGCGGCGTTCGGCGGCCAGATCGTGCGCGCGCAGCAGCTCATGCACGGCAAGACGAGCGTGATCACGACCACGCAGGAAGGCGTGTTCATGGGGCTGCCCGCGCAGTTCACGGTGAACCGCTACCACTCGCTGTCGATCGAGCGCGCGAGCTGTCCCGATTGCCTGAAGGTCACGGCCTGGACCGACGACGGCGAGATCATGGGCGTGAAGCACACGGTGCTGGACATCGAGGGCGTGCAGTTCCACCCCGAGAGCATCCTGACCGAGCACGGCCACGCGCTGTTGAAGAACTTCCTGACGCCGCGCGCGTGATCTCGTTGCATATCAAGTTGATAGCTGACCACGTAGAGCACATAAGGGCTGGAGGCCAATATGATTAACAATCCTGAATTGCCGGTGGTGGACCTGCGCAGCGACACCGTGACGCAACCGACAAACGCCATGCGCGCCGCCATGCTGGCGGCACCGGTCGGTGACGACGTGTTCGGCGACGACCCGAGCGTGAATGCCTTGCAGGACCGGATCGCGTCGCTGCTGGGCTTCGAGGCCGCGCTGTTCGTGCCGACCGGCACGCAGAGCAACCTGTGCGCCGTGCTGTCGCACTGCCAGCGCGGCGACGAGTACGTCGTCGGCCAGATGGCGCACTGCTACCGCTGGGAGGGCGGCGGCGCGGCCGTGTTCGGCAGCGTGCAGCCGCAGCCGATCGCGCACCAGGGCGACGGCACACTTCTGCTGGCCGACATCGAGGCCGCGATCAAGCCCGATGACGCGCACTTTGCGCGCACCCGGTTGCTGGCGCTGGAGAACACGCTGGGCGGCCAGCTGCTGCCGTTCGACTATGTAAGACAAGCGACCGAGCTGGCGACGCGCAAGGGTTTGGGGCGGCATCTGGACGGCGCGCGGCTGTTCAATGCGGCCGTGGCGCAGGCTATGGGCGACGCGCGCCCCGCCGCCGGGCCGCCCCAAGGCGGGGCAGCCCCCTCGGGGGGCAGCGAGCCACACGCAGTGGGCGAGCGTGGGGGCGCAGTCCGTGCCAGCCACTCGGTTTCACGCGTCGACATCCTGAGCGAAGCCCGGCGCATTGCCCAGTGCTTCGACAGCGTGTCCATCTGCTTCAGCAAGGGCCTGGGCGCGCCCGTGGGCTCGGCGCTGTGCGGCTCGCGCGAACTGCTGGCGCGTGCGCACCGCATTCGCAAGATGGCCGGCGGCGGCATGCGCCAGGCCGGGCTGCTGGCGGCGGGCGCGCTGTACGCGCTGGACCACCACGTCGAGCGCCTCGCGCAGGATCACGCGCTGGCGCGCCGGCTGGCCGCCGCGCTGACGGGCATCCCCGGGCTGCAGGTCGAGCCGCCGCAGACCAACATGGTGTTCGTGGACCTGGTCGGCGCCGCGCGCGAGCGCTCGGCCGCGCTGCTGGCGCACCTGGCGGCCAGCGGGATCCTCGCGGTGGGCCTGTACCGCCTGCGCTTCGTCACGCACCTGGATGTGGACGCCGCCGGCGTGGACCGCGCCGCCGCCGCCATCCGCCAGTTCTTCCAGGCCTGAGGTGAATAAAAATGACGGATGTTGACCACCTCGGCCTTTTTATCGTCGCCGGCCTGCGGCCGGCCCTGCCGGACAATCCGGTTCACTGAAAATATTTACCGATCACGCACCACGAGGAGACATCCATCATGACCCAGGCCAGCAAAATCACGCCGCAGGAGGCGCTGCAGCGCACCATCGAGCACCGCGAAATCTTCCACGACGAGATGCTGCACATCATGCGGCTCATCATGAGCGGCGAGATGTCGCCCGTGATGATGGCGGCGCTGATCACCGGCCTGCGCGTCAAGAAGGAAACCATCGGCGAAATTACGGCGGCGGCGCAGGTCATGCGCGAGTTCTCCACCAAGGTCCATGTGGCCGACCGGACGCATCTGGTGGACATCGTGGGCACGGGCGGCGACGGCTCGCACACCTTCAATATTTCGACCTGCTCGATGTTTGTCGCGGCCGCGGCGGGCGCCAAGGTCAGCAAGCACGGTGGGCGCAGCGTCAGCAGCAAGAGCGGCAGCGCCGACGTGCTCGAGAGCCTGGGCCTGAACATCAACCTGACCCCCGAGCAGATTGCCCAGTGCATCGCGCAGGTCGGCGTCGGCTTCATGTTCGCGCCGAATCACCATCCGGCCATGAAAAACGTGGCGCCGGTGCGCAAGGAGCTGGGCATCAAGACCATCTTCAACATCCTCGGGCCGCTCACGAACCCAGCCAGTGCGCCGAACATCCTGATGGGCGTGTTCCACCCCGACCTGGTCGGCATCCAGGTGCGCGCACTGCAGCGCCTGGGCGCCGAACATGCGCTGGTGGTGTATGGCAAGGACGGCATGGACGAGGTCTCGCTCGGCGCGGGTACGCTGGTCGGCGAGCTGAAGAACGGCGAGATCACCGAGTACGAAGTGCATCCCGAGGACTTCGACCTGCCGATGGCCAGCAACCGCGCGCTCAAGGTCGACGCCCCCGAGCAGTCCCGGGCCATGCTGATGAACGTGCTGGAAAACAACCATGGCGCCGCGCGCGACATCGTGATCCTGAACGCCGGTGTGGCGCTGTACGCGGCGAATGTGGCGGATTCCATCAAGGCCGGCATCGAGCTGGCCCGTGCCGCCGTCGAGTCGGGCGCGGCGCTGGCCACGCTGCACCAACTGGTGGCGTTGTCCCAATCATTCAAGCACTGAGCGCGCCATGTCGGATATCCTGCAGCAGATCGTTGCCGTCAAGCGCGCGGAAGTCGCGGCCGCCCTCAAGCGCACGCCGCTGGCGGCCATGCGCCTGGATGCCGAATCGAGGGTCCTGACGCGCGATTTCGTCGGTGCGCTGCGCGCCAAGATCACCGCGGGCGCGGCCGCCGTGATCGCCGAAGTCAAGAAGGCCAGCCCGTCCAGGGGCGTGCTGCGCGAGGACTTTATCCCGGCCGACATCGCGCAGAGCTACGCGGAATTCGGCGCCGCCTGCCTGTCGGTGCTGACGGACCGGCAGTTTTTCCAGGGCAGCGTGGACACGCTCAAGCAGGCGCGCGCATCCTGCCACCTGCCGGTGCTGCGCAAGGACTTCATGGTCGATGCGTACCAGATCTACGAATCGCGCGCGATCGGCGCCGACGCCATCCTGCTGATTGCCGCCGTGCTGGACGACGCGCAACTGGCCGAGTTCGAAGCCATCGCGCGTTCGCTCGACATGGCGGTGCTGGTCGAGGTGCACGATGCGCCCGAGCTGGCGCGCGTGCTCAAGCTCAAGACGCCCTTGATCGGCATCAACAACCGCAACCTGCGCAGTTTCGAGGTCACGCTGGACACCACGCTGACGCTACGCGCCGAGGTGCCGCCCGAGCGCCTGCTGGTGACCGAGAGCGGGATTTTGACCCGGGCCGACGTGCAGAAAATGCGCGCGGCCGGCGTGCATGCTTTCCTGGTCGGCGAGGCGTTCATGCGGGCCGCGGAGCCCGGCGAGGCGCTGGCCGAGCTGTTCAGGGATTGACAAATCAGAAGCTCTTGTTTTTATAGCTAACTGCACTGATGCAACAAGGGGAAAAGCCCGATTTGGCGCTCGAAATGGCTGGGGTGCCCGCGTCCGCCGCTGCGGCGGGGTCACTGTGCGGGCGGCCAGCGACGCGGCTGCTGGACTGGGCGCCCGACCAATGGCCGGTGGGCGCGGGCTGGCGCCCTGCGATCGACCGCTTTCTGGCCAGCGCGGCGGGCCGGCAGCTCGCCACCTTCATGCGAGGCCGGCTCGCGGCTGGCGCCATGATCTACCCGCCACGGCCGTTTCGCGCCCTGGAACTGACTCCACTGGCCGCGGTGCGCGTTGTGATCCTCGGGCAGGATCCGTACCACGGGCTGGGACAGGCCGAGGGGCTGGCTTTCTCGGTGGCGCCGGGTGTCAAGTTGCCGCCGTCGCTGCGCAACATCTTCAAGGAACGCCAGCGAGATCTGGGGCTGGCGCCACCCGCTGATGGGTCCCTGCTGCGCTGGGCACAGCAGGGCGTCCTGCTGCTGAACACCAGCCTGACGGTTGAGGACGGCCAGGCTGGCGGCCATGCCAAACAGGGTTGGGAAGTGCTTACTGACGAAATTATCGAATTGGTAACTCAAAAAGAAGAGCCAGTCGTGTTCATGCTGTGGGGGGCTCATGCGCAGGCCAAGGCGGCGCTGGTAATGGGGCGAGACCGGTCAGCGGGTTCGGATTCATCCCATTTGGTGCTGAGTGCGAACCATCCGTCGCCGCTGTCGGCGCTGCGCGCGCCGCAGCCCTTCATCGGGTGCGGGCATTTCGGGCTCGCGAATGCGTTCCTGCGCCGCCACGGCCGCCCGGCGGTGGCGTGGTAGGGCGCGGGATGACACGGGGCGCGGAGGCAGGTTTCACGTCGATTTTCATGGCATAATCTGAGGTTCGCCAAAGGAGAGGTGGCCGAGTGGTTAATGGCAGCAGACTGTAAATCTGCCCTCTTACGAGTACGCTGGTTCGAATCCAGCCCTCTCCACCAGCGA
>SCRU01000129.1 GCA_004323695.1 Burkholderiaceae bacterium
GTTCGGCTTGTCGCTGGACAACCGGCGAATCTTCTACTACCTGGTCTGGTTTCTGGTGATCGCCGCCGCGCTGATGGCCAGCCACCTGCTCGATTCACGCATGGGGCGCGCGCTGCGCGCAGTGCGAAGCGGCACGGTCATGGCGGAGGCCATGGGTGTCAACACCTTCCGCATCAAGGTAACCGCCTTCGTCCTGGCGGCGTTGCTGGCGAGCGTTTCCGGCTGGTTGTACGCCTACTTCCAGAGCACCGTGAGTCCATCGCCGTTTGGTCTGAGCATGGGCATCGAGTACCTGTTCATGGCCGTCATCGGCGGCGCCGGCTACGTCTGGGGCGCGCTGGCCGGCGCCGGCGTCATGCCCGTGCTGCATGACCAGTTGCAGACCTGGATGCCACGCCTGCTCGGCGTCACGGGCAACTACGAAATCGTGGTGTTCGGCGTCGTGCTGGTGCTGGTGCTGCGCTACGCGCGCGATGGCCTGTGGGCGACGGTCGAGACGCGCCTGCCGCGTGTGCAGCGGCGCCCGGACTGGGCGAACGCGAGGTTGCTGGCCGAACGCGCACGGCCCACGCACGGGGAAGTGGTGCTGGACGCACGGGCACTGCGCAAGACCTTTGGCGGACTGGTCGCCGTCAACGATGTGGACCTGCAAGTGCGGGCGGGCGAGATCCTCGGCCTGATTGGCCCCAACGGGGCAGGCAAGTCCACCACGTTCAACTTGCTGACGGGCGTGCTGGCGGTGACCAGTGGCGAAATCACCCTGCTCGGCGAATCGATCCGGGGCATGCGCTCGCGCGAGATCGCGCGCCGCGGCGTGGCCCGCACCTTCCAGCATGTCAAGATGCTGGCGGACATGACGGTGCTGGAAAACGTGGCACTCGGCGCGCACCTGCGCGGCAGCGCCGGCACGATGCGGGCGTTGCTGCGGCTGGACCGCGCCGAGGAGCGCCGCCTGTTCCGCGAAGCCGAATCGCAGCTTCGGCGCATCGGCATCGCCGACCTCATGCACGAGCAGGCGGGCAACCTGTCGATGGGCACCCAGCGCCTGATGGAGATCGCGCGCGCCCTGTGCGCGGACCCCACGCTGCTGCTGCTGGACGAGCCCGCGGCCGGGCTGCGGCACAAGGAAAAGCAGGCGCTGGCGGACGTGCTGCGCCAGTTGCGCAGCGAGGGCTTGAGCATCCTGCTGGTCGAGCACGACATGGACCTGGTGATGGACGTCACCGACCGCATCGTCGTGATGGAATTTGGCACCAAGCTGACCGAGGGCACCCCGGCCGAAGTGCAGGCGAACCCGGCCGTTCGCACGGCCTATCTGGGCAACTGAAGATGAGCGTGACGACCCCCACCGCCGCCACGGCATCGCACCCCGACCTTCTGCGCGTGACCGGCCTGCACTGCGGCTATGGCCGCGCCGAGGTGCTGCACGGCCTGAGCCTGCATGCCGAGGCGGGGCGTGTCGTCACCGTCATCGGCCCGAACGGCGCGGGCAAGTCCACCCTGCTGAATGCGCTGATGGGCGTGCTGCCGGCGCGCGGCAAGATCATCCACCGCGGCGAGGCGATTGAATCCTTGACGCTCGAAGAGCGCGTGGACCGTGGCATCGCGCTCGTGCCCGAAACGCGCGCGCTGTTCGGCACGATGTCGGTGGCAGACAATTTGCGGCTCGGCGCCTACCGTCATCGCGGCGGCGGGCGCAACGACGGGAGCGACGCGCTCGAAGAGGTTTATGCGCTGTTCCCGCGCCTGAAGGAGCGCGCGGCGCAGCTCGCGGGCACCCTGTCGGGCGGCGAGCGCCAGATGCTCGCGCTGGGGCGCGCACTGATGTCCAGGCCCGAGTTGCTGATGCTGGATGAGCCCAGTCTCGGGCTGGCGCCGCTGATCGTGCAGGAAATGTTCCGCACCATCGACAGCCTGCGCGCCACCGGCGTGTCCCTGCTGCTGGTGGAACAGAACGCCCGCGCAGCGCTCGCCGTGGCCGACTACGGCTACGTCCTCGAAACGGGTGAGATCGTGCTCGAAGGGCCGGCTGCCGAGCTGGCCGGTGATCCGCGCGTGATCGAGACCTACCTTGGCTCGGCGGTGCGATGAGCGGCCCGCGAGCAACCCTTTGCCAATCCTGGCAACACCTGCGCGGCCCGGGTGGCGGGCAGGCGAATGTGGGCGTCTGCCCGTAACCACCCGACGTGTTTCATTCCAAAGGAGTCTCCATGAAATTGATCCACAAGCTGGCCGCCGTCGCACTGGCGCTGGCCTTCACCCTGAACGCGCAGGCGGACATCAACGTCGGCGTGATCGTATCCACCACCGGCCCGGGCGCGACGCTCGGCATCCCGGAGCAGAACACGATCAAGCTGTGGCCGACCGAAATCGCCGGCCAGAAGCTGCATGTGACCCTCCTCAACGACGCGTCGGACACCACGACGGCGGCCAAGAGCGCAACCAAGCTGGTGTCGGAAGACAACGTCGACGTGATCGTCGGCCCCTCGCTCAC
This sequence comes from Burkholderiaceae bacterium, assembly GCA_004323695.1. Classification (GTDB taxonomy): domain Bacteria; phylum Pseudomonadota; class Gammaproteobacteria; order Burkholderiales; family Burkholderiaceae_C; genus Rhodoferax_A. The sequence continues at coordinate 2,495 of SCRU01000129.1, forward strand.
GCCGACCTCGCTGGCCGCGCTCGACATTGCCGCCAAGGCCGCGACGCCGATGCTGTCGATGGCGGGTGGCGACTCGATCATCTACCCGGCCGATGGCCCGCGCCGCTGGGCTTTTCGCATGGCGGCGCCGGCATCGGTCGCCGTCAACTTTGCGATCGACGACATGTTGTCGAAGGGCGTCAAGAAGGTGGGTGTGATCGCGCTCGCCACCAGCTTCGGTGAAGACTACACCAAGGCGTTCGAAAAGGCCGCAGCCGCCAAGGGCGTCAAGGTGGTTGCCGTCGAGCGCTACAACCAGACCGATACCTCGGTGACGGCGCAAGTCCTGCGGCTGCTGGCGGCACAGCCCGATGCGGTGTACGTCGTCAGCTCCGGCACCCCCGGTGTGCTGCCTCCGATCGAACTCTCCCAGCGCGGCTTCAAGGGTCCGGTGTACCAGACCCAGGGCGTGGCCAACGCCGATTACCTGCGCGTGGGCGGCAAGGGTGTCGAGGGCAACTACATGACGGTGGGCCCGGTCCTGGTGGCCGAGCAAATACCCGATTCGTCGATCCTGAAAAAGCCCGCCCTGGAGTACGTCAAGCGCTATGAGGCCGCCTACGGTCCCGGCTCGCGCTCGCTGTTCGGCGCGTCGGCCTGGACCGCGGTGGAGTGGCTTGAAGCGGCGGTACCGCAGGCCCTGAAGAAGGCCCAACCCGGAACGCCGGCGTTCCGCGCGGCACTGCGCGATGCGCTGGAGTCGATGAAGGATGTCGTCACGCCCGAGGCCGTGTTCACGATGAGCCCCACGAACCACAACGGCGCCGATCAGCGCTCGCAGGTGCTTGTGCGCGTCGTCAACGGCGCCTGGAAATTGCAGAAGTAGCGCCTGGTGGCGCCTACTCCCGTCAAATCGCGACGCCCGCCTGCTGGCTGAGCGCATCCAGCAGCATGCGGACCTTGGCTGGCATGAGCCGTTTGCCCGGAAGCAGCGCATACACGCGCAGCGGCGCGCAGGTGTAGTCGGGCAGCAGGCGGCGCAGATGCCCCTCGCGCACGGCCTGGGCACAGAACGTGGCCGTGATGCGCGCCACGCCAAGGCCGGCCATGGCCGCCTGCCGGCGCACGTCGGCATTGCCGCTGTTCAGGCGCGGCAGCGGCGTCGGCACGGCGCTCGCCGTCCCGTCGGCGGCCGTGAAGGTCCATTTCGTGTCGGCCAGGCCGCACAGCAGCGGCAAGGCGCCCAGCTCTTGCGGGGTGGCGGGTTCCCCAAACTGCTCCAGCAATTGCGGCGACGCAAACACGCCCCGCTCGAGCGAGAACATGCGGCGCTGAATCAGGCTGGACGCCGGCAGGCCGACGTCCAGCATGGCGAAGACGATGTCGTAGTGGCGCTCCAGCGGGTTGATCGCCTCGTGCTCCACATCGAGGCGCACTTTCAATTGCGGATAGCGCGCCATCAGGCTGCATGCCACCGGCCCCACGTGGTTCGCGCCGAATTCATACGGCGATGCAACGCGCAGCGTGCCGGCCACCGCTTCGCCCTGGGCCAGGGCGTCGGCGCGCGCCTCGCGCAGCCCCGCAAACAGCGGCCCGATGCCGTGGTACAGCGTTTCCCCCGCCTCGGTCAGCCGCACCTGCCGCGTGGTGCGCTCCATCAGCCGGGCGCTCAACTCCGCCTCGAGCCGGGCAATCGACGCGCTCACCGTGGACTTGGGCCGCTCCAGGGCCCGCGCCGCTGCGGAGAAGCCGCCATGCTCGATGACGCGGCAGAACACGTCGTAGTCGTCCCAGTTCATAGGCTCTATTGTCCGGGAATCTGAACAGTATGTTCGGCTCCAGGTGATTTATCTGGAGCGGCCGAAGAACTAAGCTTGATATTCCTCCCTTGCGCGACCGCAGCGGCACTGTGACAAAACCCCGCGGGCAAGGATTTTCGGCTGCGGCGCGGCGGCGCCAGATGGAGACATGAAATGACGATGGACACCTCTGAAATTTTCCTGAAGAACTGCTGGTATGTGGCCGCCTGGGGCCACGAGCTGGTCGACGGCGCAAAGCTGGCCCGCACGATTCTCGAGAAGCCGGTCGTCATGTACCGGGGCGAGAGCGGCAAAGTCGTCGCGCTGGACGACCGCTGCTGCCATCGCGGCGCGCCGCTGTCGATGGGCCGCATCGAAGGCGACGATCTGCGCTGCATGTACCACGGCATGAAGTTCAACACGAGCGGCAAGTGCATTCAAATCCCCGGCCAGGACCTGATCCCGCCGAAGCTGGGCGTGACGAGCTACCCGGTCGTCGAGCGCGACCATCTGGTGTGGATCTGGATGGGCGACCCCGCCAAGGCGGACCCCGCATTGATCCTGGACTACCCGCCCCTGAGCGACCCGAAATGGAAGGGATTGCCGGGCTACATGCACTACGACGCCAACTGGCTCTACATCGTCGACAACCTGGCCGATTTCGCGCACCTCGCGTTCGTGCACACCAAGAGCCTGGGCGGCTCGGAAGAGTATGCGTACAAGACCAGGCACATCGCGATCGAGCGCCTGCCGCGAAGCTTCAAGGTCGAGCGCTGGAACAAGGACGACGACGCGCCGCCCTATCACAAGCGCGTGATCAGCGACAAGTCCGCACGGGTCGATCGGCGCAACATGGCGCAGATGCACATTCCCGGCATCTTCTTCATGGAGACGATGTTCGCGCCGGCCGGCGCCGCCGACAGCGGCAACTACGAGGGCGCGCGCCAGTACCGCAACTGTCAGTACATGACCCCCGAGACGCGGCGCACAACGCATTTCTTCTGGAATTACCTGCATGACTTCGACACCGGCAACCCGAACATCACGCTGTCGCTGTACAACAGCATGGTCGAAGGCTTCCTCGAGGACAAGGCCCTGATCGAGGGGCAGCAGCGGCTGATGGACGCCGACCCCGACTTCAAGATGCTGGCGATCGGTGCGGACGCCGCGCTGTCGCACTTCCGCTGGACCCTGGCCAAGCTGATCAAGGAAGAGCAGCGCGAAGCCCAGCCGCTCGCGGCGTGACGCGCGGCCGCACCGATGCCTGCCCATGATCCTTCGCGGCTGACGCTGGTCGTCAGCGACCTTCAGGCCGAGGCGCGCGACGTCATGCTGGTCGAGTTGCGCGCGCAAAACGGCGCCGCCCTGCCGGCGTTCGAGCCCGGCGCGCACCTCGAAATCGACCTGGGCAGCGGCCGGATACGCCACTACTCGCTGACGAACGACTGGCGCGAGCGCGACCGCTACGTGATCGGCGTCGGGCGCGTCGCCGCGGGCCGGGGTGGCTCGGCTTATATCCACCAGTCATTGCGCTGCGGCATGCCGCTGCAGGTCAGCGCGCCGCGCAACAATTTCCCGCTGGCGCCGGCGGCCGAAAGCCATCTGTTCATCGCGGGCGGCATTGGCGTGACGCCGTTCATGTCGATGATCCGCTGGTGCGAGGCGCAGGGCCGCCCCTGGCGCCTGGTCTATGCGGCTCGCAATGGCCAGCGCGCGGCTTTCCTCGAGACGCTGCGTGAGTACGGCGAGCGGGTGCACTTTCACTTCGACGATCAGGCCGGCGGGTTTCTGGACGTGCGGCCCTGGCTGGCCGAGCGCCCGGGCCAGCACATTTACTGCTGCGGGCCGCAGGCGCTGATGCAGGCGGTCCAGACGCACGCCGCGCATCTGCCGCCCCAGACGGTGCACTTCGAATACTTCGCGGCGCCCAGCGTCGACCCGGACAGCACCACCGCGGCCGCCGGCGAGTTCCGTGTCGAGCTGCGCCAGAGCCACCGGTCTTTCACGGTCCCCGCGGACCGCAGCATCCTCGAGGTGCTGGAGGCCAACGGCATCGAGCTGCCGTTTTCCTGCCGCGAGGGGCTGTGCGGCACCTGCGAAACGCCGGTCTGCGAAGGCGAGGTCGAACACCGCGACTACGTGCTCTCGCAGGAACAGCGGGCGGCGGGCAAGTCGATGATGATTTGCGTGTCGCGCGCGGTGTCGCCGGTGCTGGTGCTGGACCTGTAGCGGCGCGGCGGCGGCCGCTACACTGGCGCGCATGACCTCGTCCCTTGCCAGCGCCATGATCCTCGCCGCCGGGCGCGGCGAGCGCATGCGGCCGCTGACCGACACCTGCCCCAAGCCGCTGCTGATGGTGCGCGGCAAGCCGCTGATGCAGTGGCCGATAGAGGCGCTGGCGCGCGGCGGGTTCGACCGGCTCATCGTCAACACGGCCTGGCTGGGCGAGCAAATTGAGAGTCATTTCGGCCTGCAGCCCACACTGGACAAGGGCAAGTCGCTATCAATTTCATATTCCCCCGAAGGCCACGACTTTGGCGGCCCGTTGGAAACAGCAGGCGGCATCGTGCGCGCGTTGCCGCTCCTGGGCGATGTGTTCTGGGTGCTGGCCGGCGACGTGTTCGCGCCCGAGTTTGCGTTCACGCGCGCGGCCTTCGAACGCTTTGCCGCCAGCGGCAAGCTGGCTCATTTGTGGCTGGTGCCGAATCCGGCGCACAACGCCAGGGGCGACTTCGGACTCTCGCCGGATGGCCTGGCGCTGAACCACGCCGCGCAGACCTGCACCTTCAGCACCATCGCGCTGTACCGCAAGGCGTTGTTCGCGCCACCCTATTGCGATGTGCCCCGTGGCAACCCCGCTGGCATCAAGACCCCGCTGGCGCCGCTGCTGCGCGGTGCGATGGACAATGGACAGGTCAGCGCCGAGCTGTACCGGGGGCCGTGGACCGATGTCGGCACGCCCGAACGCCTCGCGCAACTCAACACCACGGACTGAAGAGACACCATGAACACTTCCATTTACGCCCAGCGCCGCGCGCGCGTGGCCCGGCAACTCGGCTCGGGCGGCATCGCCATCGTGCCGACCGCGCCCGAGCGCCAGCGCAACCGCGACAACGATTTCCTGTACCGCTTCGACAGCTACTTCCATTACCTGAGCGGCTTCACCGAGCCCAACGCCTGGCTCGTCATCACGGGCGACGGCCGCGCCACGCTGTTTTGTGCACCGAAAGACCTGGAGCGCGAAGTCTGGGATGGCTATCGGCTCGGGCCGGCTGCAGCCCCCGATTTGCTTGGTGTAGATGCTGCGTTCTCGGTCGCAGAGCTGGATGCGCAATTACCCAGGCTGCTGGAAAACCGCAGCACCGTGTGGTACCCGTTCGCCACGCACCCGGGGCTGGAATCGCGCATCGACGGCTGGCTTAACAGCGTGCGCGCGCGCGTGCGCTATGGCGCGCTGTGCCCGGCCGAGCAGCGCGACCTGTGCGGCATCGTGGACGAAATGCGGCTGGTGAAGGACGCGCACGAGCTGGACACGATGCGCCGTGCGGCGCAGATCAGCGCGGGCGCGCACATCCGCGCGATGCAGCTGTCAAGCCGCATGCTGCGCGAGGGCCAGCAGGTGCGCGAATACCACCTCGATGCCGAGTTGCTGCACGAATTCCGGCGCCACGGCTCGCAGAGCGTGGCCTACGGCTCGATCGTGGCGGCCGGCGCGAATGCCTGCGTGCTGCACTACCGCGCCGACGCCGCGCCCGTGCGCGCGGGCGATCTGGTGCTGATCGACGCGGGCTGCGAGCTTGACGGCTACGCCAGCGACATCACGCGCACCTTTCCGGCCAATGGCAAGTTCACGGGGCCGCAGCGCGCGCTGTACGAGCTGGTGACGGCGAGCCAGGAGGCCGGTGCGGCCGTGACGAAGCCGGGCGCGCGCTTCAACGACCCGCACGAGGCCGCCGTGAAGGTGCTGGCGCAGGGCATGCTCGACGTGGGCCTGCTCGACGCGAACAAGGTGGGCGGCGTTCAGGATGTGATCGAGCAGCGCGCCTACTTCCCGTTCTACATGCACCGCACCAGCCACTGGCTGGGCATGGACGTGCACGACTGCGGCAGCTACGTGGAGCCCGCCGAAGTAGGCCAGACCAGCGAGCGCCGCGACCCGCTGTCGGGCGAGGTGATCGTGAACCGCCCGAGCCGCATCCTGCAACCCGGCATGGTGCTGACGCTGGAGCCCGGCATCTACGTGCGCCCGGGCGACGGTGTGCCCGAGCCCTTCCACAACATCGGCATCCGGATCGAAGACGACGCGGTCGTCACGAGCACCGGCTGCGAGCTGATCAGCCGCGGCGTGCCGGTCAAGGCCGACGAAATCGAGGCGCTGATGCGAACGTGAGGCGCACGTTCAGCCGCGGTCAAAGTACATCCCGGCGCACAGCGCGAAGCCGACTAGGTACATCAGCCAGGTCCTCGAGACCGCGAACGTATAGAACATCAACGCCACGCCAAGCCACATGGTGATGGGGCGTTCCCTTTTCTTGCCCAACCGCCAGGCGACCATGCCGACGAGACCGAACACGATGGAGCCGAACAGATAGCCGGGCGAGGGCAGCGTGAAGCCGAGCGACTGCAGGGCGGACAGATTGTTCGACAGGTTGTTCATGCGTTCCTATTCTCGCTCTCGCGGGGTTGGCCACGGCCGCACGGAAGCCTTTGCGTGAGAGATAGCTCCTATCAATTGATTAGCCAATCTCAATTGGATTTATCGATTGATAATCTCTACCATCCAACATGTGTTGATTGATTCACGCAATCAACAGGACCTTCAAACTGCACAGGAGTTCAGCATGACCGATCGCAAGCGCCCCGAAATCAAAACTTTCGCCAACCTCGAAGCCGCCTTCGCCGGCGAGTCCATGGCGCACATCAAGTACCGCTACTTCGCCAGGCTGGCGCGCGAGGCGGGCGACGACGACACGGCCCGCCGATTCGAGGAAACCGCCGCGCAGGAGGTGATGCACGCCTTCGGCCACCTGGACCTGCTGTACCCGAAGGCGGAGATGACGCCGGCGAAGGCGCTGCAGATCGCGATCGACGGCGAAACCTACGAATACACCGAGATGTACCCGGGCTTTCGCCGCACGGCCGAAGCCGAGGGACAGCGCGCGGCCGTCGCCGAAATGGACGAGCAGATCGAGGAGTCGAAGGCGCATGCCGCACAATTCAGGGCAACGCTGGAGAAAGCCCAAAAGCGCTTCGCGGCGCTGGCGCGAGTGGAAGAGCGCCACGCCAACCAGTACCAGGCGCGGCTGACCCAGGTGCTGGCCGCGCCCGGCGTGTAGGCGGGCTTGTGCAAGCGTGCAGGGCCTGCGCCACGGTGCGGAGCGCGGGCTCGCTGCAAAACGATGAACAACTGAATTGGAGAAACCGATGAAAACCTATATGTGCGTGATTTGCGGCTTTATCTATGACGAGGCCGCCGGCCGTCCGGGCGACGGCTTGCCCGCGGGCACCCGCTGGGCGGATGTGCCGGACAGCTGGAACTGCCCGGAGTGCGGCGCGGCCAAGGCCGACTTCGAACTCGTCGAAATCTGAAGCCGGTGACGCTGCCCGTCATCATCGTGGGCGCCGGCCTGGCCGGCTGGAGCACGGCGCGTGAATTGCGCAAACTCGACAGCGCTACGCCGCTGCTGCTGATCACCGCCGATCGAGGCGACTTCTACGCCAAGCCCTCGCTGTCGAACGCGTTCGCGCAGGGTCGTACGCCCGAGCAGCTGGTCGGCACGCCGGCCGGCCCCATGGCGCAGACGCACCATGTGACGCTCGTGGCGCACACGAGGGTGCTCGCGATCGATCCGGCACGCGGCGTCGTGACCACCCCGGGCGGCGAGTTCACCTATCGCGACCTCGTGTTGGCCACCGGTGCGCAACCGATCCGCGTGCCGATCGCAGGAAATGCGGCCGACCAGGTGCTGTCGGTCAACTCGCTGCAGGACTTCGAGATTTTTCACACCCACTTGATGAACGCGAGCGGCGCGCAAGGCCACGACAAGCGCATCGTCATCATGGGTGCCGGCCTGATCGGCTGCGAGTTCGCGAACGATCTGGCCGGCGCCGGTTACCAGGTCAGCGTGGTGGACCCGGCCGCGCGGCCGCTCGCGGCCTTGTTGCCGGCGCCCGCGGGCGAGGCGCTGCGCGACGCGCTGCACAACCTGGGCATTGCGTGGCATTTCAATGCGACCGTGGCCGCCGTCGACCGGCCAACCGGCACGGGCGCGCTGCAGGTTTCATTGTCAAATGGCGTGCAAATCGACGCTGACATTGTTCTGAGTGCCATAGGATTGAGAGCAGACACGGCACTCGCGCAGGCCGCCGGCCTGGCCTGCGAACGCGGCATCGTGGTGGACACGGCGTTGCAGACCAGCGCCGCGCACATCTACGCGCTGGGCGATGGCGCGCAGTACGCGTCGGCAGGAGGTCGGACCCTGCCGTTCGTGATGCCGATCATGAACGCCGCCCGGGCCCTGGCCGCCACGCTGGCGGGGCAGCGCACCGAACTGGCCTTCCCGCTCATGCCGGTGACCGTCAAGACACCCGCGCTGCCGATCGTGATCGCCGCGCCCACGCCCGGCCTGCACGGCGAATGGACCGGGCCCGAGCCCGGCCTGTGGCAATTCATCGGCACCCGGAACCAGTCGCTCGGTTTTGTGCTGACGGGCCCGCACACTGCGCGGCGCAGCGAGCAAAGCCGGCTCGTGCAGGTCTGAAGCAGCACCGGCGCCATCGCTGGTTCGAGGCGCGCCTACAATCGGATTCATTTTGAAGCCGATGGACTTTTGCACAGGCGTGAGTCCGTTCGGCGCAGGAGACATCGCATGCCCAACACCCTAGTCAACCCCCAGGAACATCGCGCCGAGCGACGCGCCGCGGCGCTCGAGTACCACGAGTTTCCCACCCCGGGCAAGATCGCGATCGCGGCCACCAAGCAGCTGTTGAATCAGCACGACCTGGGGCTGGCCTATACGCCCGGCGTGGCGGCGCCCTGCGAGGAGATCGTCAAAAACCCCGACAACGCGTTCCGCTACACCAGCCGCGGCAATCTGGTCGCGGTGGTCACGAACGGCACGGCCGTGCTGGGTCTGGGCGACATCGGCCCGCTCGCCGCCAAGCCCGTGATGGAAGGCAAGGGGGTGCTGTTCAAGAAATTCGCCGGCATCGATGTGTTCGACATCGAGATCGACGAGAAGCACGACCTGGACAGGCTGGTCGACATCATTGCCGCGCTGGAGCCCACGTTTGGCGGCATCAACCTGGAAGACATCAAGGCGCCGGATTGTTTCTATGTGGAGCGCAAGCTGCGCGAGCGCATGAAGATTCCGGTGTTCCACGACGACCAGCACGGGACGGCGATCTGCGTCGGCGCCGCGATCCTGAATGGGCTGCGGGTGGCGGGCAAGGACCTGAAGCAGGTCAAGCTGGTGACGTCCGGCGCGGGTGCGGCGGCGCTGGCCTGCCTGGGCCTGCTGCTCAAGCTGGGGGTTCCGCGCGGCAACATTTATGTGACCGACCTGGCCGGCGTGGTGTACGAAGGGCGCACCGAGCTGATGGACGAGGACAAGATCCAGTACGCGCAGAAGACCACGGCGCGCACGCTGGGCGAGATCATCGAGGGCGCGGATGTGTTTCTGGGCCTGTCGGCCGGCGGGGTGCTCAAGCCCGAGATGGTCCGCAAGATGGCGGCGCGCCCGCTGATTCTCGCGCTCGCCAATCCGAATCCGGAAATCACCCCGGAGGATGCGCGGGCGGTGCGCGACGACGTCATCATGGCCACGGGCCGCAGCGACTACCCGAACCAGGTCAACAACGTGCTGTGCTTTCCGTACATCTTCCGCGGGGCGCTGGATGCGGGCGCATCGACCATCACGGTCGAGATGGAAATCGCGGCGGTGCGGGCGATCGCGGATCTGGCGCAAGCCGAGCAAAGCGAGGTCGTGGCCGCCGCCTACTCCGGCGAGCCGCTCGCGTTCGGCCCCGACTACCTGATCCCCAAGCCGTTCGATCCGCGCCTGATGACGATGATCGCGCCGGCGGTGGCGCAGGCGGCTGCCGACAGCGGCGTGGCGCGGCGACCGGTGCAGGACATGGCGGCCTACCGCGACCGGCTGCAAAGTTTCGTGTATGCCTCGGGCACCACCATGAAACCGATCTATGCGGCGGCCAAGCTGGCCCCGAGAAAACGCGTGGCCTATGCGGAAGGCGAAGAGGAGCGCGTGCTGCGCGCCGCGCAGATCGTGGTAGACGAAGGTCTGGCGCGCCCGACGCTGATCGGCCGGCCGGCCATCATCGCGCGGCGCATCGAGAAATTCGGCCTGCGGCTCAAGCAGGACCGGGACTACGACGTCGTGAACGTCGAGCAGGATCATCGCTACCACGACTTCTGGCAGACCTATCACCGCCTGACCGAGCGCAAGGGCGTCACGGTGCAGATGGCCAAGATCGAAATGCGCCGGCGCCTCTCGCTGATCAGCTTCATGCTGCTGGAAAAGGGCGAGGTGGATGGCGTCATCTGCGGCACCTGGGGCACCACGGCCATGCACCTCGTGTACCTGGACCAGGTGATTGGCAAGCGGCCGGGCGTGTGCACCTACGCGTGCATGAACGGGCTTCTGCTGCCCGAGCGGCTGGTATTCCTGGTGGACACGCATGTCAACTACGACCCGAGCGCGGATCAGCTGGCCGAGATCACCATGATGGCGGCCGAGGAAATGACGCGTTTTGGCGTGCATCCGAAGGCGGCGCTGCTGAGCCACTCCAACTTCGGGTCGAGCAACCAGCCCAGCGCGCTGAAGATGCGGCAGACGCTTGATCTGCTGCGGGTGAAGGCGCCGTGGCTGGAAGTGGACGGCGAAATGCATGGCGACGTCGCGCTGGACGGCAAGGTCCGCCAGCACCAGATTCCCGGCAGCACGCTGGCCGGCAACGCGAACCTGCTGGTGCTGCCGAACATCGACGCGGCGAATATCTCGTACAACCTGCTCAAAACGGCGGCGGGCGGCAACATCGCCATCGGCCCGGTGCTGCTGGGCGCCGCCAAACCGGTGCACATTCTGACAGCCAGCACCACGGTCCGGCGCATCGTCAACATGACAGCCTTGACGGTGGCCGATGCGAATGCTTCCCGATAGGCTGTTTTAGACAGCAAGCACTAACTTTTTAGGCCCAAACCCCTATCCATACCTGCCCAAATTTTGGGCAGGCGCTTGCATTTGCAGGTCACTTGCGGCACACTAGCGGCTTGAAATTTCCGGGTTAACCCGGAGTTTCCGAAAGGTGCATGCATGTTGCGAGCCGCAACTTCCAGAACAAACAAATCGGGACTCGCGGTATTTTTTTTGGCGGCGATGCTGCTTGGCACCAATTTGGTGCACGCCAGACAACCGCTGCCGGCGAATGATTTGCCGACGATTTCCGTCGCCGAACTGCCCCGGCAAGGGCGCGAGACCTATCAGCTGATTCGCCAGGGCGGGCCGTTTCCGTACGAAAAGGATGGCGTGGTATTTGGCAATCGCGAGCGGCAGCTGCCGCCGCAGGCGCGCGGCTACTACCACGAGTACACGGTGCGGACGCCTCGCGCGCGCAACCGGGGCGCGCGGCGCATTGTGTGCGGAGGGCGCGTGCAGGTGCCGGACGTGTGCTACTACACGGGCGACCATTACGTCAGTTTTCGCCGCATCGTCGAATGAAGGTGCGGCAAGGGAACCAGCCTGAAAAACCGGGGTCTCGGACCAAAAGACCGAGTTGAGTTTATGACTATAGAAAGTGAAGCGGAGATGGATACACCACTTCGTACCGTAAGAACCAATATCGTGCAGTCGATCCGCGCGTTTCGCGTGCAGGAGCTGCAGGACGCTGCCCAGCATCTGGGCCAGCACTTCCTGTACGCGAATCTCGCGAATGCGCAGAGCAAGCAGGACGTGCTGGACCTGATCGCCCAGCAATTCACCTTTCCAGCGCACTTCGGCAAGAACTTCGATGCGCTGTACGACTGCATGACCGACCCGTTGCACAAGTCCGGCCCGCAGCCCGGCTTTGTCATTGTGCTGGAGCAAATCCCGGCGAACGGCAAGTTCGACAAGGAGGCTCGCGAGCAACTGCTGGACATCTTCCGCGACGCCGCAGACTATTGGGGGGATCGAAAAATACCCTTCCGGTGCTTCTATTCTTTTCTGTAGCCCGTTCTGCACACACCAGCCAAGCAGAACGGGCGAAAGAGGCAAGCACCGATGGCAAGAGTGGCGCGGCACCCGCCGGTATCGATCTGACCACCGAGGCCGGCGAAAAAATGCCGACCGACCTGCTGGTCGATATCTCGCCGCTGGCATTGCGCATGAGCAGCCCATTCAATTCAGGCTACTGGCTCGCGGCCGCCTGAACGGCGCGGCGCCGGCCGCAACCGCAGGCAGGGCGGTCAGTTGACGCCGCCCCGCCAGCCCATCCCCGGCGGGCCTTGTTATGGGCGCACGGAGCGCATCGGCGCCAGCGCCAATTCCAGATACTCGTACACCGGCACCTCTTCGGCCCGGCGCTGCACGTCAAACCGGCCGGAAAAGTCGTTTTCCTCCAGCCAGCGGCCCAGCGTGTGACGCAATAACTTGCGGCGCTGGCTGAACGCAACCCGGACAATTTCGCCCAGCCTGTCTGCATCCACCGGCGCCGGGTTCGGCAACGGGACCATGCGCACCACCGCGCTGTCCACCCGCGGCGGCGGCTCGAACGCTTCGGGCGGCACCGGCAGCAGGTTTTCCATGGCGTAGCGCCATTGCAGCATCACCGACAGACGCCCATAGTCGCGGGTCGCGGGTCGTGCGACCATGCGCAGGACGACTTCCTTCTGCAGCATGAAATGCTGGTCCTGGATCACGTCCACGTAGCGCAGCAGATGAAACAGGATGGGCGTCGAGATGTTGTAGGGGAGATTCCCGACCACGCGCAGCCGGTCATCATGAGCTATCGAATCAATAGCCGAATGTGCTTTTGCAACAAGGGCAAAATCCACTTTCAGCACATCGGATTCGATGACCGACAGCCGGGAATGCGCGCGCAGGCGCTGCGCCAGGTCCCGGTCCAGTTCGATCACGGTGAGATGGCCGAGCCGCTCCGCCAGCGGCTGCGTGAGCGCCGCGAGACCGGGGCCGATCTCCACCATGGCCTGGCCCGGCTGCGGCGCAATCGCGCGCACGATGGCGTCAATGACGGCCGCATCGGCCAAAAAATGCTGGCCAAAGCGCTTGCGCGCGACGTGCTTCACTCCTTCACCGCTCGCGGCAAGGACTTGAGAGCCGCCGGGCCGCCCCAAGGCGCAAGGGCCCCCTCGGAGGGCAGCGCAGCACGCGCAGTGGCAAGCGTGGGGGCCATGACCTACTGAGGCGGATCGCGGTACTCGACATACGCGCGCCCGCGCAGATCCTGCGCCCAGGTTGCTTCCGCGAGGACGAGCTTTTTCTGATACAGGATGTTGTGCGCGACCTGCCGCTTTTGCTGATCGGTCAGCTTCTCCACGCGCCGCCCCAGCAACTGGATCAGATGCACCCCGAACCGGGTGGTCACCGGCTGGCTGATCTCGCCCGGCGCCAGTTCATTCAGCGCGGCCTCGAACTCCGGCACGTACTGCCCCGGATTGGACCAGCCCAGATCGCCTCCCTTGGCCGCGCTGGCGGGGTCCTGGGAATACTCGCGCGCCAGCGTAGCGAAGTCGGCCTGCTTGGCCAGGATGCGGGCGCGGAAGTCGCTCAGCCGGGCGCGGGCCTGCGCCTCGCTCAACTGCGGCCCGACGCGCAGCAGGATGTGCCTTGCATGAACTTGCGTGACGGTCTGGGGCATGTCGGCGCGCTCGCGGTCGACCACCTTGAGGATGTGGAAGCCCGCCGGCGAGCGCACCGGCCCGACGATGCTGCCGACCGGCGCGTCGCGCGTCGCCTGCACGAACAGGGCCGGGTAGCGGTCGTCCGGGCGCAGCCCCATCTGGCCGCCGTCGCTGCGGCTGGCGCCCGAATATTCGTTGACGAGGGCAGCGAAGTCGTCGCCGGCGCGGGCGCGCTGCGCCACTTTCTCGGCCAGCGCCTGCAGCGTCTTGACCTGTGCATCGGTGGCGCCTTCCGGGACCACCACCAGCACCTGCGCGAGATTGATTTCGAGGCCGCTGCTATCGCTGCTGGTCTGGTTGTCCTGAAGAAATTGATCGACCTCGAGGTCGCTCACCGTGACCTTCGGGTCCACCTCGCGCTCGCGCAGTTTGGACAGCAGGATCTGATTGCGCAACTCGCTGCGAAACTGCGTTGCATCAATGCCCTGGCTCGCAAGCCCGCGCAGCAGGGTCGGCAGATCCACCTGGTTTTGCCGCGCCACGTTCTGCTCGGCCTGCTCGATGCTGGCCGGGTCCACCGTCAGGCCCACGTCCTTCGCCTCCTGCAGCTGGGTCGCTTCGTCGATCATGCTCTCCAGCACCTGACGCACCAGCACGTCGTGTGGCGGCACGGGCCGGCCCTGCCGCGCCAATTGCTGCTCGATGAGCCGCAGCCGCGCCTGCACCTGGTTGTTGGTGATCGGTTCCGAATTCACGACGGCCACGATGTAGTCGGCCTGGCGCGGCGCGCTGGACGCCGGCGCCGTGGTTGCCGCAGGCCCGAATGTGAGCGCCGGCACCTGGAATGAGGGGGCGCCGGCACCGGGCTGCGGTGACAGTCGCAGACCCTGGGCCAGGACGGGCGAAGCCAGCCAGGTCATCAGGCCGGCCAGAAGGAGAGTGAGAGCGACGGCGCGTTTGATCATGTTGCAGGCGTTCGAGTGGGTCAATCTGGTGTCAGTCGTAATTGCTGAAGCGGCTGGGGAGCGTGGTTTGCTGGCGCAGGTAATCGTAGCCCGGAATATTCAGGCGCAGGGTCTGCGTCGGGTTCGAACCCAGACGCGAAAAGCCCACGAACTCGAGCTGGAACTGGATGCTCTTGTTCGTGGTGAATGTGCTGGTGGTCAGCTGCTCGAGCAGGACCCGTCCGATCCAGCACCCCGCATCGTACTCAAAACCAACCACGGTGTTCACCAGCTTGTGGTCGAGCAGACTGTAATTCAGGCGGCCCACGCTGTACCAGCGCCCCGCGCCCTGCCCGAGCCCGGGGCCCAGGTCCTGCCCCTTGTCGCCCCACAGGTCGTTGATCGGCCATTGCCAGCTGACGTCCCATTGCACGGTGGAGTTGCTGGGCGTGATGGTGTCGATGTAGCGGGTATAGGCGGCATTCAGGACCCGGTAACTGCCTGGACTGTAATGCCCGCCGACCGAGGAGCTGATCGAGTCGTGAGTTTTGAGGTTGATCTGTTCCGAGGCATCGAGCGACCACTGCGGTGTCCAGTTGATCGTGGTCCCGAGCAACAGGTCGCTGAACCCGGCCGGGTCCGGCGTGCCGCCCGGCAGCGTAACCTGTTGCTCCTTGAACCGCAGACGCTGCGCAATTCCGAACTTGGCGGCCTCTGCGCCGGTGTCGGGATCCAGCAGCCGGCTGGTGACGCCCAGCGTCAACAGGTTGTTGTCCGAGATGCGGTCGTAGCCGCTGAATGCGTTTTCGGTGAAGACGGTGGCGAAGTTGAAGTCGTTCAACGCCGAGTCGTAATTGGGCAGCAGGCTCTGGTTGCGGTACGGCGTGTACACATAGAAGGCGCGCGGCTCCAGCGTCTGGACAAAATTGCGGCCGAAGAAGCGGGTGTCGCGCTGGAACACCAGGCCATTGTCCAGGCTGAAGGTGGGCACCACGCGCGAGGCGCTGCTGGCGCCATTGGCCAGCGGCGTATCGAATTCGTAGCTGGCGGCGTTCAATTGCACCTTGGGTATCACGAACCAGCCCGGAGCCTGCCAGGGGTGGCTGATCTGCGCCAGCAGGAACGAGCGCTGCCCGTTCGGCTGAAGCTCCAGCGCGGGATCGGCGCTGAAATGGGTGTAGTCGCCGGTGAGGGAGTAGTCGAACCCATTCGCGTCCAGCTGCGTATACGCGGCCGTCAAGTGGGGCAGCTGATCGTAGGGGGGCGTGATCGGTGAGCCCGGCTCCTGCAGCGTCTGCCACTTGAGCATGCGCGCGCTTGCCGAGAGATGGCCCCGCGCCCAGGACAGTGAGGCATCGTTCGGCAACACCTGCTGGATCAGCGACGGCAGCGCGTGCGGAAAATCGATCGCATAGTTGTCGTCACTGACCCGGTTCAGATTCAGGTTGAAGCCGAGGTTGCCGATCCCCGCAATGCCGGTGTTGATGGTTCCCGAGTCGGTGCTGGCATACGACCAGCGGTCCCGGTCCCTCAGCGCATCGCTGGGCATGTAATTGGCCGTCACCTGGCCCCGGTACGGTACTTCGAGATAGCGGAA
>SCRU01000130.1 GCA_004323695.1 Burkholderiaceae bacterium
CGTTGTTGACCAGAATGTCAATGCCGCCAAAGGCCGCCACCGCTTTGGCCACGGCGGCGAGGACCGCTTCCTCGTCCCGGATGTCCACCGCCAGCGGCAAGGCTTGCCCGCCCGCGGCCTGGATTTCCTCGGCCGCGCTGTAGATCGTGCCCGGCAGTTTGGGATTGGTCTCGGTGGTTTTCGCTGCAACGACGATATTCGCACCGTCCTGCGCGGCGCGCCTGGCAATCGCGAGGCCAATGCCGCGCGAGGCGCCGGTGATGAACAGCGTCTTGCCCTTGAGGTTGGTGGCTGGATTCAGGGTGGCTCCTCGTAACTATAAATAAGATAGCTGACTATTAAATACCAATAAGGGCTACAGGCATTTATTTCTTAAACTTTGGTGAAGTCCGGCCTGCGTTTCTCCATGAAGGCCGTGAACGCCTCGCGCGCGGCGGGCTCGCGCAGCATGCGCCCGAAACTCGCACCCTCTTCCACCATACGCTCGGCCAGGATGGCCGGCTGGCCCTTCTTCATGAGCCGCTTGGTCTCGATCAGCGAAGTGATCGGCTTGGCGGCTAGCTTGCGCGCCTGCGCCTGCGCCACCGCATTCGCTTCGGTCGGCGGCACGACCCGGTTCACCAGGCCGACCTCGAGCGCGGCCTCCGCAAAGAACGGCTCGCCCAGCAGCAGGGCTTCGGCCGCGCGGTGGTAACCGAACATGCGCGGCACCAGCAGGCTGGACGCCGCCTCGGGACACAGGCCCAGGTTCACGAACGGCATCGAGAACGCGGCGTTGTCGCCCGCGTACACCAGGTCGCAGTGCAGCAGCAGGGTGGTGCCGATGCCGACCGCCGGGCCGCAGACCGCCGCCACCAGCGGCTTGGAAAAGCTGGCGATGCCGCGCAGGAAGCGGTACACCGGCGACTCGGACGTGGCCGGCGGCGCATTCAGGAAGTCGCCGATGTCGTTGCCGGCGCTGAAGATGGTCTCGTGTCCCTGCAGTACGACGACGCGGATGGCCGCTTCCACCTCGGCGCGCGCCAGCGCATCGGCCAGCGCGCCGTACATGGCGGCGGTGATGGAGTTTTTCTTCTCGAGCCGGTTCAGGGTAAGGGTCATGACGCCGGCGTCGACGTGGGTCAGTATGTCGTTCATTGAAGTGCTTCCTTTACAAAATCGAGCCGGTCCTGGCCCCAGAACATTTCGTCGCCCACAAAAAAAGTGGGGGCGCCAAACACGCCGCGGTCGATCGCTTCCTGCGTTACGGCCTTGAGCCGGTCCTTGACCTCGGTTTCCTGCGTCAGGGCCAGCACCGCGGCCGGATCGAACGCCGCCCCCTGCAGCACGGCCGCGACGGCAGCGGGGTCGTTCAGGTTCCGTGCATCGACCCAGATGGCGCGAAAGATCGCATCCACGTAGGCGCCAAAACGCGCGGGCTCGCGCACCTGCAGACCGACCGCGCCGCGCATCAACATCAAGGTGTTGATCGGGAAGAAGGGGTTGCGCTGCAGCGACACGGCGTAGCGTTTGGCAAAGCGGCCGAAGTCGATGAAGGTGTAGGCGCCCTTGGCCGGAATCGTCGCGGGCGAATGATTGCCCGTGGCCTGGAACACGCCGCCCAGCAGCATGGGCTTCCAGACCAGCGTGGCGCCGGTCTCGCGGCACAGGGCCGGCAATTGCGTGTACGCGAGGTAGGACGCCGGGCTGCCGAAATCGAAGTAGAACTCGAGGGCTTTTTCAGTCATGGAGGTTCCCTAGAATTTTTCAAGCCAGGGCCGCAGGTCCAGTTCGTGCGTCCAGGCGTCGCGCGGCTGCCGGTGCAGCATCCAGTAGTTGTCGGCGATGTGGTCCGGGTTCAGGATGCCGTCCTGCTCCTTGAGCGCATAGCGCTGCGGAAAATTCTCGCGGATGAAGGCGGTGTCGATGCTGCCGTCCACCACGACATGCGCCACATGAATGCCGCGCGGCCCGAGCTCGCGCGCCATGCTCTGGGCCAGCGCGCGCAGCGCATGCTTGGCGCCGGCGAACGCGGCAAAGTTGGCGCCGCCGCGCAGCGAGGCGGTGGCGCCCGTGAAGATGATGGTGCCCTTGTGCGCCAGCCCCTCGCGCGCCACCATGCGTTTGGCCACTTCGCGCCCGGCCAGAAAACCGCCCAGACAGGCCAGCTCCCAGATCTTGAAATACTTGCGCGCGGTCTCGTCCAGGACGCTGGCCGGCACGTTCGCGCCGATATTGAAGACCAGCACCTCGATCGGGCCGATGGTCGCTTCGATCTGCTCGACCAGCGCCACGACTTCTTCCTCGCGCCGCGCGTCCGAGGCAAAGCCGTGCGCCGTGCCGCCGTCCGCGCGGATGCGCTCCAGCAGGGGCTGGAGCTTGTCCAGATGGCGCCGGGTCACGCAGGCCGTGAGCCCTTCGCGTGCAAACCGCCTGGCAATGGCGCCGCCGGTGGCATCCCCGGCACCGATGATCAATGCAACCTTGTTCATGAATTCAAACCTCCACCGGGCCGCCCCAAGGAGGGTTGAGCCCCCTCGGGGGGCAGCGCAGTACAGGAAATGACAAGCGTGGGGGTCATATTCACTCTTTGTAGTAAACAATTTGGTGGGTCGTGACCAGCAATTCTCCGGCTTCGTTCCACAACTGCGCGGTCTGGTCGAAATAGCCATTGTGAAACGCCTGGGCCTGGGCCTGGGCGAACAGGTAACCCGTGCCGGTGGCCTGCAGTTGGGCGGCGCCGGCATGGAAGTACACCGTCATCGACACCGTGCCGATCGGCACCGGGCTGGCACGGCGCCGCCAGATGCGCGGATAGAACACGTCGGACAGCGCCGTCAGCGAGGCGAAGTCCAGCGGCCGGGGCGGCGCATCGCGCACCCAGAGCCGTGTGCGGCTCATGCCGTGATCCTGGCCGTCCCAGGCCGCCGGAAAATAGCCCTCGACAAAGCGCATCTCGTAGCGGTTGAACCATTCCACCCGGCCCGCGTGCGCCGGCAGCGGCGTGTCCGCCGGCACAGTGGCGGCCGGCATGGCCTGCTCGGTCGCGCTCCAGGTCTGGCGACGCAGCGCGGTGAAGACGGTCGCGGTCAGTACCGTCTGCCCCTGCTGCAGTACCTCGACGACCCAGTGCTGGGTCGAGCGGTTCGTGCGCGCGGGACGCACCTGCGCGGTGAACGGTCCATCTGCCAGCGCGGCGGCGAAATTCACCGTCAGCGATACCGGCTCCCCCAGGCGCTGGGGATGCCGCAGCACGGCATTGAGGGCCTGTGCGGCCGTGATGCCGCCGAACGGCCCCACCATATTGGCGTAGGCCGGGCTGGTCGCCCCGAGCCAGCTGCCGTCGCTGCCCGGGGTCAGCGCAATGGCTTCATCGAACGCGTGACCGCTCATGCTGTCGTCCCGGGTGGATTCAAAGGATTGTGCGCCACGATGGCTTGAAAAACATTCAGACGCGCTCGAAGATGCCGGCCGCGCCCTGCCCCATCCCCACGCACATGGTGACCATGCCGTACCTTTTATTCTGCCGTCTGAGGGCGTGCACCACGGTCGCGGAGCGGATCGCGCCGGTGGCCCCCAGCGGATGGCCGAGCGCGATGGCGCCGCCCATGGGGTTGACCCGGGCCGGATCGAGCCCCAGCGTGTTGATGACCGCCAGCGACTGTGCGGCAAACGCCTCGTTCAGCTCGATCCAGTCCATATCGTCGAGCTTCAGGCCGGCGCTGCGCAGCGCCGCCGGAATCGCCTCGATCGGCCCGATCCCCATGAGGTGCGGCGGCACGCCGCGGCTCGCAAAACTCACAAAGCGCGCGAGCGGCGTGAGGCCGAAGCGCTGCACGGCGGCCGCGCTCGCCAGGATCAGCGCGCCCGCGCCGTCCGAGGTCTGCGAGCTGTTGCCGGCCGTGACCGTGCCGCGCGCCGCGAACACGGTCTTGAGTTTAGCCAGACCTTCCACGGTGGTGTCGGGGCGTGCACCCTCATCCAGGCTGACCGTGCGCGTAGCGATGCTGACTTCGGCCGCGTCCAGATCGACCGAGCGCTCGGCCACGTCCACCGACGTGATCTCGTCGGCGAACTCGCCCGCCTTCATTGCGGCGACGGCCCGCATATGCGACTGGTAGGCGAACGCATCCTGCGCCTCGCGCGTGACCTTCCACTGCTGCGCGACCTTCTCGGCCGTGAGGCCCATGCCGTAGGCGATGCCGTAGTTCTCGACGTCGTCGGTGTTGGCAAAGATGGTCGGCGACAGACTGGGCGAGTTGCCCATCATCGGCACCATGCTCATGCTCTCGGTGCCGGCGGCAATCATCACGTCGGCCTCGCCCACGCGGATGCGGTCGGCCGCCATCTGCACGGCCGACAGGCCCGAGGCGCAGAAGCGGTTCACGGTGATGCCGCCCACGCTCTTGGGCAGGCCGGCCAGCACGGCGCCGATGCGCGCCACGTTCAGCCCCTGCTGGGCCTCGGGAATCGCACAGCCGCAGATCACGTCCTCGACGGCTTTCGGGTCCAGCCCCGGCACCTGCGCGAGCGCGGCGCGCAGCACGGTGGCCAGCAGGTCGTCCGGGCGGGTGTTGCGGAAAAAGCCGCGGTGCGAGCGCCCGATCGGCGTGCGGGTGGCGGCAACGATGTAGGCGTCTTGAACTTGTTTCATGTTGATCCTTTCGAGATCATTCGATCAATAGGTGGTTCGTGGCTGAGAAAGCGTAGCGAGCGAGCCTCAGGCTAGGCGGACGGAGCGCAGCAACCGGAACGTACTTCCTGTACGTGAGGATTGCGAGCACCGCCCAACGACGCATGAGGTTCGCGCAGTAGCTTTATCAGTTACGAACGGGTTTGCCGGTGCTCAGCATCCCCATGATCCGTTCCTGCGTCTTCGGGTGCGCCAGCAGTGCGCCGAAGGCGCGGCGCTCCAGCGTCATCAGATACTCTTCCGTCACCAGCGTGCCCGCGTCCACGTCGCCGCCGGTGACCACGCCCGCGATCAGGCTCGCGATATGAAAGTCGTGCTGGCTGATGAAGCCGCCGTCGCGCATATTCACCAGCTGCCCCTGGATGGTCGCCTTGCCGGATCGGCCGGCCACCGGAAACTGCCGCGGCGGCGGCGCGCGGTAGCCGCTTTGGGCCATCGCCTTCGCCTCGCCCAGCGCGACGAACAGCAGCTCGTCCTTGTTCGGCACGATCAGGTCGCTGTCGAGCAAGTACCCCAACTTGCGCGACTCGAGCGCGCTGGTACCCACCTTGGCCATCGCGGCGGCGGTGAAGCCCTCGGTCAGGAACGGCAGCAGATCCTTGCCCGTCGAAGTCGCCGCATTCTCGGCAGCGCGGCGCGCGATATAGGTCAACCCACCGGCCCCCGGCACCAGGCCGACGCCCACTTCCACCAGGCCCACATAGCTCTCCATGTGGGCCACGCGGCGCGCCGAATAGACGGCCAGTTCGCAGCCGCCCCCCAGCGCCATGCCGCGCACCGCGGAGACCACCGGCACGCTGGCGTAGCGCAGCTTCAGCATGGTGCGCTGCAGTTCGTGCTCGGCCTCGTCGATCGCGGCCACGCCGCCAATCATGAAGCCCGGCAGCATGGCCTGCAGGTCGGCGCCGACACTGAAGGGCTCGTCGCCCGACCAGATCACGAGACCCTGGTAATCCTTCTCGGCGATATCTACCGCCATGGACAGGCCTTCGGCCACGTCGGGGCTGATCGCGTGCATCTTGGACTTGATGCTGGCAATCACGATCCCGCTACCAGAGGGGCGTTCATCACCGTCGAGGGTCCACA
>SCRU01000131.1 GCA_004323695.1 Burkholderiaceae bacterium
CACGTTCGACACCGACGAACATGTGAAGCCCGCCACCACGATGGAGACGCTGGCGAAGATGAAGCCGGCGTTCAAGAAGGACGGCACCGTGACCGCCGGCAATGCGTCCGGCATCAACGACGGCGCCGCGTTCTTCGTGCTCGCCGATGCCAGCGTCGCGCAGGCGGCCGGGCACAAGCCGCTGGCGCGTCTCGTGTCGTACGCGGTGGCCGGCGTGCCCAATGAGATCATGGGCGAAGGGCCGATTCCGGCGTCCAAGATGGCGCTGAAGAAAGGCGGCGTCACGCTGTCGCAGATGGACGTGATCGAATCGAACGAAGCCTTCGCGGCGCAGGCGATTGCGGTGTCGCGCGGCCTCGAACTCGACATGAAGAAGACGAATCCGAACGGCGGCGCGATCGCGCTGGGCCACCCGATCGGCTGCTCGGGCGCGTTCCTCGCGACCAAGGCGCTGTACGAACTGCAGCGCACGGGCGGTCGCTATGCGCTGGTCACGATGTGCATCGGCGGCGGGCAGGGCATCGCGGCGGTGTTTGAGCGACTCTGAAGAGCGATACCCGCTCGCGCCTTGCGCGTGGGCCGTTCGGAGTTGCGAGGCGGGTAAACAAAGTTCTCTGGGCCGTTCACATGAAAACAGCCTATGGACACTCGAGTATTCCCCAGGCTAAATTGGATAGATGATCTTCTCGCCCAAACTTTTCATCTTGGAGACTTGAGCTTTTTCAATATCTGTACACCCACAAGTCGACTTACGCCCGAATTTGAAAAACCTGAAGTAGTAGTTGACTGACCCTGGATCTGGGCGTGGCTTGAGTGTATCGAGGGCCTTGTATCGTCTACTGATATGACAAAGCTCCCAGCGCTCTCGATTTAGCTTAGGGAAAAACGTATCACCATAAAACTCCTCATCAAAAAGCGGTTTTTGTTTGGGGTCATTTTTCTGAATTTGGGTGAGGTAAAGCTCGTCTGCAATGGTTTCTGTTTGGTTGTAAATAGAGCCACCACCAATGATGAACATGCGTTCTTTTTTTGTATGCTGACGTGCGATGTCGATTGCTTCGTCGATGCTCCGCGCAACAAGCAATCCTTTGGCGGAGTAGCTTTTTGTGCGAGTTAAAACTACATTGACTCGCCGCGGCAGCGGCCGACAGCCTAGAGACTCAAACGTATTCCTACCCATCACAACTACATGGTCTGCCGTGCTGCGCCTGAAAAACTTCATGTCGCGTGGCATCTTCCAAGGTAGGGAATCCGCATGTCCAATTGATTTGTTTGGTGCCAACGCGGCGATGATTGCTATCTTGAATGTCATTTAAAGGAAACCTATCTCGACTGCAATTATCACTTTCAAATTGCTGGACGATCCGCAGACTTGCGAACAAAATTAAACAAAATCTTGCAACAAAAGCGAGATATCAGGTCGACAGAATCGTCGACGTGGCAAAAGGGTGTATTTAGACGGCCACCGGTGCCTTGATCGCGCCGTGGCTCTGATAGTCCAGCACCTCGAAGTCTTCGAATTCATATTCGAAAATTGAGGCGGGTTTGCGCTTGATATGCAGCGTCGGGTAAGGGTAGGGCGCGCGGCTCAGCTGCAACGCCACCTGCTCGGCGTGGTTGCTGTAGATGTGGCAGTCGCCGCCGGTCCAGATGAAGTCGCCCACGGCGAAATCGCACTGCTGCGCCACCATGTGCGTGAGCAGCGCGTAACTCGCGATGTTGAACGGCACGCCCAGGAAAATGTCTGCGCTGCGCTGGTACAGCTGGCACGAGAGCTTGCCCGGCTCGCCAGCCACCGGCGAAGGCGCCACATAGAACTGGAAGAACGCATGGCACGGCATCAGCGCCATCTTGGAGAGATCGGCCACGTTCCACGCGCTCACGATGATGCGGCGCGAATCGGGGTTGGTCTTGAGCGTCTTGATGACCTCGGCGATCTGGTCGATGTGGCCCCCGTCGGGCGTCGGCCAGCTGCGCCACTGCACGCCGTAGACCGGGCCCAGGTCGCCGTCCGGCGCGGCCCATTCGTCCCAGATCGTGACGCCGCGGTCTTTCAGCCAGTTGTTGTTGCCCGAGCCCTGCAGGAACCACAGCAGTTCGTAAATGATCGACTTGAGGTGCACCTTCTTCGTCGTGACCAGCGGAAAGCCTTCGTTCAGGTCGAACCGCATCTGGTAGCCGAACACGCTCTTCGTGCCGGTGCCGGTGCGGTCGCTCTTGGGCGTGCCGTGCGTGGCCACTTGGCGCATGAAGTCTTCGTACTGGGAGCGGATGGGGCGGGAGGACATCGGTGGTTTGCGGAAGGTGAATCGGACAGACGCCGGAGTATGGCCGCATCCTGGTGAGCGACAGGAAGATTTTATGCGCAGGGTGCGGGTGGTGCCTGCGGGCTGTTCAAAGCGGGCAGGGTACGGCATCATCGCGCTCACCGGAAATGTGACGGCAAGGCGCCAGCGGGGAAGATCCGTCGCCAGAGTGCGACAATGGGCTCTCCCATAGGTAGTACGAGCGTAGTCGCTACAAGGAGCCCCAATGGTCGAAGTCAGCTGGTTACTGTTCGTCGTAGCGTCGCTCCTGCTGATCGTGACGCCCGGCCAGGACATGATGCTTGTCATGTCTCGCTCGGTCGCCCAGGGGCCTGGCGCGGGCGTTGTCACGGCTGCGGGCGTCAGCGTTGGACTCGTTGCCAATACCATCCTGGCCACGCTGGGGCTGGGCGCAATTTTGCGTGCCTCGGAGTGGCTCTTTCTGGCATTCAAGCTGGCGGGTGCCGCCTACCTGATCTACCTGGGCATCCAGCTCCTGCGCACGCGCGGCCATGATTTCCAGGCTGCGGCGGGTCCCTCGAGATCACTGCAGCGGCTGTTTGTCGATGGCGTGGTCTCGAATGTCTCCAATCCCAAGATCGCCGTCTTCTACTTCGCGTTTTTGCCGCAGTTCGTCCTTCCGAAGGCCTCTCATCCCACACTGTCGGTCTTTGTTCTCGGCCTCGTGTTCGCGGGCCTCACTTTTCTGGTGAAAGGTCCCGTCGGTCTGGGGGCCGGTCTGCTTTCGAGCTGGCTGCGCTCGCGGCCGCAGGCCCTGACCTGGCTGTACCGCACCAGTGGCCTCGTTCTTCTCGGACTGGGCATCAAGCTCGCATTCGAGCGCCGGCCGTGAAGGCGGTGCCGGCTTAAGATCATCCTGTACTCGGTCCCGGGCGCAGAACCTTTCTACAAGAAGTTCGGTTTCATGCGCTTCTTGACCGCGATGGCCATCTTCCAGGACAAGCAGGCCGCCATCGGCCGCAGTCACCTGGTAGAGGCTTGACGAAATCGGGGCGCCATCATTCAGGAGCAACCCCATGAAACCACGGATCAGTCTCATGACCCTCGGTGTCGACGACCTGGAACGGTCGCTTCGCTTCTACCGCGATGGCCTTGGCCTGGCGACGGACGGCATCATCGGCACGGAGTTCGAATATGGCGCCGTGGCCTTCTTCGACCTGCAGGCGCATCTCAAGCTCGCCATCTACCCGCGCAAGAGCCTTGCCAGGGACTCGGGTTTGCCGGTGGAGCCTCCCAGCGGCACGGAATTCAGCATCGGCCACAATGTCTCGTCGAAGGCCGAGGTGGATGCCGTTATGCAACAAGCCAGCGGCGCGGGTGCCGTGATCGTGAAGCCTGCGCAGGACACCTTCTGGGGCGGATATGCGGGCTATTTTCAGGACCCGGACCATCATTTGTGGGAGGTCGCCTGGAATCCTCAATGGCCCGTCCCGGATTGAAGCACGTGCGTTTGAACGATGTCCGCATCGTGGCGCTGGCATTGCTCCTGGTGTTCGAGGCTGGATTTGCCTGTGCGCAGGCATCCGATCGGGGCGAGGCGCGCAAGGCGGAAACCCGCTGCGGCTGGTGGAGCAATCCGACGCCGCAGAACGTCTCGTTGTTCGACCGCGATGGCGAGTGGATTGTCGGCGTCCAGGGCGGGCATCAGGCCGAGGGTGACGGGCCCGATTTCAAGGACTCCGAATGGGTCAATACCAACGGCCATTACGGATACGGCTGTGCCTGCCTGAAGGTGGTGCTCGATCCGCGCAGCCACGAGGTCATCCGCATTCGCGCCGCGCATGCGCGACCGCTCAGTGCGTGCCGCCGGGATCCCGCGCTGAAAGGCATAGCGCCCTGACGGGCTTGCCTTTTGCCGATGATCAGGGCAATCTGCGGCCCCAGAGGGTTGCATGGGACGAGGTGCGAGACGAATGAACAAAAGCAGGATGGAAGCGTTCAGCGACGGCGTGATCGCGATCATCATCACCATCATGGTGCTGGAGCTCAAGGTGCCGCAGGGCGAAGGCATGGCGGCGCTGGTGCCCTTGATACCGGTG
>SCRU01000132.1 GCA_004323695.1 Burkholderiaceae bacterium
GCCTTCTGACCCCCAACACCCCCAAAGGAATTTTCATGAACAAAACGATGATCGCCTGCGCCGTGGCCTGCGCGGCCCTGTTCGGCGCCATGACCTGCGCGCAGGCGCAAAGCGCCCCCACCGCACCCATGCCCACTGTCCAGAATGACTCGCTGTACCAGGTCTTCGGCGAACGGCCCGGCCTGGTCAAGCTGATGGACGATTTCATGACCCGGCTGGTCGCCGACCCCCGCACCGGCCCCTTCTTCGGGCCGGCCAACCAGACGCGCATCAAGGCCGAGTTGGTGGACCAGTTCTGCCAGCTCACCGGCGGGCCCTGCGTCTACAAAGGGGTTGACATGAAGACGATCCATCAAGGCCTGAAGATCAACAAGGGGGACTTCAACGCGCTGGTGGAGGAACTCCAGCACGCGATGGACGACCAGGACATCCCGTTCCGGGACCAGAACAAGCTGCTGGCCATGCTCGCGCCCATGCACCGCGAAATCATCACGGTGAAATGACGCTGCGGCGCGGCAGGCTCTGACCGCCACCGGGGCGTCTGGCAAGCGGCCGCGTCCCAGTTGTGACTGGCCGCGCCGCGCCGGCTGAACTACAGTGCGGGGCATGAACACCGCCCCTGCACCCCTCAGCTGCTTCTCCTTCGGCGTCGTAGATCACGTCGCGCACCTGGTGCTGAATCGCCCCGAGGCGATGAACACCATGCACCCGGCGTTCTGGCGCGAGCTCGACCAGGTGCTGACCGTGCTGCACCGCGAGAGCCAGGCGCGCGCGCTGGTGATCTCCAGCACCGGCAAGCATTTTTCCGCCGGCATGGCGCTCGAGACCTTCGGCGGCGCCATCGCCATGGACGACCAGAGCGCCGAAGGCCGCGCCGCGATCTTCGATCTGCTGACCGACATGCAGACCACTTTCACCAAACTGGAGACGCTGCGCATCCCGGTGATCGCGGCGATCCAGGGCGGTTGCGTCGGCGGCGCGGTGGACATGGTCACGGCCTGCTGCATGCGCTACGCCACGCAGGATGCCTTCTTCTGCATCCAGGAAATCAACATCGGCATGGTCGCCGACGTGGGCACGCTGCAACGGTTACCGAAGCTGATCCCGCTGGGCGTGGTGAAGGAGTTGGCCTACACCGGGCGGCGCCTGCCCGCCCACAAGGCGCTGGGCTACGGCCTCGTCAACGAAGTCTTCGATTCGCAAGACGCCCTGCTGGCCGCCGCGCTGCAATGCGCTGCCGAGATTGCCGCGAAGCCGCCCGTCGCAATCTGGGGCACCAAACAGGTCATCCACTACAGCCGCGACCATTCGGTGGACGATGCGCTCAAGCAGATGGGCTGGGTCCAGGGCGCGATCTGGAGCAATGCCCATGTGCGCGAGGCCGTGGCCGCGATGAAAGAAAAGCGCGCCGGCAATTTCACGGCGCTGTCCGAGCTTCAGTCTTTTAGAGAAATCGGCCTGTAGCCCATACTGGGTATTATCAAGAAGCTACTATTTCAGTAGCAATTCTATTGCCGCGCGGTGCGCACGTTCGGCGGCAGCGCCTGCGGGTAGCTGGTGCGAAACGGGTTGATGTCGAGTCCGCCGCGGCGCGTGTAACGCGCGTACACCGCCAATTGCACCGGCTGGCAGCGCGTCCAGATGTCCATGAAGATGCGCTCCACGCAATGCTCGTGAAACCCACTGTGGTTGCGAAAGCTGACCAGGTATTGCAGCAGGCCGCCCTGTCCGATCTGCGGGCCGCTGTAGCGGATCTGCACGCCGGCCCAGTCGGGCTGACCCGTGACCGGGCAGTTGCTCTTGAGCAGGTTGCTGGTCAGCACCTCGGTCACGGGCTGCTCGTCAAAGGCGGCCGTCAACAGCTCGGGCGCCGGAGTGTAGCGGCTGCATTCGATGTCGAGCCGGTCCAGGCTGAGACCGTCTAACTCATGTACCGGCTCCTGGTCGAACAGCGCGGGCGCCAGGATACGCACGCCCACCGACGACTGCAGCGGCCCGCCGCGCCAGACGGCGTCGTTCAGGTCGCTGCGGATGCACTCGCGCACGGCCTGCTCGTCGGCGAAGCGGGTGTTGCTGAAGCTGCCCAGGTAGAGCTTGAACGACTTGCTCTCCACCAGGTACGGCGACTCGCATGGCACCACGATGTGCGCCAGCGCCAC
>SCRU01000133.1 GCA_004323695.1 Burkholderiaceae bacterium
CGGGTTGCCCTGTCTTTCCCTGGTGAAAAGCGAGAATACGTTGCTGCGGTGGCTGCGGAAGTAAAGAAGAGGCTGGGGCGCGATGCAGTTTTTTACGATAAGGACTTCACCGCCCAGCTTGCCCGTCCCAACCTGGATACTTTGCTACAGCGCATCTATCTCAACAACTCGGACCTGGTCGTCGTTTTTCTCTGCGCAGAGTACGAGAGCAAGGAATGGTGTGGGCTGGAATGGCGTGCGATCCGCAACATCATCAAGAATAAAAACGATCACGCGATCATGTTTATGCGCTTCGATCACGCCGATATAAGTGGCACGTTCTCGATTGATGGCTATGTGGATCTGGAATGCACCCCACTGGAAGCCGCGCGGATGATTGTCGAACGTGCTCGATTGAACGATTTGCCTCCTGCTGCGGCGTGATGCGCTATTTGATGAACACATGGAAGCGTGAGGCAGCGCCCCGCCGCGAGGGCCGGGACGCTGTGGACGACCGTCAGGCCGCCGGCTTGCTGCGCGACCAGATCAGGTTGTGCGTGCCGTCGTCTTCCTCGATCAGCCGGGCGTAGATCGTCGCCGGGAACGAAGGGTCGTCGAGGGTCACGGACAGGTAGGGCCGTTCGGCCTGGCTGATTTTCTTCCACGCCGCGCCGATGTCGTAGCCGCCGGCCGCCTGGATGCGGAAGTCGGGGGCGTTCTCGCTGCCCTTGTCGTTAGGGACGAACTTGACCTTGACGTTGAGCGTCAGGGTGCGGACGGTGCCGGTGAAGCCGTCGTTCTGAGCGGTGAAGGTGCCGATGTTGGCCATGATGCTTTCTCCTTTCGGGTTAACCAAGGTCACGCCCATCGCGTCCTTGTTGTGCTCCGATCGGCGGGGGTCGGGCGGGCTGCACCGCTTGCGGCCACAACGCAGTGGAGGACCGGGAGACGCAAAGAATTTGCTGCGCGAGGAATCCGCATAGCGGAGGGGAAATTGTTTGCGCCGGACGGTTGCGGCCATGAAGCCCGAGGCGCAGCCGCGCCCCCGCCAGGATCCACAACAGCGAAAGGACGCATGGGCCGATCTCTCCCGAAAGGAGCCTTGGCCGACTCGACATCCCCGCGGAACGGCTTCACCGGTTTGTTCCCTGACGCGGACAAGGTCAATACCCCAACGACGAGCGAGAACGCCCCTGCCGCAGCCTGCGGCGATGTGTTTGAGGCGTGGCGTGGAAGCTCCATAGCAAGGCCGGGCGGCGTGTCGGTGATCCGTCCTTCGTGACGTGCGGACAACGAACCGTCAGCGTCGAAGACGGCACGCTTTCGCACAACCTGCCGCAGCAAGTCGGGGCGTAGCCCCACGTGCCCCGCCCATTGCGGCGGGGCGCGCCATCAAAACCTTGCCCGCCTCAGCGGGCAACCGATTGCCGTACCACGCACAAGGCATGTGCGTGCCGCCTCGTCGCCGCTTGGTCGAAGGCGGCGACGAGGCGATTTTTGCCTTGGATATTGAAATCGGGCGCGGCAGACCTGCCGCGCCCGGTTTTGAGAGGAAGCCCCGGCGCACTGCGCCGGGGCCATGCGGCTATCTCATGCGGCCAGCGCGTGGGCTGCCTCCTCCTTGGTGGCCTCTTCCGGCGCATCCGCTTCGTTCGCCGTTCCCTGCGCGCCTTCCTGCGGCTCCGTGTCGTGTCCGGTCTCGAACACGGCCGGCATCCAGCCAGTGCCCTCGACCAGCCGTTCAGCTTCGCTGGCAATGTCGGCCTTCTTGAGCTTCGCCAGCCGGTTGACGTATTCCGGCGCGAACTGTGCCACCGCCTCCAAGAGCACGGCCTTGGAGACATGGCGGAAATAGCTGTCTGCGGTCGGCTTCCACCATGTGGCCATGTCCAGCCCGACGGCCTGCGCTAGTTCCGTGCCGGGTTGGTGTTGTGCGGCACGCGGCGTCACCACGTCCACCGTAGCCACCACGCACACCGCCAGCAGCCGCACCAGCTCGTCCTGTGGTAATCCCCCCCGCAGGTTAGCTGACGCGAGCCGTGGCATTCATGCCGCGCTCCTTGAGTATGAAAATGACGTTATCACTCCGGCCGGCGTGCTGCGCCACGCCGGCCCCGCGGCCATGCACGCGGCCGCGAGGCAAGGATCAACGAACTACATCAGTCCACGAGCGGCCATCGACACCGGCTCGCCGCTGCCGATCACCAGATGATCGAGCACGCGCACGCCAACCAGCTGCAACGCATCGCGCAGTTCGTGGGTAATGGCGCGATCGGCGGCGCTGGGTTCGGCCACGCCCGAGGGGTGGTTATGGCTGAATATCACAGCGGCCGCGTTGACTTTGAGGGCTTCGCGCACCACTTCGCGCGGGTGCACGCTGGCGCCATCGATGGTGCCGCGAAACAACTCGGCAAACGCCAGCACGCGGTGCCGGTTGTCCAAAAACAGACACGCGAAAACTTCATACGGCAGGTGGCGCAGACGCGCGCGCAGGTAATCGCCACTGTCGCGAGGGTTGCCCAGACTCGGCCGCTGTGCCAGTGCTTCATACAGGCACCGCCGGGACAACTCCACCGCCGCTGCCACGCGTGCGCGTTGTGCTTCACTCATGCCCGCCTCCCCATACACCACGGCCTGCAGGCTGCCCGCCTCGCACATCATGCGGCGGAACGCGTCCACCTGTGTTGCGTGGGGAGCGCCGGCGACCACGGCCAGCAGTTCCACATCGGACAAAGCATTCACGCCTCGATCGCTCAAGCGGCCCAGCAGCGAATCATCGGCATACGGTTTGCGAGTAGTCATCACGTTTTCCCTTTGGGTTCGGTAGCGCCGAAAGCGCAGCGCCCGGTACGGGCGCGTCAGCTTTCGAACGGGAACCGGGCCTGCCGGCGCCGTGGCGGTGTCAAGGGACGTGCCCGCAGGGCGCGTAGGAAGCCGACTGGCGCGGGCAGGAGCCGCAGGCGACAACCCGGGTCGGCGACCGGCCCTTGACACGGGAAGCCACGGCAGAGGCGACAGGGGGAGCCGCCGGCTTCGCCGGTGGGGGACAAAGCGGGCCAACTCGGCCCGTGTCCCGCGTGGACGCGCACACGCGCGACTTAGGCCGCGCAGGCTGACGTAGCCAGCCGAGCGGTCACTATCGGCGCAGGCGCAGCGTGGAAGCCCGTCAGGGCGCACCAAGCTGCCCTGTCCACGCCCCGACGCAATGCGCCTCTCCCTGTGCTTCCGGCACTGGCCGGCCGCGGCCGCAGCCCTTGGGGCGCCTACGGCGCGGCGGTCAGGTGAAGAAAAAGGGGGTGAGGTTTCTAGTGCTGGTTGTTTGCGGTAACGCCTGGCGCGAACGCCAGAAAGGGCAAAACGCCGGCAGATAACGACCGCGCGCGTCGCGCACCAACAGCGAGGACTCGGAAGGAGAGGAAAAGTGCGACATGATTGTGCTGCATTGCCCGGAACCAGCGCCCTCACGGCGCAGCGCAAGCAGTCAGGGGGCGAAGATGGCCAGGCCGCAAGCGTGCAGGCACGCGCAGCCCTTGACGGCGAGAACGCCGTTCTACCGTGAAGGGAAACAGCAAGACCGCCCACCACTACGCCACAACGCCGGCAAGCGGAGCGCGCAGGTCCGCCAAGGGCCGGAGACGTCAGGGATCAAAGCCGGATGGCCGCGACTCGGCACGAGGCGCTGGGCGCAGCCCGCGAGCCCGACGGCGGCACGCCGGGACGCGCAATGCCTCTCATTGGGGTAAAACTTATAACAGGGACTGGAGGGGACTGGGACTATGTCGATATTGCAAGAAATACTGGTTTGGACTCAAGGACTGCCTACATGGCAAAGCGACGCAGTTGCGCGCCTGCTGGCCAAACGGACGCTGACAGTGGATGATCAGGACGATCTATTCGCGTTGCTCAAAGTGGCGCATGGCATCCCCGACCCGAAGGGCCGAAAACCAAAAGCGCTCGCGGCCGATCAGATTCCGGCACCGGTCAAGGTAACGACGCACATCCAATTGCTCGCGATGAAGAACATGCGTCACGTCAACGCGATTGCAGAGAATCAACATTTAGCATTCAGCGCCGCCGGAATGACAGTCATCTACGGCGACAACGGTTCGGGTAAATCGGGATATTCGCGGGTACTCAAGCGCGCCTGCCGCGCCCGCGATCAAGCCGAAGCGATTTATCCGAATGCCCATCTTCCTGCTGACAAAGCGGGTATCCCTGAAGCAGCCTTTGAAATAACCGTGGACGGCGTCGCCGAGGATGTGCAATGGACACAGGGCAAAGCGACACCTCCCGAATTGTCGTCATTCGCAATCTTCGACTCACGATGCGCACGCGCTTACCTGGACAGCGAAGACGATTTTTCCTACGTGCCTTACGGGCTTGATGTCTTCGAGGCACTGGCGAAGGTTTGCAAACAGTTGAAGACTGCGGTTGACGCAGAGCACGCGCAATCTGCCCCCGACCTCTCCGCGTTTGTGCCGTTGCAAGGCGATACGGCGGTCGGCAAGCTGATCTCGTCACTATCCGCCAAGACAACCCAAGCTCAGATCGACGCACTGGCCATCGTGACACCGGAAGAATTGGCTCAGCACGCGGCGCTGGAAAAGAGCCTGAAGGAGAACAACCCGAAGGAGAAAGCAGCTCAGTTGCGCTTGCGAGCCCGCCGCGTCGCGGCCATCGGGACGAATGCCACCAACAAAGGTGCGCTGGTGGATCAATCCGTCGTCGCCAAGCTCCGTAGTTTGGCGGATAGCTATCGCACCGCGCAGGCGGCAGCCGCGCTTGCAGCCAAAGAGTTCAAGGAAAGCGAGAACCTACTTTCGGGCTCCGGGGGCGAAGCCTGGCGCGAATTGTTCGACGCTGCCCGCAAATTTGCCGTCGAATCGCACCCAGGCAAGGTGTTCCCCGACTTGGGCGCGGATACGCCTTGTCCACTATGCCAGCAACCTCTAGCCGAAGGTGCCGCTCGCTTGCTGCGTTTCGAAGCATTTATCCAGCAAGAAACCGAGAAGACCTCGCAAACACGTCGTACAGAACTGTACGCAGCATATAAGCCGTTCATGGCGCAGAGCCTGACGTTGAATCTCGACGATGTGACCTACGGAGAGATTGAAGCTCTAGATCCGCAACTGGCGGCCGACACCAAGGCGTTCGAGCCGCTGCTGACAGCTCGCCAGGAAGCGATCAAGGCAGCGGTGCTATCGCACCAGTGGGGCGTCGTCGCTCAAGCTTTGGTGAACCCGGCAGCGCGACTTCAATCGCTGGCTGACAAACTGAACACTGAGGCCGGAACCTTGGAGAAGGCATCGGACGAGAAGGCCCGCGGCGCCCTCCTGAAACAGTTCACGGAACTCGATGCGCGGGCCAGGCTGAGTCAAGTCAGGGATGCCGTGGTCACGGCTGTTGGCAAGCTCAGTCACCAGGCGAAACTCGTGCAGTGCCTCTCTGCCGTCAAGACCAATGCCATCTCGCTGAAGGCATCGGATATGGCCGAGAAGGTTGTATCCAAGGAACTGGCTGAAGCACTGAATCGCGAATTCAAGACGTTGGGCGTCGGCACGTTGAGCGTTTCGCTCCAAAGTCGTGCCGACAGAGGCAAGGCTTTGCACAAACTGAAATTGAAACTGCCACAAAGTCGCAGCCCCAGTGACATCCTGAGCGAAGGTGAACAGCGCGCCATAGCGATCGGTTCCTTTTTGGCCGAAGTCGGATTGAGTGGTGGTAAGGGAGGCATCGTGTTCGATGATCCCGTGTCTTCGCTCGATCATCGCAGGCGAGAGCGTGTAGCAAGGCGCCTAGCCGCCGAAGCCGCGCACCGCCAAGTCGTCGTGTTCACCCATGACATCTACTTTCTTTGCCTCCTGGTGGAAGAGGCGAAATCGGCCGGCGTGACAATTTCCACCCAAAGTCTGGTCCGCCGCGCCGAGGGATTCGGAGTCGCCGATCCGGAGCTGCCGTTTGAAGGAAAGAATGCAAGCAAGCGGATCGGTGCGTTAAAAGCTCAACAGCAATCCATCGCCAAGTTGCACAAGGACGGCGAGGAGCAGGAGCATCGCAAGCAAACCATTGATGCTTATTTCCGATTGCGCATGGCATGGGAGCGTGCTGTTGAAGAAGTCCTGCTGCGTGAGGTCATTCTCCGTTTCCGCAAGGGCGTGGAAACGCAGCGGCTCGCCGGGGTCGTGGTCGATGACGAGGACTATGCCCAAGTCAATGCCGGCATGACGAGATGCTCGAACTACGCGCACGACAAGGCACCTCTGGGCGGCGTTGCAGTTCCCGACCCTGATGAACTGCTTGCCGACATTACGGCGCTGGAGACTTGGCGCGCGCAGATTGACAAACGCAGCGTAGAGACGGCCAAGAAGCGCAAGGCAGGTCCGGCTGTTACTGGGGCACCTGCGGTGGTCGCAACATCCGGATGATCAGACCATCACGAAACTCGCACATATGCGAGTCGTCATGGGCAAAGATCGCATCGAATACCGAAAAGGCGCCCATTTCTGCCAGAAGCGGCACCAGGTATGTTGCCGCCTTGGAGTAGTCGATGGCTGGCAGCGGCCAGTTGTCGTAGACGATCAGCCAGTTGGCGGGGCATCGAAAGAAGCCGTCGGCCATCGCTTTGGGAATCTTCTCTTTGACATAGGGGTCTGGGGAGCAATGGAACGAAAAACCGGGATAAGGACAATTTTCCATTGTTAGTCATGGATTTAGGGTCATGCCCGGATAAGGGTAAAATTGGGTCATAAGCCTCAAATGTGGCTT
>SCRU01000134.1 GCA_004323695.1 Burkholderiaceae bacterium
CTTGCCGAGGAACGGGAACAGCGCGAGGCTGCCGACCAAGGCTCCGGCGGCGATGCCCAGCACTAGCTTGCGGCGCGCCAGCGCCCAGGCGAGCACCGTGGCGTAGTGGCGTTTCAGGAATGCCACCAGCCAGGTGTCCTTCTCTTCCTTCGGCTTCAACACCAGCGCGGCGAGCACCGGTATCAACGTCAAGGCGAGAATCAGCGAGCCGGCCATCGCGAAGCTGATATTGAACGCCATCGGCTTGAACATCTTGCCTTCCAGCCCTTGCAGGCTGAACAGCGGCAGGAACACCACGATGATGATCAGGATCGCGAACGCCATTGGATTGGCCACCTCGCGCGCCGCGGCCAGCACCGCGGACGTGCGATCGACCGGGCCGCCATGCGCCTTGCGCTCGGCCATGATGCGGTAGGCGTTTTCCACCATCACCACGGCGCCATCCACCATCATGCCGATACCGATCGCCAACCCCGCCAGCGACATCAGATTGGCCGACAGCCCCACCTGATTCATGCAGATGAAGGCAATCAGCATCGCCAACGGCAACGCCACCACCACCACCAGCGCGCTGCGAAACTCGCCCAGGAACAGGAACAGTACCAGTGCCACCAGGATCGAGCCCTCGATCAACGCCCGCACCGCGGTCTCCACGGCGGCGTTGACCAGCTCGGTACGCTCGTACACCGGCTTGACCACGACGCCGGGTGGCAGCGCCTGCTTGACCGTGTCGAGCTTGGCCTTGACCGCATCGACCACGCTCTTGGCGTTCTCGCCAATGCGCGCCAGCGCTTGGCCCATCACCACTTCCTTGCCATCGCGGGTCACGGCACCGGTGCGGGGCGCACCTGCTTCGGTGATCGTGGCGACGTCACGCACGTAGACCGGCGTGCCGTCTTCGGTCTTGAGCACGATGTTGCCCAGATCCTTCGCGTTCTGGATCAGCCCCAGTCCACGCACCAGATACTGTTCGCGCCCGACGTCGACGAAGTTGCCGCCGACCTGCGCGTTGTTCGCCTGCAGCGCCTCGATCACCTGCTTGAACCCGAGCTTGTGCGCGATCAGCTTCATCGGATCGATGCGCACCTGGAACTGCTTCTCCTGCCCACCCCAGGAGGTGACGTCATCGACGCCGGGAGCGGTGCGCAGGATCAGACGGATGGTCCAGTCCTGCAGCGTGCGCAGGTCCATGTCGTTCGGCGCCGTACCGGCGGTGGCACCCTTGAGCTGGTCGTCGGCGCGTTCGACGGTGTACCAGAACACCTGGCCGAGACCGGAGGTGTTCGGTCCCATTTCGGGCTTGCCATAACCCGCCGGCAGGCGATCGCCGACCTGTTGCAACCGTTCATTGACCAGCTGACGGGCGAAGTAGATGTCCATGCTGTCGTCGAAATAGACCGACACATACGACAAACCGAACAGGCTCACCGAGCGAATCTGTTCCACCTTGGGCAAACCGGCGAGTGCCGACTCCACCGGGGTGGTGAGCAGTTGCTCGACATCCTCCGCCGCCAGCCCCGAGGCTTCGGTGTAGACGTTGACCTGCACCGGCGTGACGTCGGGAAACGCGTCGATGGGCAGCTGACGCACCGCCTGGAAGCCGAGAAAGCCGATCACCACGAAAAGGATCAGCACCAGCACCTTGTAGCGCAGGGAGAATTCAACCAGACGTTCCAGCATCATTCTTCTCCCAGCTGCGAGCGCAACAGGCGCGCCTTCAAGGCGAAGGCGCCCTTGCGCACGTAGGTGTCGCCGGCCTTGAGGCCTTGCGTAATCACCGTCCAGTCATCACGCGTGTCGCCAACCATGACCGGCGCCGGCTCGAACTGGCCGTTGCCCTTGGCGAGGAATACGGTGGGCTGGTTTTGCAGCAACACGATCGCTTCGGCGGGCACCGCGAGCTTTTGCACCGCGCTGCCGGCGGCGATGCGCGCTTCGACCAGCTCACCGGGATGCAACAGATCCTGGCGGTTGTCGACTTCGATGCGTACCGGCACCGTGCGCGTGCGCTCATCGGTCTGATGCGAGCGCTGCACGACCTTGCCGGGGATCGCGGTGTCGTGCACGAGGATGCGGGCCTGGGCATCGGGCTTGACCCGTTCGGCGTCGGCCGGTGTCATTTGCGCCACGACCCAGACCGAATCTTCCTTGACCAAGGTGAACAAGGTGCGGCCGGGCTCCACCCGCTCACCGACCAGAAACTCGTCGGTGGTGACGCGACCAGCGGCCGGGGCCAGCAGCTCGAAGCTGCCATCGGCACCGGCCGAACCCTTGCGGAGCAAGCCACCGATTTGACCGTCGGACAGTCCGTAGGCACGCAACTTGGCGCGCGCCTGATCGCGCTGCACCTTTGCTTCGTTGTAACGCCGTGCCGACACCACCTGCAGTCCCAGCGAAGCGATCCGTTGCCAATCCTGCTCGGCCACGATCAACGCGCCTTGCGTCTCGGCGACCTGCACGCTGGAGAGCACCACCAACGGCGCGCCGGTTTTCACCACGTCGCCGAGCTTGGCCTTGCGGGCCAGCACCTGCGATTCCACGCGCGGTGACACCAGCACGGTGGAATACGCATCGGCCTTCACTTCGCCGGGGGCCTTCAGTTCATCGGCCAGGGCACGCGGCGCGGCCTTGTCGAGCACAATGCCGGCGTCCTTGATCGCCTTGGCATCGAGCGCGAGCGGATTGGCCGGTGCCGGTTCCTGTGCCATGACGGGGCCGGCCAGCGTAGTCAGCAGCGCCATGCCCAGCAGGCTGCGTTTCAACGGAGAGAGAGTCATCGGGAGATTTCCTGAGTGGGGCCGTCCTGAGTGCGGCCATCGAGCCAGTCGGTGAGACGGCCCGCAGCGGTGAGGTAGTCGAACCAGGTCTGCCAAGTCTGGCTTTCCAGTTCCTGGCCGGACAGCGCGGTGTCCAGGCTTTGTTTGAGCTGTACGAGGTAATCGGACGTGCTGATTTCACCGGCACGCCAGAGCTTCTCCAGCAACGCGGTGCGATCCTCGAACGCGGCGGCGCGACCGCTGCGAAAAGCCTCGGTGGCACCACGCAAGGCGGCGTAGCGGGCTTGTACTTCCTGCAACCCTGCGCGCAGCACGAACTGGCGCGAACGCACGCCCGCGGCCGCCGCATCGGCTTCCGCACGAGCGGCGTCCACTTCGGCGCGTCCGGTGTTGAGCACGGGCAAGGGAATCGACACGCTCAGGCCGATCACCTGATCGGTGCGCGGTCCGCTGCGTACCTGACCGCCGGTCAGGCTGAGCGTGGGATCGGGGATGCGTGCACGGCGGGCGACCTGCACCCCGGCCTCGGCACTCGCTTGCTGGGCGCGGGACTGACGCAGTTCGGGCAGCTCGTCGACGGGCAACGGCGTGACACTGCCCGCCGCCGGTGACAGGCCCTTGGGCAACGGCGGAAGCGCGGCCCCTTGATCGCCACTGATGGCCAGCAACGCGGCACGGGCCGCCGCTTCGTTGCTCGCGAGCGTGGCTTGTTGCACCTGCGCCTCACCCAGTGCCAGGCCGGCCAGATCGCGTTCGGGACTACTGATGTCGCCGACCTTCAGCCGCTGCGCGGCCAGGTCATCGAAGCGCTGCATCAGCGTGAGGCGACGCTGGCCCAGCTCACTCTGTCGGGCCGCGAGCGCGGCCGTCGACCAGGCTTTCAGCCAGCGGGCGGCGACGTCACGCCGCACTAGGTTATAGGCCGCCTCGGCGGCGCGCAGGTCGGCCTCGCCCTGACTGGCCCGGGCACGACGCTTACCGGACAGATCCAGCGGCAGACTGATGCCAGCCGTACGCCGATTGACGTCGGCGTTCTCCGCATCGAGTGACAGAGAGGGGTTGTACAGCGGCTGCGCGGCGGCACGTGCACGGGCTTGGGCCGCGTCAAGATCG
>SCRU01000135.1 GCA_004323695.1 Burkholderiaceae bacterium
CGGGGTGCAGACCGCGCTGGCGCTGGGGGTGGCGCGGCAGTTCGTGCTGCTCGGATTTATCGACGACGATGCGGCCAAGGCGGGACAAACCATCAATGGTGCCGACATCATGACGCCGGCCGAGGTGCCGGCGGCCGTGCAGCGCATGGGGGTGACCGATATCCTGCTGGCGATGCCGACAGTGGGGCGCGCACGGCGCAATGAGATCATCGACAGTCTTCGCGATTTGCCGGTGCATGTGCGCACCCTGCCGGGGATGGGCGACCTGGCGGCGGGGCGGGTCACGATGCAGGACGTGCAGGAGCTGGACGTGGAAGACCTGCTGGGCCGTGCCCCGGTGCCCCCGAACCCCGACCTGCTGGCGCGCCACCTGGCGGGCCAGACCGTGCTGGTGACCGGCGCCGGCGGCAGTATCGGCGGCGAGCTATGCCGACAGATCATTCTGGAAAGGCCGCGTCACCTGGTGCTCGTCGACCACAATGAGTTTGGCCTGTATGCCATCCACGGCGAACTGCTGGGCCTGTGCGCCGAAGCGGCGTTGCCGGTGCAGTTGACCCCGCTGCTGGGCAGCGTGCGCAATTACGAGCGCATGAAGGAAATTTGCCGGCACCACCGCCCGTTCACCATCTACCACGCAGCGGCCTACAAGCATGTGCCGATGGTCGAGAGCAACCCGACCGAGGGCGTGCTGAATAACGTGTTGGGCACGCTAAACGTGGCGCGCGTTGCAATCGAAACCGCTGTGGCAAATTTTGTACTGATCTCCACCGACAAGGCGGTGCGCCCGACCAATGTTATGGGCGCGACCAAGCGCATGGCCGAGCTGGTGCTGCAGGCGCTGGCGGCCAGTCCGCGCGTGCGCTTTTGTGCCCCCGATGGAGCGGCTGGCCCCGAGTTGCCGAACCCAACGCGCTTTTCGATGGTGCGGTTTGGCAATGTGCTGGGCAGCAGCGGCAGCGTGGTGCCGCTGTTTCGCAAGCAGTTGCTGGCGGGCGGCCC
This sequence comes from Burkholderiaceae bacterium, assembly GCA_004323695.1. Classification (GTDB taxonomy): domain Bacteria; phylum Pseudomonadota; class Gammaproteobacteria; order Burkholderiales; family Burkholderiaceae_C; genus Rhodoferax_A. Next base: position 1,000 of record SCRU01000135.1, read on the forward strand.
GGTGACGGTGACACATGCCGACGTGACCCGCTATTTCATGACGATTCCCGAGGCGGCTCAGCTGGTATTGCAGGCCGGCGCCATGGCCGAAGGCGGCGACGTGTTCGTGCTGGACATGGGCGAGCCCGTTAAAATCATCGACCTCGCGCGGCGCATGGTCAAGCTCTCAGGCCTGTCGGTGCGCGACGCGGAGCATCCGGACGGAGACATCGACATCCAGGTGATCGGACTGCGCCCGGGCGAGAAGCTGTACGAGGAATTGCTCATCGGCGACGACCCGACGCCGACGGCGCACCCGCGCATCATGAAGGCGCGCGAACAATTTGTGAGCTGGGGCGAACTCGAGAAAACTTTGATGAAGCTGCGCCAGGCCGCGATTGGCAATGATGCCGCGGCGATCCGAAACATCTTCATGCAATTGGTGAGCGGCTATGCGCCGGAGCAGGAATCGCCCGTGGCATGATGGCCCGCAGAATTTGGGAGCGTTTATGAGCAGGAAGATCTTGTGGGTCGTCATGGCTGCGGTGCTGGGCGCGGTGCTGGGCGGCGTTGTGGGCTACGGCCCGTTGCTGCGCTACAAAGCCAGCGGCGTCTTTGATATGGAAATGAGCCCGGCAGAGTATCAGCGGTTCACCGAGGTGGCGGATTCGCCGGCCAATCTGCACCAGATGGCCGCTGCGATGCCCGTGCCGGAGCTCGATGGCAAGGGAATGGAGCGACTGGAAACAGAGATAAGCCAGGGGGGTTGGCATACCTCCATTTCCAAAATCAGCGCGCCCGATGTCCAAACCACGCCAGGTGCGTTGCTGCAGCCAGCTGCCAGTGACAAACGGTACGCGCTTCTTGGTGTTCGGCTGACATATGTGGCGCACAGTGCTACGCGGGCCGCGCAGTTGGCCACCTGGCTCGGCGCCTATTTCAGGGAAGTGGCCGCGCACGAGGCCTTGCGGGACCGGATTCGCCGCTGGGCTGCGGACAGTCGCGAGTTTGCGGACACCGCATCCGTGCAGCGGCTGCAGTACGCCTTTGACATCAAGCAGGCTCAGGCCCGCGCCAAGGCGCTCAAGGGCCTCGTGGCCAGCTACCCTGATGCGGCGCAGCGCGATAACCCACAGGTCGTGGATGTGCGCAAGGGTAACGAAAAATTCATGTCACCCATGGCGCAGATGGTGGGTGCCGAGTCGGAGGTGATCGGCATTCAGGAAAAGCTGCAGCGACTGGATCGCCAGGGAGATCAGCATGTTTTCACCGATCCCCTGATTGGCAAAGTTGCAGCGCTAGTGAATAAAGTACCGAGCGGCAGTGATAGCGTGGCCCAGGTCTCCCAGGCTATCGCTCAGTTTGCCGGCAACGCCAAAACGGACGCAGAAAAGGAGGCGATTGCCGTCATGGCATCCGATGTATCGCGCATCCGCGAACGCTTCTTGTCGCAGGCGCAGTTCATCGCGATACCTTCAGCTCCTGGCGCCCCGGAGCGCCCGAGCCCGCGCATGGTGATCGTGCTGGGCGCGGTGCTGGCGGCCCTGCTGGCGGCCGCACTCGCCTGGCGCAGCCTTTTGATCAAGCTGCTGTGGGAAGACGACCGCGACCAGGAAAAGGAGAAGTCAGCATGAGCGAACTCCCCGTGATCGCCCCGCGCGACAAGGCCGAAATCCTGGCCCAGGCGCTGCCCTACATCCGCAGGTTCCACGGCAAGACGCTGGTCATCAAATACGGCGGCAACGCCATGACCGATCCGGCGCTGCAGGCCGACTTTGCCGAGGACGTAGTGCTGCTCAAGCTGGTCGGCATGAACCCGGTGGTGGTGCATGGCGGCGGCCCCCAGATCGAGGCGGCGTTGAACCGGCTGGGCAAGAAGGGCGAGTTCATTCAGGGCATGCGCGTGACCGACGCCGAAACCATGGAAGTGGTGGAGTGGGTGCTGGCCGGTGAGGTGCAGCAGGACATCGTGGGCCTGATCAACCAGGCGGGCGGCAAGGCCGTGGGACTGACCGGGCGCGACGGCGGCCTGATCCGCGCGCAAAAGCTCAAGATGGTGGATCAGCATAACCCGAGCAAGGAGCACGACGTGGGGCAGGTCGGCGACATCGTGAGCATCGACCCGAGCGTGGTGCGTGCACTGCAGGATGACGCCTTCATCCCCGTGATCAGTCCGATCGGTTTCGGTGAGCACAACGAGAGCTACAACATCAATGCCGACGTGGTGGCGGGCAAGCTCGCCACGGTGCTACAGGCCGAGAAGCTGGTGCTGCTGACGAACACGCCCGGCGTGCTGGACAAGAACGGCAAGCTGCTGACCGACCTGAGCGCGCGTGAGATCGACGAGCTGTTTGCCGACGGCACCCTGTCCGGCGGTATGCTGCCCAAGATTGCCGGCGCGCTGGATGCGGCCCGCAGCGGCGTGAACTCGGTGCACATCATCGACGGCCGGGTGCCACACGCGATGCTGCTGGAAATCCTGACGGACCAGGCTTACGGGACCATGATCCGCTCGCATTGAGGGTCGCTTGTCATTCCCGGGTTGACCGGGAACCCCTGCCCACACACTTGAAGCCCGTGTCATGGCCACTGTGGATTCCCGCCTGCGCGGGAATGACCGGTGGCGCGCGGCCATGACAGGTTGGCCGCCTTCACCGGAAAAACCCTAGGTGGCGCTGTGCGAGAATCAATTGAATACACCTTGATTCCACCATGCCCGACGCTGCGATCAGCCCCCCTGCCGTTCATCCCGAAGCGCAAGCCGGCGACGCGGCGGTGCCCGCACGCAAGCGGCCCAAGCCGGGCGAGCGGCGGGTGCAGATCCTGCAGGCGCTGGCCACCATGCTGGAGCAGCCCGGCGCCGAGCGCATCACCACGGCGGCGCTGGCGGCGCGGCTCGAGGTGAGCGAGGCCGCGCTGTACCGGCATTTTGCGAGCAAGGCGCAGATGTTCGAGGGGTTGATCGAGTTCATCGAGCAGAGCGTGTTCTCGCTCGTGAACCAGATCACCGAGCGCGAGACGGAGGGCCTGGATGCCGGTTTGCGCCAGGCCGGCAAGGTCGTTCACATGCTGCTGCAATTTGCCGAGAAAAACCCCGGCATGACGCGCGTGATGGTGGGCGATGCCCTGGTGTTCGAGAACGAGCGGCTGCAGCAGCGCATGAACCAGTTTTTCGACAAGATCGAGGCGACCCTGCGGCAAAGCCTGCGCGGTGCCGCCGACGCGAGCGGGTCGGCCACGCCCAGTGTCGATGCGCAGGTGCGGGCATCGGCGCTGACCGCGTTCGCGGTAGGCCGGCTGCAGCGCTTTGCGCGCTCGGGATTCAAGCGCGCGCCGTCCGAGCATCTGGATGCCAGTCTCGCGCTGATGCTATAAAAAATAAAGCTATATGTCGATATATGGTAAGGGTTTGAGCCACTTTTCATTGTCAATTTCCCGGTATGACCTGCGCGGCCGCAACCAGATGGAGGCCCATGAGACTCCGGGGTAAGGTCGCGCTGGTCACGGCGGCCGGGCAGGGCATTGGCCGCGCCAGCGCGCTGGCGCTGGCCGCCGAGGGCGCGCAGGTCTGGGCGACCGACGTCGACGCCAGGCTGCTGCAAAGCTGCGCGGGCGTCGTCAATGTCACGGTGCGCCAGCTGGATGTGCTCGACAAGGCCGCCATCCACCAGGTCTGCGCCGATCTGCCGGCGCTCGACATCCTGTTCAATTGCGCCGGTTTCGTGCACAACGGCAGCGTCCTGGAGACGACGGACGAGGAGTGGGACTTCGCATTCAATCTGAACGTGCGCTCGCAGTACTGGATGATCCAGGCCGCGCTGCCCAAGATGCTGGCCCATGGCACGGGCAGCATCATCAACATGGCCAGCGTGGCCAGCAGCGTGAAGGGCCTGCCGAACCGGTTTGTGTACGGCGCCAGCAAGGCCGCCGTGGTGGGGTTGACCAAGGCGGTCGCCGCCGATTTCGTGGCCCAGGGCATTCGCTGCAACGCCATTGCGCCGGGCACGGTGGACACGCCCTCGCTGGGCGAGCGCATCAGCAGCTACGCCGATCCGGTGCAGGCGCGCAAGAACTTCATTGCGCGCCAGCCCATGGGGCGACTGGCCCAGGCGCACGAGATTGCGCCTATCGTGGTGTACCTGGCGAGCGACGAGTCGCGCTTCGCCACCGGCCAGGTGTTCTCGGTGGACGGCGGCATGACCATTTGAGCCGGCGTCATCCACTGGCGACGGCGCGACTGGTGGGCTCACCGTTCGATCTTCAAGCAGATGCAAGGAAAGGAATCCGATGAAACTCGTCCGTTATGGCAATCCCGGCAAGGAAAAGCCCGGCCTGATCGACGCCGATGGCCAACTGCGCGATCTGAGCGGCGTGATGGGCGACATCACGCCCGACCAGCTCGGCGACAAGGCGCTCGCGCGCCTGCGCCGGCTCAAGGTGGACCAGCTGGCGCGCGTGCGGAGCACGCCGCGCCTGGGCTGCCCGGTGGCGAGTGTCGGCAAGTTCGTCGCGATCGGTCTGAACTACGCCGATCATGCGGCGGAGGCCGGTGTGCCAATCCCCAAGGAGCCCGTCGTCTTCATGAAGGCGACCAGCTGCATCCAGGGCCCGGACGACCCGGTCATGCTGCCCCGCGGATCGGTCAAGGGCGACTGGGAGGTTGAGCTGGGCGTGGTCGTCGGCGCGCGTGCGCGCTATGTCTCGCAAAAGGACGCACTCGAGTTCGTCGCCGGTTATTGCGTCGTGAACGACGTCAGCGAGCGTGAATTCCAGCTCGAGCGCGGGCCGCAATGGGACAAGGGCAAGGGCTGCGACACCTTCGGCCCGATCGGCCCCTGGCTGGTCACGCGCGACGAGGTGCCGAATCCGCAAAAACTCTCGATGTGGCTGGACCTGAACGGCGAGCGCCGCCAGAGCGGCAATACCCGAACCATGATTTTCAGCGTGGCCAAACTGGTCAGCTATGTGAGCCAGTTCATGACCCTGCTGCCCGGCGACGTGATCACCACCGGCACACCCCCGGGCGTCGGCATGGGCAGCAAGCCCCAGCGCTTCCTGCAAAAGGGCGATGTGATGGCGCTGGGCATCGAGGGTCTGGGCGAGCAGCGTCAGCGGGTGGTGCCGTTCCGGCGGTAAGCCGCCTTGGCGTGTTTGCCTGGAAATTTTCTGGGGTATCGCCTCTAGAAACCCGCTGGCGACGCCTGGGAGGCTAGAATTCTGCAAAATAGAACGATCGTTCGTTTTAATTGCAGGACTGAATGCCCGTTACCGAACTACCCCGCAAGCCGAGCCGTCTGCCCAAAAATCCCCGGGCGATGGTTCGCGAGGCCCATGCCTCGCCCAAGGGCCTGCAGACCAAGGCCGCCATCGTGGATGCGGCGCTGGGCCTCGCGACCCAGATCGGTCTGGAAGGCCTGTCCATTGGCGCGCTGGCCGAAGTCATGCACATGAGCAAGTCGGGCGTGTTCGCCCACTTCGGCTCGCGCGAGGAATTGCAGATTTCCGTGGTGCGCGAATACCACGTGCGCTTCGAGGACGAGGTGTTCTACCCGGCCCTGCGCGAGCCGCGCGGCCTGCCGCGGCTGCGCGCGCTGTTCGCCAACTGGATGCGGCGCACCTCGGCCGAGATCGACTCGGGCTGTCTGTACATCGGTGGCGCGGTCGAGTTTGATGACCGGCCCGGGCCGGTGCGCGACGAGCTCGCCAGTTCGGTCAAGACCTGGCTCGCGGCCATGTACCGTGCCGTGGTACAGGCCCGCGAGCAAGGGCACTTGCGCGCGGACGCGGACGCGCAGCAGATGGCGTTCGAGATTCATGGCCTGATCCTGGCGCTGCACTACGAAGCGCGCTTCCTGAAAACCCCGGGCTCGATCGCCCGCGCCAACACCGGCTTCGACCACATCCTGGCGCGCTATGGCAGCGACGCCGCCGCCCAACCGTCCAGACTCAATCACCCCACCCCCGGCAACAAGGAGTAACCCCATGCCAAGCTACACGCCGCCGCTGCGCGACATGCACTTCGTGATGCATGAACTGCTCAGGATCACCGACGAATTCAAGGCCATGCCGGCGCACGCCGATGTCGACGTGGACACCATTGGCGCGATTCTGGAAGAAGGCGGCAAGTTCGCCCAGGAGGTGATATTCCCGCTGAACATCAGCGGCGACACCGAGGGCTGCGTGCTGGACCAGAGCACCCACGAAGTCACCACGCCCAAGGGCTTCAAGGCGGCCTATGCCAAATATGTGGAAGGCGGCTGGCCCGCGCTCAGCGGCGATCCGGTCTATGGCGGCCAGGGGCTGCCCGTCGTGGTGAACCAGTGTTTCTACGAGATGCTGAACAGCGCGAACCAGGCCTGGACCATGTACCCGGGCCTGACGCACGGCGCCTACGAGTGCCTGCACACGCACGGCACCGACGAGCAGAAAAAAACCTATCTGCCCAAGCTCACCAGCGGCGAATGGACCGGCACCATGTGCCTGACCGAGCCGCACTGCGGCACCGACCTGGGCCTGTTGCGCACCAGGGCCGAAGCGCAAGCGGACGGCAGCTATCGTGTCACCGGCAACAAGATCTTCATCAGCGCCGGCGAACATGACTTTGTCTCCAACATCATCCACCTGGTACTGGCCCGGTTGCCCGACGCGCCGCAGGGCAGCAAGGGTATTTCGCTGTTCATCGTGCCCAAGCTCCTTGTGAACCCGGATGGCACGCTGGGCAAGCGCAACGGCATTTACTGCGCGGGGCTGGAGCACAAGATGGGCATTCACGGCAACGCCACCGCGCAGATCGTGCTGGATGGCGCGCAGGGCTGGCTGGTGGGCCAGCCGAACAAGGGCTTGAATGCCATGTTCGTGATGATGAATGCCGCACGCGTGGGTGTGGGCATGCAGTCGCTGGGCCTGACCGAAGTGGCGTACCAGAATGCACTGGCGTACGCGAAAGACCGCATCCAGGGGCGCTCCCTGAGCGGTCCGAAGAACAAGGACCAGCCGGCCGACGGCATCCTGGTGCACCCGGATGTGCGCAAGATGCTGCTGACCGCAAAGGCGTATGCCGAGGGCGGGCGGGCGCTCTCCATGTACTGCGCGCTCCTGATCGACAGGGAACTGAGCCACCCCGACGAGAAGGTGCGCCAGGACGCCGCCGAACTGGTGGCGCTGCTCACGCCCATCGTCAAGGCCTTCATCACCGACAACGGCTGGATCGCGACCTCGGCCTGCATGCAGGTGTTCGGCGGGCACGGCTACATCAAGGAATGGGGCATGGAGCAGCACGTGCGCGATGCCCGCATCAACATGATCTATGAAGGCACCAACACCGTGCAGTCGCTCGACCTGCTCGGGCGCAAGGTGCTGGGCAACAACGGCGCGACGCTCAAGAAGTTCGGCAAGCTGGTCGCCGCGCTGGTGGAAGAGGAAGGCGTGAACGAGAAGATGGCCGAGTTCATCAACCCGCTGGCGTACCTGGGCGACCAGATGACGAAGTTCACCACCGAGATCGGCTTCAAGGCATTCCAGAACCCCGACGAGGTGGGCGCCGCCGCAGTGGACTACCTGCGCGTGGCCGGGCATCTGGTGTTCGGCTATTTCTGGGCCCGCATGGCGCGGGTGGCGCTGCGCGAGATCGCCAGCGGGAATACCGACCCGTTCTACCAGGCGAAGCTGCAGACCGCGCGCTTTTACTTCGCGCGGCTGTTCCCCGAGACCGCCGCCTTGATGCGCACGGCGCGCTCGGGCGCCCGCGTGTTGACGGAGACCGACGCGGTGTTTGCCTGATGCACGGGCAAAGTCCCCCGTTTTTATCGCATTGATGAATGTTTTATGGCTGGAGTCCTCATGCATAAATCATTGATAGCTATATGTTTAGTAGCATTCGGTACTTCGGCGATGGCCCAGATGAATCCGGTCGGGTTGTGGAAAACCATCGACGACAGCACGGGCGTCGCCAAATCCCTGGTGCGCATCACGGATGACGCAGGCGTGTACAGCGGCACCATCGAGAAGCTGCTGGACCCCGCCACCAAGCCGGGCGCCGTGTGCGACAAATGCACCGACGAACGCAAGGACAAACCGTTGCTGGGCCTGACGATCCTGCGCAACGTACACCAGGACGCCGGCGACAAGACCGTTTGGGACGGCGGCGATATCACCGACCCGAACAATGGCAAGGTGTACCGAACGCGCCTCAAACCCGTGGATGGTGGCAAGAAGCTGGAGGTGCGCGGCTACCTGGGTCCGTTCTACCGCACGCAGGTCTGGATTCGCGTCGAATGACGAGCCGGCGCAACCTTTTTCTGGAACACTCATGAATCGATTTCAAGTTCGCAAAGTCGCCGTGCTCGGCGCCGGCGTGATGGGCGCGCAGATTGCCGCGCACCTGGTCAATGTCCGGGTGCCGGTGGTGCTGTTCGATCTGCCCGCTAAAGACGGTCTAAAGAACGGTATCGTCACCAAAGCCATCGAGGGCCTCAAGAAGCTCAAGCCGTCGCCGCTGGGCGTGCTGGACGATGCCGCGTTGATCCAGCAGGCCAACTACGAAGATGACATGGCACTGTTGAAAGACTGCGACCTGATCATCGAGGCCATCGCCGAGCGCATGGACTGGAAGCTCGACCTCTATCACAAGATCGCGCCATTCGTGGCGCCGCACGCCATCGTGGCGTCCAACACTTCGGGCCTGTCCATCACCAAGCTGAGCGAAGCGTTGCCGGAACAAATCAAGCCGCGCTTTTGCGGCATCCATTTCTTCAATCCGCCGCGCTACATGGTTCTGGTGGAACTGATCAACACGCCGGCCACGCGCCCGCAAATCCTCGACGACCTGGAAGCCTTTGTGACCAGCGGCCTGGGCAAGGGCGTGGTGCGCGCGCACGACACCCCCAACTTCATTGCGAACCGCGTCGGCATCGCCGGCATGCTGGCGACCCTGAAGGAAGTGGAGAACTTCGGCCTGACTTTCGATGTGGTCGATGACCTGACCGGCAAGAAGCTGGGGCGAGCCAGCTCCGGCACCTTCCGCACCGCCGATGTGGTGGGGCTGGACACCCTGGCCCATGTGATCGAGACGCTGCAGAACAACCTGGACGAACAGGCCGACCCGTTCTACACGAGCTTTGGCATGCCCGAGGTGCTCAAGACCCTGCTGGCCATGGGTAACCTGGGGCAAAAGACCGGGGCCGGCTTCTACAAGAAGGCCGGGCGCGACGTGCTGCGCTTTGAGCTGGAAAGCAAGGACTACGTGCCCGC
>SCRU01000136.1 GCA_004323695.1 Burkholderiaceae bacterium
CGTCATCGCCGTCAGCAGCGTGCTGGGCAGCACGGCGCGCCGTGCCAACGACCTGATACAGCTGCGCTCATTCGTGGAGCGCGAAGTCAGCGCCAAGGCCTGCAACGAGGAGGCCGTGATTTCCGCCGCGCCCACACCGACGCAGCGCAGCCTGGTCATGATCGACCCGCAAACCGGGCTGGATCACCCGATCACGGTCGAGTGGAATTCGGCCCTGCAGCTGCGGACGCTGAAAACCCGGATCCGTCCCTGCGGCTACCTGCTGTCGGCCGGCTCCAGCGTCGCGGCACAGCGTTTGCGGCTGCTGGGCGTGCCGGTCATGCAAGTCACCCAGCCGGGCACCGTGCTGGGCGAGACCTACCAGCAAGCAGCCCCTGCGGCGGACGCGCAGCAGAGCGCCGGCAGCCCCGCCGCCGATCAGCAGCCGATCGCGAACGTGGGCCTGCTGCGCGGGGTCATCGATGCGCCCGTGGGCAGCTACTACGTGCCGGTGAACCAGCCGCTGGGCAGCGTGGTGCTGGCCGCGCTGGAGCCCGATACCCGCAGCAGCTATTTCTCGAATCACCTGCTTGACAGCCTGCAAAGCGCCGCGCGCGTGCTGACGGTGCCCGCGCTGGCACTGCAGGATATGCCGTAAGCAGCTCTCCGCGCGAAAAGAGCCCGCCGAAGCGGGTTCTTTCAGCGTGGCGCCGGGCGCTCAGCCCATGTGCAAGCCGCCGTTCACGGAGAAGTCGGCGCCCGTGGCATAGCCGCCTTCGTCGGACGCGATCCAGGCGATGATGGAGGCAATCTCGTCGGGGCTGCCCAGGCGTTTGACGGGAACGGTCGCAATGATCTTGTCCAGCACATCCTGGCGGATCGCCTTCACCATGTCCGTGCCGATGTAGCCCGGGCTCACAGTGTTCACCGTCACGCCCTTGCCCGCCACTTCCTGCGCCAGTGCCATGGAGAAACCATGCAGGCCCGCCTTGGCGGTGGAATAGTTGACCTGGCCAAACTGCCCTTTTTGCCCATTCACCGAACTGATGTTGATGATGCGCCCCCAGTTGGCCTCGATCATGCCGTCGATGACCTGCTTGGTCACGTTGAACATGCTGTTCAGGTTGGTCGAGATCACGGCATCCCAGTCGGCCTTGCTCATCTTGCGGAACTGCCCGTCGCGCGTGATGCCGGCATTGTTCACCAGCACCGCGATCGGGCCGTGCTCCGCTTTCACCTTGGCGAAGGCCGCTACGGTCGAATCCCAGTCGCCCACATTGCCAACCGACGCATGGAATCCAAAGCCCAGCGCCTTTTGCTCACCCAGCCACTTGCCGTAGTCCCGGGTCGGGCCGCAGCCCGCGATGACCGTGAAGCCTTCCTTGTGCAAACGCTGGCAAATGGCGGTTCCAATGCCGCCCATACCGCCGGTGACGTACGCGACTTTCTTGCTCATGATTTGCTCCTTTTACTTCCTGTTAGCTACAACTTAAATAGCATCTGACGACCCATACATGCCGGCTGCAAGTCGAAAGTTTGCTATTTTTCCGACCCGGGGCCATTGTCCGCCACAAAGTCAGCGCTCGATAGTTAGGGCAACCCCCATGCCGCCGCCAATGCACAGCGACGCAATCCCCTTTTTGGCATTGCGTTTTTGCATCTCGTACAGCAGCGTCACCAGGATGCGGCAGCCGGACGCGCCAATCGGGTGGCCAATGGCAATGGCGCCGCCATTCACGTTGACCTTGGACGTGTCCCAGCCCATCTCCTTGTTCACGGCGCAGGCCTGCGCAGCAAAAGCTTCATTGATTTCCAGCAAGTCGAGGTCGGCCGCCTTCCAGCCGGCGCGCGCCAGCGCCTTGGTGGACGCAGGCACCGGGCCCATGCCCATGTAGGCGGGGTCGAGGCCGCTGGTGGCGAAGCTGGCAATCCGGCCGAGCGGCTTCAGGCCCAGGGCCGCCGCCTTCTTGGCCGTCATGACCATCACGGCGGCGGCACCGTCGTTGATGCCTGAGGCGTTGCCCGCCGTGACGCCGCCCGCCTTGTCGAACGCCGGACGCAAGCCCGCCAGGGCCTGCGCATTGGTCTTGCGATTCACGAATTCATCGACCGCGAAGACGACGGGGTCGCCCTTCTTCTGCGCAATGCTGAACGGCACGATCTCGTCCTTGAACTTGCCGGCGTCCTGTGCGGCCGCGGCCTTTTGCTGGCTGGCCAGTGCCAGCGCGTCCTGCGCCTCGCGGCTGATGCCGTATTTCTTGGCCACGTTCTCGGCCGTGATGCCCATGTGGTATTGGTTGTACACGTCCCACAGGCCGTCCACGATCATGGAGTCGGTCAGCTTCCAGTCGCCCATGCGCTGGCCGTCGCGCGAACCCATCAGCACATGCGGCGCGGCGCTCATGTTTTCCTGACCGCCGGCGATCACGATCTCGCTGTCGCCGAAGGCAACGGCCTGCGCGGCCAGCATGACGGCCTTCAGCCCGGAGCCGCAAACGGCGTTGATGGTCAGGCCCGGCGTGGCCTGGTTCAGCCCGCTCTTGATGAGCGCCTGACGCGCCGGGTTCTGGCCCGCGCCCGCGGCCAGCACCTGGCCCATGATGACCTCGCCGACCTGGTCCGCGGTCAGGCCGCTGCGCCCCAGGACTTCCTTGATGACGGCCGCCCCCAGTTCGGTGGCGGGCGTCCTGGCGAGTGTCCCGCCAAACTTGCCCACGGCAGTGCGCGCGGCTGCAACGATAACGATATCTTCCATATTGAACTCCAGTGATTAAGCTTTCGCCTTGACGTAGCGGCCCGGCGCCGCTTCGATGACCTTGTATTTGCCCTTGCCATAGGCTTTGGGCGCGGGAATCTGCTTGCCTGCGTGGCCCGCGAGCCAGTCCGACCAGTCGGCCCACCAACTGCCCGGGTATTCGGTGGCACTCGCGATCCAGTCCTGCACGCGGGGCGGGAACCTGTCGTGATTCGCAATCCAGTGGCTGCGCTTGTCCTTGACGGGGGGGTTGATGACGCCCGCGATGTGGCCCGAGGCCCCCATCACAAACCGCTTCTTGCCCAGCAGCCGCTGGGTGGAAGCGTAGGCGCCGCCGATGGGCACGATGTGGTCCTCGCGCGAGCCGTAGATGTACACAGGCAGGTCCAGCTTTCGCAAATCCACTTTCTCGCCGCACACGAGGGCCTTCCCCGGCTTCACCAGGTTGTTTTCCAGGTAGGTGTTGCGCAGGTACCAGGCGTAGAACGGGCCCGGCAGGTTGGTGGCGTCGCTGTTCCAGTAAAGCAGATCGAAGGCCGGCGGTGTTTCGCCCTTGAGGTAATTGCCCACCACGTAGTTCCACACGAGGTCGTTCGGGCGCAAAAAGCTGAAGGTGCAGGCCAGGTCCTGGCCCTTGAGCAGTCCGCCCTGCCCCATCTCCAGTTCGCGGTACTTGACCATGGCCTCGTCGATGAAGATGTCCAGAATGCCGGTATCGCGGAAATCCAGCAGCGTGGTCAGGAAAGTGGCGCTGGCCACCGGCTTCTGGCCCCGCGCCGCCAGCACCGCGAGCGCCGTGCATAGGATCGTGCCGCCGACGCAAAAACCCAGGGCATTGATGGTCCTGGCCCCGGTGATCTCTTGCGTCACCGCGATGGCCTTGATGGCAGCGTCCTCGATGTAGTCGTCCCAGGTCTTGTGCCCCAGCGACGCGTCCGGGTTGCGCCAGCTCACCACGAAGGTGCGATGGCTCTGCGCCACGGCGTAGCGGATCAGCGAGTTGTCCGGTTGCAGGTCCAGGATGTAGAACTTGTTGATGCACGGCGGCACCAGCAGAAAGGGCCGCTCGTACACCTTGGCCGTGAGCGGCTTGTATTCGATCAGCTGGAACAGATCGTTCTCGAACACCACGGCGCCCTCGGTGGTCGCGACATTCTTGCCGACCTCGAAACTGCGCTCATCCGTCATCGACACATGGCCCTGGCGTATGTCGTGCAAAAGATTGGCCAGCCCGGCGGCAATGCTCTCGCCCTGCGTCTCGATGGCTTTTTGCTGCGCGTCGGCGTTGAGCGCGAGGAAATTGCTCGGAGCCGAGGCCGCCATCCACTGCTCGACCGCAAAGCGGATCCGCGCCCGGGCCTTTTCGTCCCCTTCCACGGCCTCCGCCATGCCCATCAGCGTGCGCGCGTTCAGCAGATAAGTGGAGGCGGAAAACGCCGACAGCGGGTTTTGCGTCCACGCCGGCGCCTTGAACCTCTTGTCGTCACTGGTCGGCGCGGCGTGCACGCTCTGGTTCCACAACTGCACCGCTTCCGTCATGTACTGCTGCTGCAACGCCAGCAGTCGGTCGGGCGCCAGCGTGACGGCGAGGGGCACTTCGACCGGACCCGCCGCACCAGGCACGATGCCCTGAAGCGATTGCACGACCCGGTTCCAGTTATCGGTGAAGGCTTGCTGCATTTGCTGGACTGCCTCGGCCCCGAATGGTGGGGATTCCTGGTTCATACCGCCTCCTCGTCGTACTTTGGTTTATACGCCCAAATTTAGCACCCCCGACGCCTCTTCACGGGTATCTCATTGTCACAGGGTGGATGTAGACTGCTATGTTGGTCGGGGGTGAATCCAAGCCCATTCACGCGAGCCAGATACAGGCCGCGAATCGCCCGCTGGCACCGAGGGCAGGTGTATCGCGCCGGTGCGAAAAAAACCGTGCGCGGTTGCTGACGGTGCACCACGGCGCGCTGCCATCGTTGCCATGAATGCTGGTCACGCCCATGGCGCGCAAACGCAGGCGTGCCAGGCCGGCCAGATCGGCCAGCCACTTGCCCTCGGCGCGCGGCCTGAAGCAGTCGCTTGCCCGCGCATCGTGCGCCTGGAACGCCGCCTTGACTTCGGGCCCGACTTCGAATTGTTCCGGGCCAATGCACGGCCCCAGCCACGCTATTACTTTTGCAGCTATCAAGTCATTATGGATATGGGCCAGAACCATAAATGATTCCAAAGTCGACTCCAGCACACCCCGGCCGCCCAAGCCCGCCAGTCCCCGCCAGCCCGCATGGGCCGCAGCCACCGCACCGCCGTCCCGGCTGGTGAACAGAACGGGCAGGCAGTCCGCCACCATGATGCTGCAGGCGACGCCGGAATGCGGCGTCACGCAGCCATCGGCCGCCGTGCCGTCCGGCGTTTCGCGATCCAGTGTGGCCACCCGCCCGCCGTGGATTTGCCGCAGAAAGACCGGGCGTGCCGCAATGGCCTGCCGCAATACATGGCGATTCGCCTGCACCGCCGCCCGCGCGTCGCCCACATGGTCGCCCAGGTTCAGGCTCTCGAAGGGCCCCGTGCTGACGCCGCCGCGGCGGGTCGTGCAAAGCGCACGCACGCCCGGCGGCGCGGGCCAGTCGGGAATCAGCCAGTCGCCGTGCATGGGCGGAGCGCTTAGGCCTCGAAGTCGGGACAGGCGGACGGTTGCGCCTTCTGGAAGGCATCCAGCTTCATGCAGGCATCGAATGCGGCCATGGTGCGCGGCAGTCCGTCAAAATTCACGTTGAAGCGCTGGCCGTTGAAGATCTGCGGCACCAGACAGCAGTCCGCCAGTGTGGGGGTATCGCCAAGGCAATAGCCAGATGCAGGCAGCGAAGCCAGCTCGCGCTCGAACGACTCCAGCCCGGTGCGCACCCAGTGGCGGTACCAGGTGTTCTTGGCATCGTCGCTGACGCCCATTTCCTTCACCAGGTACTTGAGCACGCGCAGGTTGTTGAGCGGGTGGATTTCGCAGGCGACGGTCTGCGCCAGCGACCGCACGCGCGCGCGCGCCACGGGGTCCTTCGGCAGGAGGGCGGGGTCGGGATGCGTTTCGTCCAGGTACTCGATGATTGCCATCGACTGGCCCAGGCGCTGGCCGCCGACTTCCAGCACCGGCACCAGCAGATCCGGCAACAGCGCGGCGTATTCGGGTTTCCTGTGCTCACCCTTGGCAAGATGCACCGGAATGTAGTCGTAGGCCAGCCCCTTGAGCTGCAGCGCGATGCGCACCCGAAACGACGCAGAAGAGCGGAAGTAGTTGTAGAGCTTCATGGAATGCAAGGATAAACCGGATACGCGTGCGAGCCCAGCTGGTGCTGCTGACAATACTAGTTTTTTTGATAGCTATCTATCCATATCCTGTAAGGGCATATCCTGTAAGGGGTTCTAGTTGAAATCATGACCAAACCCCACGGCAGCCGCGCTGCAAGCTCAGCGCGCGCCCGCCTGCTCCTGCGATGCCATGCGGGCCGCCGCATTCACCGCGCCATAACCGTCGTAGTCGTTCCTTTGCACGATCTCGAAGAAGAACCGGTCAGCGAACGCTTCGGTGTAGGCGTGAAAGTATTCGCCGGTTGCCGAACGGTCGTACAGGATGTCCAGCGCCTGCATGCGGCGCACCAGGGTTTCATCCACGTCCAGCCGCGCGAGCAGGTCATCGTAGTAGTTGGGCGAGATTGGCACGCAGCGCACGCCGTTGGCGCGCACGCGGCTCATGGTGGCGAAGATGTCATCGCAGGCCAGGGCAATGTGGTGCACGCTGGCGCCCGCACGGCCGGTCGCGCTGACCTGGCGCGCGGTGCGCGTGCGCTGGCTCAGCGACACATTCAGCACGACTCGCACGCTGCGGTTTGAATTGGCGAGACCGCAGCTTCGGATCAGGCCGAACGGATCCGCCAGCTCCTGGCTCTCTCCGGCCTGCAGCCCCAGCACCGCGCGGCAAAACAGCATCCAGGTATCGAACTGGTCGTTCGCCAGCGCCATCGCGATATGGTCGACGCGCTGCAGGCCGCAACTCGAGGGCGTGTCCGCGCGCGGCGGCTGCGGCACGAAGTCGGCATCCAGTTCGCCCGTCTCGTCGCCGGCGCGGGGCAGGAAATGCACCACGGTGCCACCTGGCGCCACGATCGCGGGCAGCCGCAACTCGCCCGGCCCGCGCGGGCTGTCGTAGCGCGCCGACAGGAGCGCCCCGGCCCGGTTCGCCGCCAGCACCGGGTCGGCCGCCTCCAGCCCCAGCGCACACACCGAGGGCCCCTGCGCATCGAAGCGGGCCCGGGCGTCCGAGCCCGGTTGCGCGTTCACGATCAACTGAATACGTCCCTGGCGATACAGCGTGACTGCCTTGGAACGGTGCCGTCCCACGCGCGCAAAACCGAGTTGTTCGAACAACGTGCCCAACGCTTGCGCAGTCTCCTCATCCACGCCAAACTCCAGAAAACCGAAGCCCGCCAGCGGCGCCTCGTGCGGCGGATTGAACAGCTCGATGCGGGGCAGCGTGCGTCCGGCAGCCTCGCGGGCGCCGGCATGCGCCGCGTCGGCATCGGCGGCGTCGCGCAGCCGTTCAAGCCGGTGTCGCACCCGGCTTTCCAGGTACAGAAGGGAACGCATCGCGTCGACCGCCGTGCGCCGGTTCGGCGTTTCGCGAAACACGTCGTTGAAAATTTCCAGCGACAGGTTCCCGTCGTAGCCCGACAGCAGCACCTGCTCGAAAAAAGACTCCACATCGAACTGGCCCTGGCCGGGAAAGTTGCGATAGTGGCGCGCCCATTGCAGCACGTCCATGGACATGAGTGGGGCATCGGCCATTTGCACGAAAAAGATCCGCTCGCCCGGGATGGCTGCAATGCCGGCCGGATCGTCGCGCAGCGACAGCGTGTGGAAACTGTCCAGAATCAGGCCCAGATGCGGGTGGTTCGCGCGCTCCACGATGCGCCAGGCCTGCGCATAGAGTTTGACCCAGCGGCCCCAGGCCAGTGCCTCGAAGCCGATGCGCAGGTTGCGCCGCGCGGCACGCTCGGCCAGCTCGTGCAGTTGCGCGGCCGAACGCTCAGTGTCACCTTGCGAGAGCGGCGAGGTGTTGGAGCACACCAGCATCAGCGGCGCGCCAAGGGCCTGCATCAGATCGAATTTGCGCTCGGCGCGATCCAGATTGCGCCGGAACACCGCATCGGGCATGCCTTCGAAATCGCGCAGCGGCTGGTACAGATCGATGTCCAGGCCCAGGTCGGCGGCCATGGCACGCAGTTCGATGGCGCTGCCGCTGAAGTTGATGAAGTCGTTCTCGAACAACTCGATGGCGTCGAAGCGCGCGGCGGCGATCGCCTCGAGCTTCTGGCGCAGGGTCCCGCTCATGGAAACGGTGGCGATGGATCGACGCATGGCGAAACTCCTCAATAGCTGATCTGCGAGACCGCGCGCAATTCGTCCGCGGTCGCGCTGCCGAAGCCAAAAAACTCGAGGTAGGCCGGGATCATCTCGAACAGCATGTCGGTGCCGACCTGAACCGCGCAACCCCTGGCCTTGGCGGCGCGCAACAGCGGCGTGTACTCGGCCTTCATGACCACCTCGCCGACGAAGGTTTGGGGGTCGATGCGCCCGACGTCGAAGGGCAGCGGATCGCCGTCCTTCATGCCCAGCGGCGTGGCGTTGACCACGATCTCGTGGCCCGCAGGGTCATTCGAGCCGGTCTGCACGACCAGTTTCGGATAGTGCTGCAGCAGCCGCTCGCGCAGCGCCTCGGCCGAGGCGGCGTGCGCATCGAACAGGCTGATCGCGGACACGCCGGCCGCCGCCAGCGAGGCTGCAATGGCCGAGCCGACGCCGCCGCAGCCCGCCACCAGCACGCGCGTGCCGCGAAGGTTCCGCCCCTTGCGCTCGGCGCCGCGCACGAAGCCCGCGCCATCGAACTGGTCGCCCAGCAGCGTGCCATCGGGCCGTTTGAGCAGCGCGTTGCAGGCGCCCGCGATGCGGGCGGTAGGCGTGACCTCGTCGGCCAGCGACAGTGTCGCGATCTTGTGCGGCATCGTCACCAGCGCGCCGCGCAAGTTGGTGAGGTGCGCCAGTGCCGCCAGCGTCGCCGGGTAGTCCTCGGGCTTGACCCCCATCGGCACCACGACCGCATCGATGCCCTGCTTGTCGAACCAGGGGTTGTAGATCATGGGCGCCTTGAACGCCTCGGTCGGATAGCCCAGGTGGGCGATGAGTGTGGTCTTGCCGGAAATCATGGCGGGTTCCTTCAATTGGATCGGGGCGTTCGCACGCTGGTGCCGCGAGGCAGCAAGCCGAGATCGGCATGCGGGGGCACCTCGACCAGCGCCGGCGCCGGCGTCAGCTCCATGGTGGTGGCACGCCCATCCTCAAAGGTGGGCCAGTGCGGCATTCCCTCGCCATTGGGATCTCCGGTCTTGGCGAAACGGGTCCAGCAAGCCTGCATCAGGGCGGTCATGTGGTCATCCTGCGCTCCCCAGTCGCGCGTCAGCTCGCGCG
Source organism: Burkholderiaceae bacterium (assembly GCA_004323695.1). Taxonomy (GTDB): domain Bacteria; phylum Pseudomonadota; class Gammaproteobacteria; order Burkholderiales; family Burkholderiaceae_C; genus Rhodoferax_A. The sequence continues at coordinate 9,242 of SCRU01000136.1, forward strand.
TGGTGCCGAAGATGTAGGGGTATTCGGAACTGTGGAAAACGCCAAGCTTCGACGCGGGGTCGGCTTCGCGGTAGCGTTGCTCCGGCCGGAAAGGCTGCGTGTGCGCAAAGTGGTAAAGATAGGTCGGCGCGACCGGCGCATGCGTGCGCGCCGCCGCATACACGCCGGCCGGGAAGATTTTGCCGATGGCCGGCGGAAAAGTCGATCCTTCGTCACGGTTCCAGCCAGTCAGCAGGGGCACGGGCTGCTGCCCGCCGGCGGCGAACACCTCGGCCAGCGGTTTGGTCAGGAACTGCCCATCGACGATCGGCATGAAGCGCCCGGGCTGCGCCACGTAACGCTCGAGCAGCGCATTCGCGTCCATGGCGCGCAGCGATGCGATGCTCTTTGCGCCCGCGCCTTCGGCGAAGGCCTCGCCCTTGCGTTCCGCCGACGCCAGACTGTCCGTGGGGCTGATGCCGAAGCTTTGCGCGATCGCGTGCCGGAACAGGCCGCGCGCCTCGGGCGAGGCCATCAGGGCGATCACACCGTGGGCGCCCGCTGACTGGCCGAACACCGTGACCCGCGCGGGGTCGCCGCCAAAGGCGGCGATGTTGCGCCCAACCCAGCGCAACGCGGCGGCCATGTCCTGCAGCCCGTAGTTGCCCGAAGCGCCCTGCGCCTCCGCGCTCAGCCCGGGGTGCGCCATGAAGCCGAAGGGCCCGAGGCGGTAGTTGATCGTGACCAGCACGACGCCGTGCTGCGGCAGATCGCCGCGCACGAACACCGGATTGGCGCCCGAGCCCTGCTGGAACGCGCCGCCATGGATCCACACCATGACCGGCAGCGCCGCATCGGGCGCCGGTGCAGGCGCCCAGACGTTGAGATACAGGCAGTCTTCGCTCATCGCCTGCACGCCGGCGAACTCCGCATAGACCGAGTCGGCCGCACGGCCGGGCTGCACGCATTGCGCCGCGAACCGGTCCGCCTGACGCACGCCGTCCCATCCCGATACTGGTGCCGGCGCGCGCCAGCGCAACGCACCCACCGGAGGCGCGGCGAACGGAATGCCCAGCCATGCGCGGATGCCGGCGCGCACCTCGCCCGCGCCGGCCAGCAGGCCACTGTCGATGCGCACTGGCGCTGCCATGGAACCCGCTTTCATTGATTACGCATACGCCCGGGCCACAACAACTTTCTTGCCGAGTTCATGCATCGGTGTTTGATAGGTTTCCCGGGTCGTGAAGGCGGAGATGGCCGCGATCACACAGGTCACCGAAGTCAGCGTTGCCACAGGCATCCATCCGTCGATACCTTGCCCCATGATGGCAGCGCTGAGCGCAGGCGCGAAACCGCCCAACGCGAAGCCGATCTGCGTGCCGATGGCCATGCCCGAGAGCCGCACCCGCGTATCGAACATCTCCCCGTAGAGCGAGGGCCAGATCGCATTCGCCGCGCTATAGACGATCCCCGACAGCGACAGCCCGAAAACGAAAATCAACGCCAGATTGCCCCGACTGATGGCCCACAGCGTGGGCCAGATCAGGACGGCGCAGCCCAGCGCCCCGAAGATGAAGACCGGCTTGCGCCCAACTCGGTCGGACAGGATGGCCCAGAGCGGGATCGCCGCCAGTGCCACGATGTTGGTGAGCACCAGCAGTCCGAGCATCGTGTCACGCGGGATATGCACCGTATTGACCGCGTAGGACAGCACGAAGATCGCAAAGATGGTGCTGACCACCGACACCAGAGCCGCGAATATCACGCGCACCACGGCAGGCGTGTGATCGCGAAACAGTTCGACCAGCGGCAGCTTGGGAACCTCGTGTGCCTGGGCCTCCTCCTTGAATGCAGGCGTTTCAGGCAGTGAACGGCGCACCCAGAACCCGATCGCCACCACGATCGCGCTCAGGAAAAAGGGGATGCGCCAGCCCCAGGATAGCAACTGGTCGTCGGGCAACGCCGCCACGGGCAGGAACGCGAAGGTCGCCAGGATGAAGCCCATCTGGGTCCCGCTCAGCGTGAAGCTGGTGTAGAAGGCGCGCCGGTCGGCCGGCGCGTGCTCCAGCGTCATCGAATTGGCGCTGGCCTGCTCGCCCGCAGCGGACAGCCCCTGCAGCAGCCGCAACAGGACCAGCAGTACCGGCGCAACGATGCCGGCCTGGTGATATGTCGGCAAGGCGCCGATCAGGAAGGTGGAGAGTCCCATCAACAGCAACGTGAGAATCATCACCTTGCGGCGGCCGAATTTGTCACCGATATGGCCCATGAAGAAGGCACCGATTGGCCGTGTGATGTAGCCGACGCCGAAGGTGGCGAACGCGGCGATCATGCCCAGCCTGGGATCGATGTTCGGAAAGAATATCTTGCCGAAAACCAGCGCAGCGGCCGTTCCATAGATAAAGAAGTCGTAGTACTCGACGGCACTGCCAATCCAGCTCGCGAAGGCGGCTTTCCTGGGGGTTCGCTCAAGTTGCGGCTCGGCTGCGGCGGCAGGGGATGCTGGGCTCATTACTGGTCTCCATAATGCGGCCGCAACAGGCGGTCGTTGGTTAAAATGTACGAACTAGTTCGCTTGTTTGCATCAGTAAAAACCCTTAGCTCTCCCAAATCTCCCTGCAATCTATCGTGGTACGCTCCGCAAATGAACGAACTGGTACAACCAAAGAATGTCGGCCCGCGACTGGCGCGCACGACGCCGGTCCGCACCTACGACGCGGAACAATCCATGGCGGACATCCTGAAAGTCGCGACCGCCGAGTTCGCCGACAAGGGCCTGAGTGGCGCTCGCATCGACGAGATCGCGGCCGCCACGCGCACCAGCAAGCGCATGATCTACTACCACTTCGGCAGCAAGGAAGGTCTGTATCTGGCCGTGCTGGAAGCGTCGTACCAGCGCATCCGTGACATCGAAGCCGGGCTGCACCTGGAAGACCTGTTGCCCGAGGATGCGCTGCGCAAGCTGGTGGCGTTCACCTTCGACTACCAGCACGACAACGAGGACTTCATTCGCCTGGTGATGAACGAAAACATGCACCGGGGTGAATACCTGGCGCAGAGCAGAACGATCCAGCAATTGAACGTGCCGGCCATCAACGCGGTGCAACGGGTTTATGAACGCGGCCTGCAGGCCGGCGTGTTCCGCCAGGGACTCGACCCCACCGATCTGCACATGTCCATCTCGGCGCTATGCTTCTTCAACGTCGCGAACCGGCACACGTTCTCGCTGATTTTCAAGCTCGACATGGAGGCGCCTGCGGCCTTGCGCGCGCGGCGCGACAGCATCGTCGAGATGGTCGTACGTTTTGTGCGCAAGTAGCCGCCCCACCCAGGAGATTCCCATGATTCTTGAACTCGCCGACATCCGCATCCAGCCCGGCCGGCAGGCCGCCTTCGACGAAGCGATCCAGCGCGGCTTGAAAACCGTGATCGCGCGTGCCAGGGGTTTTCAGGGTTTCAAGGTCAACAAGGGCATCGAGACGCCCGATCGCTACATCCTGCAGATTTTCTGGGCCACGCTGGAAGACCATACCGTGGCGTTCCGCCAGTCGCCGCTATTTGCCGAATGGCGTGCCATCGTGGGACCGTTTTTTGCCGCGCCGCCCGTGGTCGAACACTTCGACCTGCTGGCCAAATCCGGCTGAGCACGTTCGCGACTCGGCCCGCCATGTTCACCTGCCTGCGCAGGAGCACGTCAGCGCTGGTGTGAACCGTCAGCCCCCGCCATCAGCTTGCGCAGCAGTGCGACCAATTGCCGGCGCTCCTGCGCATCGAGCGGCTCGACAATGCGCGATTGCACTTGCCGTACCGGGCGCTTCATTTCCAGCGCCACCTGTTCGCCTTCGGGCGTGACCCACAGCAACTTGCGGCGCTTGTCACCTTCGTCGGGCTCGCGCCGGACCCAGCCCCTCGCCTCCAGCCGGCCAATGACCGAGCCGGAGGTGGCCGCATCGAACGCGACTCGCCCCGCAAGCGTCACTTGATCTTCTCCGGGCTGATCGATGAGCGCATTCAGGATCGCGAACTGAACTGGCGTGACATCAAAACCAGCGGTTTCTTCCATGAAGATCGCCACCGAACGCTGATGCGCACGCCGGATCAGGTGGCCGGGCGCATTCCCGAAATCGAAGCTCTTTGCCATGCCACCAGTGTATCCAGATGAGCACGAGAAACGACTTGCGTTTGACCTATTAATATGTATACTTATTTTCTGCATGCAATTAATAAAACCCCCTTCGAAACCCTTCCGATGGCACAGAACCTTCCCATCCTGATCGCAGGCGGCGGCATTGGCGGCCTGGCCGCGGCCTATGTGCTGGCGAGCGACGGCCATCCCGTGACCGTGCTGGAGCAGTCCGGCGCATTTGGTGAAATCGGCGCGGGCATCCAGCTCGGCCCGAACATCTTCAGGATGTTCGACTATCTGGGCCTGACCGACGCCATCCGCCATGTGGCCTACTTCCCGCCCGGCATGGTGATGCATGATGTGCGCACCGGCGAGCAGGTGGTGCGCGTGCCGCTCGGCGATGCGGCGCGTGCCGCCTATGGTTATCCCTATGGCGTGATCTATCGGGCGGATCTGCATCAGGTCTTCCTGGCCGCGTGCAAGGTTTTGCCGAACGTCACCCTGCGCACCGACGCCAGGGTCGAGTCGTTTGACCCGTCAGCAGATCACGTCCGCGTTCATCTGGCGGACGGAGAAGCTCTGGAAGGCATTGCCCTGATCGGCGCCGACGGCCTGTGGAGTCATGTCCGCGAAGCCGTCGTGGGCGACGGCAAGCCGCGCGTCTCGGGCCACATCGCGTACCGCGCCGTGCTGCGGCGAGGCGACGTGCCCGCGCGCCTCTGGAGTGACGACGTGCGGCTGTGGGGCGGCGAGAAGACCCACCTCGTGACCTACCCGCTGCGCCGCGGCGAACTGTTCAACCTGGTTGCCGTGTTCCACAGCAACAAGTACGACGAGGGCTGGAATGCCTTCGGTGACATCGCGGAACTGAACCAGCGTTTTGCCGATGCCTGCCCGCAGGTCAAGGAACTGCTGGGCAAGATCGAGACCTGGAAGATGTGGGTGCTGTGTGATCGCGAGCCCGTCAAGAACTGGAGCGCCGGCCGCGTCACGCTGCTGGGCGACGCTGCGCATCCCATGCTGCAGTACCTGGCGCAGGGAGCCGGCCAGGCGATCGAAGACGCGGTCGTGCTGCGCGAGGCGCTGCGTTTTACCGAGGGCGACGTGGCGCAAGCCTTTCAGAAGTACCAGCAGGCGCGCTACCTGCGCACGGGGCGCGTGCAGCTCACGGCCCGCTTCTACGGCGATATCTACCATGCCGCCGGCGTGCAGCGCGAGCTGCGCAACCAGATGTTCCAGAACGGCACAGAATCGGCCGGGTTCGCCGGACTGAAGTGGATGTACGACGGCATCGACCCGAAAAACCTGTTCCGCTGATCCGTATGAACGACCACCAATCCACTTCCGCCAGCCTGGGTGAACCCGGCCGCCAGACACCCGTATGGGGCGAGTATGAGGTCGTGGTATTGGGCGGTGGCCCGGCCGGCATCGCGGCAGCCGCGGCGGCCGCGCGCGCGGGCCGCTCCACGATGTTGATCGAGCGCTACGGCTTTCTCGGTGGCATGGGAACGGCCGCGGGCGTCACCAACTTCTGTGGCCTGCATGCCAATGTGCACGGAGAGATTCGCCAGGTGGTGCACGGCGTGGCCGACGACCTGCTGGCTCGCATCGACCGGCTCGGCGGCCTCAATGCCCCGCACACGGTGTTCGGCAAAACCTGGGCGCAGGCCTACGACACGGCGTCCTACAAGATCGCGGCGGACGATCTGCTGCTGTCCGCGGGCGTGCAGCTGCTGTTCCATGCGCTCGCGGTGGGCGTGGTGATGGCCTCGCCGACGCGCGTGCATGCGTTGCTGATCGAGACCAAATCCGGCCGGCGCGCGGTACTCGGCCGCTGCTTCATCGACGCGTCTGGCGACGGCGATCTGGCCGCCTGGGCCGGCGCGCCCTTCGAGAAAGGCGACGGCCAGGGCAACCTGCTGTACCCATCCGCCATGTTCCGCATCAACGGCGTCGACCCGCGGCGCGCAGGCGCCGACTGGGGCGTCATTCCGCGCCTGATGCTGCAGGCCGAAGCCGCCGGGCGCTACGCCTTTCCGCGCAAGACCCCGATCGTGCGGCCGCAGAAGAACCCGATTGAGTGGCGCGTGAACCTGACCCAGCTTGCGAATGCGCAGGGCAACGCCATGGACGGCACCAACGCGCAGGAATTGAGCGACGCGGAAATTCTGGGCCGCAAACAGATTGCTAGCGTGGCCGATTTCCTCAAAGAGGTGCCCGGATTCGAGGATTCGTACATCGTGGATATCGCACCCCAGGTTGGTATTCGCGAAACGCGGCGCGTGCGCGGTCTTTACGAGCTCACCGAGTCCGACGTGCTAGGCTGCGCCAGTTTTGACGACAGCATCGGCGTCAACGGCTGGCCGCTGGAACTGCACATGAAGGGCGACGTCGAATTCCGCTGGCCCGCGATTCCGGAGAGCCGCGGCTTCAACCACCTGCCCTACCGCATGACCGTGCCGCTAGGCCTGGACAACCTGTGGGTCGCGGGACGCTGTGCGTCCATGACGCACGAAGCGCAGTCGGCCGCGCGCGTGACTGGCGCCTGCTTCGTGATGGGCCAGACGGCGGGCAGCGCGGCCGATCTGGTCCTGAAGGCCGACTGCACCGCGGCCGCAGTCGATACCAGAGCGTTGCAGGCCCGTCTTGAGTCCGCGGGCGCCTGGCTCGGCACCGGCACCGTTTGATCTGGCAGGAGAATCATGAACGCCCCACACCCCACCGCCGCCATGCGCCAGCAGCTGTACGACGATATGTCACCCTTGCATCTGACCCCGTTGTGGGAGGTTCTTCATGCTCTGGTACCGCCTCAGCCCATATCCCCGTGCGTTCCTGCGCTATGGAAATACGAGCAAGTACGGCCTTTTCTGATG
>SCRU01000015.1 GCA_004323695.1 Burkholderiaceae bacterium
CGGGCCTATCCGGGCGGAGCCTGAGCGATGGCGGCGCAGTTGCGGCGTGCCGTCATCGGCGACGAGCCCATCCTTCGCGCATTGAGGCTGCAGGCGCTGGCCGAGGCGCCCGAGGCGTTTGGGTCCACCTATGAGCGGGAGCTGGCCAGGACGACGTTGGACTGGCAGCGTTGGATGGCGCCCGGTGTGACCTTCATCCTGAATGCGCCCGGCGGCGCCGGTGGGCTCGTGGCAGGACAACACGATGCGGCCGACCCTGCCGTCGTCCACCTGATGGCGCTTTGGGTGCATCCCGAACTTCGGGGATCGGGCGCCGCCGATGAGCTCGTGGCCGCCGTTCTGGCCTGGGCGTGGGTGGAGGGCGCCAGCACCGTGCGACTGGAAGTCATGCAGGCCAATGGCCGTGCCCGGCGCCTGTACGAGCGAGCCGGCTTCCGTGTTACGGATCGTGCGCCCGAGCGGGATCACGGTGGCCGGGTCGAGGTCAGCATGGAGTGCCTTGTTTCGGCCGCGGGGTAGCCCGAGCGCGGTTCAAACCCGGCCGGCTTCGTACCACGGATGTAACGGCGGCCAGTGATCGTCGCAACACCTGCCGGTAAAATCAAGCTTCGTAGTCTGTCCATCCCCCTCCGGAGCCGCCTCAATGGCAAACACCCAACTGATGGCCAACGCAATCCGTGCGCTGGCCATGGACGCCGTCCAACAAGCCAATTCCGGGCATCCCGGCGCGCCCATGGGCATGGCCGACATGGCCGTGGCGCTGTGGGGCCGGCACCTGCGGCACAACCCACGCAACCCGCACTGGGCGGACCGCGACCGCTTCGTGCTGTCCAACGGCCATGCCTCGATGCTGCTGTACTCGCTGTTGCACCTGACCGGCTACGCGCTGCCCCTGGCCGAGCTGAAGAACTTCCGCCAGCTGCACAGCAAGACGCCCGGCCACCCCGAGGTGGGCCTGACGCCCGGCGTCGAGACCACGACCGGCCCGCTCGGCCAGGGGCTGGCCAATTCGGTCGGCATGGCGCTGGCGGAGAAGCTGCTGGCTGCCGAGTTCAATCGCGATGGCCACACCATCGTGGACCACCACACCTATGTGTTCCTCGGCGACGGCTGCCTGATGGAGGGCATCAGCCACGAGGCCAGCGCGCTGGCCGGCGCCTGGAAATTAAATAAGCTGATCGCGCTGTACGACAGCAACGGCATCTCGATCGACGGCCAGGTCGCGCCCTGGTTCATCGACAACACGGCGCAGCGCTTTGCGGCCTACGGCTGGAACGTGATCGGCCCGATCGACGGGCACGATGTGGACGCGGTGGATCGCGCGATCGCCGATGCCAAAAACAGCGCCAGCAACGGCAGCCAGGGGCCCACGCTGATCGTCTGCAAGACGCACATCGGCAAAGGCAGTCCGAACCGCCAGGACACGGCCAAGGCGCACGGCGAGGCGCTGGGCGCGGACGAAATCAAGCTCACGCGCGAGGCGCTGGGTTGGCCGTACAAGCCGTTCGAAATTCCCAAGGAGGCTTACGCCGACTGGGATGCCAAGGCCGCCGGGCTGGCCGCGGAGACCGCCTGGGACCTGAAGCTGGCCGCCTACAAGGCCGCGCATCCTGACCTTGCCAAAGAGTTCGTTCGCCGCATGCAGGGCGAACTGCCGAAGAGCTTCCACCAGGTCGCGGTGGACACGGCCGTGGCCGCGCACACGGCGGGCCAGACCGTGGCCTCGCGCAAGGCCTCGCAGCTCGCGCTCGAAGCCTTCACCGCTGCGCTGCCCGAACTACTGGGCGGCTCGGCCGACCTGACCGGCTCGAACCTGACCAATACCAGGAGCACGCCGCCGCTGCGCTTCGATCTGGCCGGCGACGTGGTGCGCACGCCCGACGCGAATGGCGTGATGGTGGGCGGGCGCCACATCAACTACGGCGTGCGCGAGTTCGGCATGGCCGCGGTCATGAACGGCATCGCGCTGCACGGCGGCTTCATCCCGTACGGCGGCACCTTCCTGACCTTCAGCGACTATTCGCGCAACGCCATCCGCATGGCCGCGCTGATGAAGCGGCGCGTGGTGCATGTGTTCACGCACGACTCGATCGGGCTGGGCGAGGACGGCCCGACGCACCAGAGCATCGAGCACGCCGCGAGCCTGCGGCTGATCCCCAACCTGGACGTCTGGCGCCCCGGCGACACGGCCGAGACGGCGATCGCCTGGACCGTCGCACTGCAAAACCGGCACAAGCCCACCGCGCTGCTGCTGTCGCGCCAGAACATTGCCTATGCGCCCAAGGGCCGCTCCAAAATCGCGCCGCAGGCTTGCGGACTGGAGAGCATCAGCAAGGGCGCCTACGTGCTGGCCGAGCCGGACGCGGCAGGCCTGAACAAGAAGATGCAGGCCGTGCTCATCGCGACCGGTTCCGAGGTGCCGCTGGCGCTGGCGGCGCAGCAACTGCTTGCTGCTAAAAAGATAGCTGTGCGAGTAGTTTCCATGCCGAGCACCACCACATTCGATCATCAAACCGTGGCATACCAGAGCGCCGTGCTGCCGGCCGGCGTGCCGCGCATCGCGGTGGAAATGGGTGCCACGGGCGGCTGGTGGAAATACGGCTGCGCGGCCGTCGTCGGCATCGATACCTATGGCGAGTCGGCCCCCGCGCCGGCGCTGTTCCAGCACTTCGGCTTCACGCCCGAGAACGTGGCCGAGACGGTGCAGGCCGTGCTGGCAAAGCGATAAACAGATTTGGTTTTTAATTCTGGAGAGCAACCATGACGATCAAGCTGGGCATCAACGGTTTCGGGCGCATCGGGCGTAACGTGCTGCGCGCGGCGGTACAGAATTTCCCGGACATCGAGGTCGTCGCCATCAACGACCTGCTCGAACCGCACTACCTGGCCTACATGTTGCAGTACGACTCGGTGCATGGCCGTTTCAAGGGCGACATCGCGGTGGATGGCAACACGCTCATCGTCAACGGCAACAAGATTCGCCTGACGCAGGAGCGCGATCCCGCCAGCCTCAAATGGAACGAAGTCGGCGCCAGCGTCGTGCTCGAATCGACCGGCCTGTTCCTGACCCAGGAGACCGCGCAAAAGCACATCGCCGCGGGCGCCAAAAAGGTCATGATGTCGGCGCCGTCGAAGGACGATACGCCGATGTTCGTGTTCGGCGTGAACCACACCACCTACAAGGGCGAGGCGATCGTCTCGAACGCGAGCTGCACCACCAACTGCCTCGCGCCCGTGGCCAAGGTGCTGCACGACAAGTGGGGCATCAAGCGCGGCCTGATGACCACTGTGCACGCCGCCACCGCGACGCAAAAGACCGTGGACGGCCCTTCCAACAAGGACTGGCGCGGCGGCCGCGGCATCCTGGAAAACATCATCCCGTCCAGCACCGGCGCGGCCAAGGCAGTGGGCAAGGTAATCCCGGCGCTGAACAAGAAGCTGACCGGCATGAGCTTTCGCGTGCCGACCTCCGACGTGTCGGTGGTCGATCTGACGGTCGAGCTTGAAAAGCCCGCCAGCTACGACGAGATCAAGGCCGAGATGAAGGCGCAGAGCGAGGGCGCCCTGAAGGGCATCCTGGGCTACACCGAGGACAAGGTGGTCGCCACCGACTTCCGCGGCGACGCCCGCACCTCGATCTTCGACGCCGATGCCGGCATTGCACTGGACGACACCTTCGTCAAGCTGGTGAGCTGGTACGACAACGAGTGGGGCTACTCGAACAAGTGCCTGGAGATGGTGCGCGTGATCGCCGGCTGACGGCCCGCCCGGCCCGGCTCCGCCGCCATGCACGCGATCGAAATCGTCGCCGCGGCGCTGTTCGCGCTGGCGCTGGTCCACACCTTCTCGACCCGGTTCTTCGAGCGGCTCGCGCACCGCTATCCGCGCCACGCAGGCCTGTTTCACCTGCTGGGCGAGGTCGAGGTCGTGTTCGGCTTCTGGGCCGCGCTGCTGGTGCTGGCGCTGGCCGCCATCGGCGACGGCGCGCAGGCGATCGCCTATGCCGAATCGCGCCAGTACACCGAACCGCTGTTCGTGTTCGTCATCATGGTGGTCGCGGCGTCCCGGCCCGTGGTGGATTTGATCGGCGCGCTGGTGGCCGCCATCGCCGCGCGCGCGCCGGTGCGCACCGTGCTCGCGCAGGTCTGGCTGTGCCTGGCGCTGGTGCCGCTGGTCGGCTCGCTGATCACCGAGCCGGCCGCGATGACGCTGGCCGCGCTGATGCTCGCCCCGCTCGTGTTCCGTCCCGGCCTGCCCGAAGGTGCGAAGTACGGCGCGCTCGGCGTGCTGTTCGTGAACATCTCGGTGGGCGGGACGCTGACCGCGTTCGCGGCGCCGCCGGTGCTGATGGTCGCGTCCACCTGGAACTGGGACAGCGCCTTCATGGCGACGCATTTCGGCTGGCGCGCCGTCAGCGCCGTGCTCATCAACGCCACGGCGATGACCGTGCTGCTGCGCCGGCACCTGCCGGATGACGCCGCGGCTGCCCCGATCCCGGCGGGGGACGGCGCCGTGCGCGTACCGCCCGTCGTCAGCGCCATCCACCTGGTTTTTCTCGCGGGCGTGGTGGCGTTTGCGCACCACCCGGTGATCTTCCTCGGCCTGTTCCTGCTGTTCCTGGGGTTCACGCAGGCGTACGCGCGCTACCAGACGCCGCTGATCCTCAAGGAGGCGCTGCTGGTGGGCTTTTTCCTGGCCGGCCTGGTGGTGCTGGGCGGCCTGCAGCAATGGTGGCTGCAGCCCATCGTCTCGGGCCTGCGGCCGACCGCGCTGTTCTTTGGCGCGCTGGGGCTGACCGCCATCACCGACAACGCGGCGCTGACCTACCTGGGCTCGCTGATCGCCGGGATCTCCGATCCGGCCAAGTACATGCTGGTGGCGGGCGCCATCGCGGGCGGCGGCCTGACCGTGATCGCGAACGCCCCGAACCCGGCCGGTATCGCGCTGCTGCGCCGGGGCTTCGACGACGAGTCCATCGGCGCTGGCGGCCTGCTGCTGGGTGCGCTGGCGCCGACCGCCGTGGCGGCCGTGCTGTTCCTGCTTTAGCGCGCGGCAGGGCCGGAAATTCGAGTCAAATCGGCTTTACGCCCATATTCAACAAGGCAAGTTAGCTACTAATTTAGTAGTCTTCCGCTTATTTCGGACGTCCGTAGGGCGCGGTGAAGCTGGCCTGGGCCAGCGTGTTGGCGTGGATCATGAAGCCGGTCAGCGCCGCCGTGGCATCGGCCGGGATGTCGAGCCGGGCGACGCCCAGCGCATATACCGTGAACACATAGCGATGCGGCTTGTCGCCCGGCGGCGGGCACACGCCGCCCCAGTCGTGCGTGCCGTAGTCGTTGCGGCCCTGCACCGCGCCCTTGGGCAGGTTCGCATTGCCGGCGGCACCGGCGTTGCCGGCCAGCTCGGTCACGCTGGCCGGGATGTCGATCACCACCCAGTGCCACCAGCCCGAGCCGGTGGGCGCGTCGGGGTCGTGCACCGTAACGGCAAAACTCTTGGTGCCGCTGGGCGCGCCGCTCCAGTGCAGCGCGGGCGATTTGTTCTCGCCGCTGCAGCCGAAGCCGTTGTATTCGAAGCTCTTCGGGATAGGGCTGCCGGCCTGGATGTCGGGACTCGACAGCGTGAAGCCGGCCGCTTGAGCCGAAGGCACGGCGAACGATGCGGCCAGCGAGGCCGCGCCGAACAGGACGCTGGCGAGCGAGGATCGGGGGATGGGTTGCATGGAGCCTCCTGGGGGTGAACAGACTCGCATCATCCCGCGTTTCGGGCGTCAGCTCAAATGCCTGCCCACGATGCCGGCCAGCTCGAACATGGTCACCTGATCCTTGCCGAACACGGGTTTGAGCTTGTCGTCGGCGTTGATCGCGCGCTTGTTGGCGGCGTCCTGCAGGCCGTTCGCCTTGATGTAGTCCCACAGCTTCTTGATCACCTGGGTGCGCGCCACCGGCT
>SCRU01000137.1 GCA_004323695.1 Burkholderiaceae bacterium
CGCGGGGCTGGGCATCGAGAAGAAGGAGAAGGCCTTTATCGACGACCTGGACGACTACTCGGCCATCATGCTCAAGTCGCTGGCCGACCGGCTCGCCGAGGCGCTGGCCGAGTGCATGCATCACCGCGTGCGCACCGACCTGTGGGGCTACAGCGAACACGAGGCGCTCAGCAACGACGAGATGATCGCCGAGAAATACACCGGCATCCGCCCCGCGCCCGGCTACCCGGCCTGCCCGGACCACAGTGTCAAGCGGGCCATGTTCGAGCTGCTGCAAGCCCGGGAGATCGGCATGTCGGTGACCGACAGCATGGCCATGATGCCGGCCGCGAGCGTCAGCGGGTTCTACCTGGGGCACCCCGAGAGCGCCTACTTCAACGTCGGCAAGATCGGCGACGACCAGGTGCAGGACCTGGCGCGCCGGCGCGGCATGGCGAGGCAGGATTTGCAGCGCCTGCTCTCGCCGAACCTGTGAGGCGAGCGTTCGCGGCGCGGCTGTAGTGCGCCCCTTACGCCGCGTTACACACGCTACAAACCGTTGGCTGCGCGCTGTACACCGTGTTCCCGTTGCGCCGTTAGAGTCGGAAGGGGCCCGCGCGCACTGGCCCGGACATCGAATCAAGGAAAACCGACATGAGCACCCCGCTGGAACCCACCCCCGCCCCTGCCGCCCGCAACATCAAACCGCTTTGGGTTGCGGTGGGCGTGCTCGCCGCCGCCGTGGTGGCGCTGGGCGGCACGCTGGTCTATACCCAGACGCGGCCCGCCGCGCCTGCAGCGCAGGTGGCGAGCGTGGACCCGGCTTCCACCAGCACCGCGGCGCCCGGCGCGGCCGGCACGCAGCCGGCCTCGCCGCCGCCCGCCACGGCGGTGGTGACGGCGCCGCCACTCGCCGCGCAAACCCATGGCGAGATGCAAAAACAGCCGACAGCCGGCGTCAAACCTGAATACATTGCTTCGAAAACAGAAGCGCAACCAGCGCACCGGCAGGTGGCCCGCGCGCAGCCCGCGCCCGGCGAGGGCTACGTGGTGCAGGCGCCGCAGCCGGCCGCAGCGCGCCCGGTGTGCCATGTGTGCGGCACGGTGGAATCCGTGACCCCGGTGGAACGCAAGGGCCAGGCGACCGGCCTGGGCGCGGTGGGCGGCGGTGTGGTCGGCGCCCTGGTCGGCAACCAGTTCGGCGGTGGCAATGGCCGCACGGTGGCCACCATCCTCGGCGCGGTCGGCGGGGGTTTTGCCGGCAACGCGATCGAAAAGAATGTGCGCAAGACCACCGTGTATGAAATCGCCATCCGCATGGACGACGGCGCGGTGCGCCATCTGGAGCGCCGCGCGCCGGTGGCCGCGGGCACCCGCGTGACGCTGCGGGGCAACACGCTGCGCACCGTCGACGGCACGCAGATCGAGCCCGTGCCTGCGCAGCCGGCACCGGCGCCCGCGCCGACTGGCGCCAACCCGTATTACACGCGCGGCTGAGCGGCGAAGCGCGGGCCGCACGCCCCGCCCCGCGCGCTTGAAGCTTGAAAACACGCGGCGCGGCCGCATCTGCAGACCTTGAATTGCCTCGTGCAGAAAGAGCCGCCATGTCCAGCCCCATCGTGCAGATCAAGCCTCTCGGTTTTCCGTGGTCCACCGTCGACCCGTTCCTCTTTTGTGCCTACCACGACGACGCGTATCCGCGCGGCAACGGGCAGATGGGGCCGGCCGCGTCGCTCGCCGGACGCGACATCGGGCAGGACTTCAGCCGCAAGGACGGCTGGAGCATGTACCACGGCAGCACCGTGCCGGGCTTTCCACCGCACCCGCATCGTGGCTTTGAGACGGTCACCATCGTGCGCCGGGGCCTGATCGACCATTCCGATTCGCTGGGCGCCACCGCGCGTTTTGGCCAGGGCGACGTGCAGTGGCTCACGGCCGGCGCCGGCGTGGTGCATTCCGAGATGTTTCCGCTTTTGGCGCAGGACCAGCCGAACCCGCTCGAGCTGTTCCAGATCTGGCTGAACCTGCCGGCCCGCAGCAAGATGGCGAACCCGCACTTCACCATGTTCTGGTCGCAGGACATTCCACGCCTGCTTGCGCAGGACGCCGATGGCCGCAGCACCGAGGTCGCCGTGATCGCGGGTCGGCTGCAGGACCCGGGCGCGGCGGCCGGTGTTGATCCACTGGCGCCGCCGCCCGACTCCTGGGCCGCGCAGGCCGATGCCGACGTGGCGATCTGGACGCTGCGCATGGCGCCCGGCGCGCGCTGGACCCTGCCCGCTGCCCAGGGCGGCGACGGCACGCGGCGCAGCTTGTATTTTTTCAAGGGCGCATCGCTCACCGTGGCGGGCCGGCTGGTGGCGAGCCACGCCGCCATCGAGGTGCGCGCCGACACGCCGATCGAGCTCGTGAACAGCGCCGGCGAGGTGGCCGAATTGCTGCTGCTGCAGGGCCGCCCGATCGGCGAACCCGTGGTGCAATACGGCCCGTTCGTGATGAACACGCAGGCCGAGATCGCGCAGACCCTGGCCGACTACCGCCGCACCCAGTTCGGCGGCTGGTCGTTTGCCGATGACGCGCCGATCCATGGCCCGGACCCGGCGCGTTTTGCGAAGCATCCCGACGGGCGCGAGGAACGACCGTAGCGCCCCGTGCCGGGGGTGGTGGGGGATGTTGCTACATGATTAATAGCTAATTATGTAATCCCCGCAACGGTTTTCCGCGCTTTTTCTTTATAAGTGGGTGTCCCGGGCAAGGCGGCGCGGGCCGGCCCCCTGAACGCGCGGGCCGGCCGGTGTACGCTCACTGCCCAGCACCGCCATGAAACCCACCGCCCCACCGCCCCCTCTGCCCCCGTCCGGCGCACTGCCCGGCGCGCCTGCCATCCACGCCATCTGGCCCGCGTTGCTCGCGCTCACCACTGCGTTCGGGCTGAGCCAGGCGTACCGCACCGTGATCGCGCTGATGGCGGTTTCGGTGCAAGGCGAATTTCATCTGAACGAGGAGGCGCTGGGCCTGTTTGCCGCGTGCTACCACTTCGCGTTCGCCGGCATGCAGTTGTTCGCGGGGATCGGCATCGACCTGCACGGCGTGCGGCGCACCGTGCTCGCGGCGTTCCCGCTGGCGATTGTCGGGGCGGTGGTCTCGGCCCTGGCGCACAACTACGCCATGCTGGTGCTGGGCCAGGTGCTGATCGGTGTCGGTTGCGCGCCCACGTTCCTGGTCTGCACCGTGTTCATCGCGCGGCACCTGCCGCCGCTGCGCTTCGCCGCCGTGTCCGGCCTGGTGCTGGGGCTGGGCGGCATCGGCATGCTGATCACCGGGACGCCACTGGCGTGGCTGATCCAGGCCACGTCCTGGCGCGGCGGCTACTGGGCGCTGGGCGCGCTTTCCGTGCTGTCCTGGCTGCTCATCTATGCGCTGGTGCACGAGCCGTCGGCGCGCGCGCCGCATCCGGGCGATGCGCCCGCGCCGCGCGAAACCGTGGGCCAGGCCATCAAAAAGTTCGGCGCGCTGTTCACCTTGCCGCACACCCTGGGCATCCTGCTGCTGGCCAGCGTGGGCTATGCGTCCTTCATTGCGCTGCGCGGCCTGTGGCTCGGGCCCATGCTGATCCAGCGACACGGTTTCTCGCTGGTGCAAAGCGGCAACGTGGCGCTCGCCATGTCGTTCTCGTCGCTGTTCGGCCGGTTTGACCCGGGCCCGCTACAGCGGCGCCGCTGGATCGTCGGCTTCACGCTGCTGATGGCGGCCCTGTTCGCGATCTTCGTGGTGACGCACAGCGCCGTCGTCGATGTGCTCGATCCGATCGTGATCGGCCTGCTCTCGGGCTTCATGGTGCTGCAATATGCCGATGTTCGCAGCGCCTATCCGGCCGCGCTGACCGGGCGCGCCATGGCGCTGTTCACCATGGCCATGTTCATGGGCGTGGCGCTCATGCAATGGTTTACCGGCTTCGTGGCCACGCTGGCCACGGCGCAGGGCATCGAGCCGTTTGCCGCCGTGCTGGGCAGCATCGCCGCGCTGCTGGCCGCGGGCGCGCTGGCCTTTGTCGTGCTGCCGGGGCCGGCCAGGCAGCACTGACATCGGCCTGCGGGACGACGCCTGCGTCATGGTTTTCCCTATCCCCTGATCGATGCGCGCCCACTAATATATGAACATGAATTCATGTTCATGTTTTGCGCGATGACGGAAACGAGTGCCACTCATCTGCGCCGGCTCGCCGTTGCCGACCTGTCGGACCGGCTCACCGCGCCGCCGCGCCAGCAGCGGGGCCGCGATCGCCAGCGGGCGTTGATCGAGGCGGGCCTGCAGCTGACCAGCGCGCGCGACTGGACCGACGTCACGGTGGGCGATATCGCGGCCGCGATCGGCTGCTCGGTCGGCACCTTCTACACGCGCTTTCACAACAAGGACGCTTACTTCGACGTGCTGCTCGGGCTCGTGACCGAGCTCATGCAACAGCGCGCCGACGCCTTCTACGCCGATCCGGCACGCGAATCGGAAACCGCGGCGCAGTTCATCGCGAACTGGGTCGCCCTGGTGCTGCAGTCGTTCAGCCTTCACCGCGGCCTGTACGCCACCGCCGTGCTCGGCCAGCGCCGGCGCCCCGGAGTGGCGGGTGCTTCCCCGTTGCTGCGTCTGCGAGACCACGGTCGCGCGCAGTTTGCGGCTGCCATGGCGCATCGCCCCGGCTGGCGCAGCGCGGCGGCGCGCCAGCGGCTGCAGTTCGCGCCGCAACTGCTGCAGGGCGTGCTCGTCAACGCCGTGCTGACCGACCCCGGGCCGCTGCATCTGGACGACGCTGCGCTGCAGCAGCAACTGGTGGTGGCGCTGTGCGCCTACCTCGGACTGCAGATGCCCGTCAAGGAGAGCCCCAAATGACCACCACCTCGTCCTGCGCCGCCCATCCGGCCACCGTGAACTTCCACCGCCTGATCGCCGACCAGATGCCGGCCGTCGACACGCAGGACTTCGAGGACGCGAGCCGCGGCTTCATCGGCACCGTGGCCGACGCCGACGTGCGCCGCGCCGACGGCTCCAGCGTCTGGAACCTGCGCGCCTACGGCTTCCTCGACAGCGAGCAGGCGCCCGACACCGTGAATCCCAGCCTGTGGCGGCTGGCGCGGCTGAACCGCCTGCACGGGCTGTTCCAGGTCAGCGCGCACATCTTCCAGGCGCGCGGCTTCGACATCGCCAACATCACCTTCATCGAAACCGACAACGGCGTGATCGCGCTGGACGCGCTGACCTGTCCCGAGACCGCCGCCGCCGCGCTCGCGTTGTACCGCCAGCACCGCGGCGAGCGCCCGCTGCACACGGTGATCTACAGCCACAGCCATGCCGACCATTTCGGCGGCGTGGCCGGGCTGGTGAGCGCGGACGACGTCGCCAGCGGGCGCGTGCAGATCATCGCGCCGGCCGGCTTCATGCACTATGCGGTGGCCGAGAATGTGCTCGGCGGCGTGGCGATGGCCCGGCGCGCGCAGTTCCAGTTCGGCCACACCTTGCCCAAGGGGGTCGATGGTCAGGTCGATGCGGGCCTGGGCAAGACCATGCCGCTGGGCCGCCCCGGCCTGATCGCGCCGACGCGCAGCATCGAGGCCGAGCATGAAGCGCATGTCATCGACGGCCTGGAGATCGAGTTCCAGCTCACGCCCGAGACCGAGGCGCCGGCGGAGATGCATTTGTTCATCCCGTCCGAGCGCGCGCTGAACCTGGCCGAGAACGCGACCCACACGCTGCATAACCTGTGTCCGCTGCGCGGCGCCAAGGTGCGCGACGCGCTGGCCTGGTCCAAATACCTGCACCGCGCGCTGCAGCGCTACGGCCCGCGCACCGACGTCGTGCTGGCGCAGCACCACTGGCCGACCTGGGGCCGCGATCGCGCCTGCACCTTCCTGGCCGAACAGCGCGACCTGTACCGCGTGCTGCACGACCAGACGGTGCGCCTGATGAGCCACGGCCTGAAGGCGGCCGAGATCGCCGAGAGCCTGCAACTGCCCGAGGGGCTGACGCGCCGCTGGCACGCGCGCGGCTACTACGGCACGGTGTCACACAACGTGAAGGCGATCTACCAGCACTACCTGAGCTGGTACGACGCGCATCCCGCGAATCTGCACGCACTGCCGCCCGTGCCCGCGGCGCGCAAGACCATCGAGTACATGGGCGGCGCCGATGCCGTCATGCAGCGCGCACGCGCCGACTACGAGCGCGGCGAGTTCCGCTGGGTCGCCGAGGTGCTCAAGCATCTGGTGTACGCCGAGCCGGACAACACCGCCGCGCGCGAACTGGCAGCGGCGACGCACGAGCAGATGGGCTTTCAGGCCGAGTCGGCTACCTGGCGCAACGCCTTTCTGCTGGCCGCGCGCGAATACCGCGAGGGTGCGCCGCCGCCGCCCCAGGGCATCGCGGGACAGGCGCTGATGGGCGCGATGAGCAACGAGTTGCTGTTCGACGCGCTGGCCGTGCGCGTCAACGCGCCGCGCGCGCAGGGGCTGCGGTTCAGCCTGGGCTGGTCCTTCAGCGACAGCGGGGAACACTGGCTGTGCACGCTCTCGAACGGCGCGCTCAGCAGCCTGCCGGTGGCCGCGCCGGCCCAGGCCGATGTGCAGGTGACGACGGACCGCGCCACGCTCGACGCGATCCTGCAGCAACGCCTGGCGCCGCCGCAAGCGCTGGCCGACGGGCAGCTGCGGCTGCAGGGGCAGGCGCCGCTGCTGGCGCAGTTCTTCGGGTTGCTGGATCGCTTCAGCGGCAGTTTTCCGGTGGTCGACGCGGCGGCCTGGCCCGACCCGGCGCGCATCTGAGGAGAATGCACCATGGCGAATCCGGGCTCCGTCCCCTCTGGCGCCCCGCGCATCGGCCGCACCATCGCCGACTCCACGCCGCACTGGCCCGCCGCGCCCCAGCGCCCGGCCGGCGCCCCCAACATCCTGCTGGTGCTGTTCGACGATGTCGGCTTCTCCGACTTCGGCTGCTACGGCTCGGGCATCCGCACACCGCACATCGACGCGCTGGCGGCGCAGGGCCTGCGCTACACGGGTTTTCACACGACCGCGATGTGCTCGACGACGCGCGCCGCGCTGCTCACCGGGCGCAACCACCACGCGGTCGGCATGGGCTGCCTGGCGAATTTCGACAGCGGCTTTCCCGGCTACCGCGGCAAGATCAGCCCCGCGGCCGGCACGCTGGCCGAGATGCTGCGCCCCCACGGCTGGCGCAACTACATGGTCGGCAAGTGGCATGTGACGCCGCTGACCCAGACCGGGCCTGCCGGCCCGTTCGACGGCTGGCCGCTGGGCCGCGGCTTCGACCGCTACTACGGCTTCATGGACGCCGAGACCGACCAGTACGCGCCCGAGCTGGTGCGCGACAACACGCATGTCGATGCGCCCGGCACTTTCGCCAGCGGCTACCACCTGAGTGCTGACCTGGTCGACGAGTCGATCCGCATGCTGGCCGACCATCGGGCCGACGCGCCCGATGCACCCTGGCTCTTGTGGCTCGCGTTTGGCGCCTGCCACGCGCCGCACCAGGCGCCTGTGGCGCTCATCCGCGCCTACGACGATCAGTTCGCACATGGCTGGGACGTGGAACGCGAGCAGCGGCTGGCGCGCCAGAAGGCGCTGGGCATCGTGCCGCAAGATACCGAACTGCCGCCCCGCAACGACGGCGTGCCGCCCTGGAACACGCTGGAGGAGCCCCAGCGCCGCCTGTTCACGCGGCTGCAATCCGCCTATGCGGCAATGCTGGAACATGCCGACGCGCAGATCGGGCGCCTGATGCAGTACCTGCAGGACAGCGGTGTGGCCGACGACACACTGGTGCTGGTGCTGTCCGACAACGGCGCGAGCCAGGAAGGCGGCCCGCTGGGCTTCGTGAACGCAATGGGGCCGTACAACCTCAAGCCCGAGGACATGGTCGAGAAGCTGCGCCGCATCGACGACATCGGCGGCCCCGACACGCATTCGAACTTTCCGCACGGCTGGGCCATGGCGGCCAACACGCCGCTCAAGCGCTACAAGCAGAACACGCACGGCGGCGGCATCCGCGACCCGCTGGTGCTGGCCTGGCCCAAGGGCATCGCCGCGCGCGGCGAGCTGCGCCACCCGTTCTGCCACGCCAGCGATCTGCTGCCCACCTTGCTCCACCTGTGCGGCGTGGCGCCGCCCGAGCAGGTCGGCGGTGTGGATCAGCTGCCCATCACCGGCGAGAGCTTTCGCGCCAGTCTGGCCAACGCGCAGGCGCCGGCCCGCACCCGGCCGCAGTACTTCGAGATGTTCGGGCACCGCGGCCTGTGGCACGACGGCTGGAAGGCCGTTGCCTTCCATCCGCCCGGTACGCCATTCGATGCGGATCGCTGGGAGCTGTACCACCTGGCACAGGACTTTGCCGAGAACCACGACCTGGCGGGGCAGCAGCCCGAGCGGCTGGCCGCGATGCAGGCGCTGTGGTGGCGCGAGGCCGAACGCCACCAGGTGCTGCCGCTGGACGAACGCTTCGGCGCGCGCTTTGCCGAGAACGCGCGCCGCGTGCAGGGCGCCCGTTCGCAGTTCGTGTTCCATGCGGGCATGGGGCACCTGCCCACCGACGTGGCGCCCGACGTGCGCGCGCGCGGCTACACAATCGAGGCCGAGGTGCTGCTGCCCGAGGGCGGCTGTGAGGGCGTGCTGATCGCGCATGGCGACGCCACCTCGGGCTACAGCCTGTACCTGCAAGGCGGGCACCTGGTGCACGACCTCAACGTCGGTGGCCTGCACCAGATCCTGCGCTCCAGCGGCCCGGTGCCGGCCGGGCGCCATCGCCTGGCATTTCGCATGCAGCTTGGGCCCATGGTCCTGACGCCGCCGCTGCCAAATGTGGGGCGTGTGCCGGTGCCATCCAGTCGCCGTGGCACGCTGCTGGTCGACGACGCGCCGGTGGGCGAGATACAGTTCAGGGCCGGCTTCAACACACTGATTTCCTGGTCCGGGCTGGATATCGGCCGTGATCGCGCCAGCCCGGTTTCGCACTACGTGGCGCCGTTCGGATTCAGCGGCCGGCTGTTCAAGGTCACGGTGCGGCTGCAGCCGCAGCAGGAACTCGACGGCGCGGCCATTGGCAACGCAGAAATGGCGCGCCAATGAGTGCGCTGCCGACCTCCATTCCGGCCCCGGCCCTGAATGCTGCGGGGTATCAGTTCCCGCCCCGAAGCCAGGCCGTTTTTGCGTGCGCCATCCTGTTTCTGGGCTATACCTTTGCGTTCGTGGACCGCAACATCGTGTCCTTGCTGGTGGTCCCCATCGAGCATGACCTGGGCTTGTCCGATGTCGAGATGGGCCTGTTGCAGGGAACGGCCTTCGCCCTTTTCTATTCCATTTTTGGCTTTCCGATCGCCTGGGCCGTCGACCGCTTCAATCGCAGCCGCATCGTCACCGCCGGCGTGGGCGTCTGGAGTCTGATGACCTGCCTGGCCGGGCTGAGCCGTGGTTTCACGCCCTTCTTTCTGGCCCGGGTCGGGGTGGGCGCAGGCGAGGCCGCCATTTTGCCCAGCGCCACATCGCTGATTGCCGACTATTTTCCGCCCGCAGCGCGCGGTCGCGCGCTCGGCGTCTTTGCGTCGGGTATCTACTTCGGCTCCGCGATCGCGCTCATCGGCGGGGGGCTCATCCTGCACCGGCTGGCCGGACAAACCCTCACCCTGCCTTTACTCGGGGCCCTGCATCCCTGGCAAGTCGTCCTGCTCGCGGCCGGGGCTCTGGGTATTCCCCTGACCCTTGCCACGCTGTTCATGCGCGAGCCTGTCCGCATGCATTTGCGCGGTAGTGCGGCCGGCGCAACCGCGGGCAAAGGCCCCGGATTCATGTCGGCCTTTCGCGACCACCCCCGGGCGCTGGCGGCCCACTTCGTCGGCTTTACCGCGATGGCCTTCGCGGCTTATGGCGCCACGGCCTGGCTGCCGACCCTGTTCATACGCGAATACGGCTGGACGCCCGCGATGGTGGGGGCCCGGCTGGGGCTGGTCGCGCTCATTGCGGGGCCGCTCGGCACTGTGTTCGGGGGGTTGCTCGCCGACCGGCTGGAGAAGGCCCGGCGCTACGATGGGAAGTTTCTGGTCGGTGCCCTTGCTGCCGTATGCACGGCCCTGCCGGCCGTCGTGCTGGGGCTGTCCAGCCATGCCGGGGCGACGTTTGCGGCGGCCGTCGGCGTAATTTTTTGCACCAGCCTGGTCTGGGGCGTGGCACCCGGCGCGCTGCAGGAAATCGTTCACGGTTCGGTGCTGGGCCGGGTCACGGCGATCTACACCGCCTTGCTCAATCTGGTGGCGCTGGGCCTGGCGCCGCCGACTGTCGCGCTGCTGGGCCAATCCATGGCAGGCAAACACGGCGGTCTGGGCGAGGCCATGGCCATCGTCGTGCCCAGTGCCTGCCTGGTCGCGTTCATCGCGTTCATTACCAGCCGCTCCGCCTACAGGAGCGCCAGGCGGAACTGACTACGCCGGCGTGCCGTGCTCGTACAGCACCAGCGCGCGGTACGCGGCGCTGTGCGCCGGCGTCGGCACGCCGTGCTGCAGTCCCAGGCCATGCACCCGGCCCGACAGCCATTGCAGCTCCAGCGGTTTGCCGCGCTCCAGATCCTCCGACATTGAAGACCGGAACGAGGCCGGCAACGCGGCCAGCTTGCTCATCACCTCGTCGGCCAGGTCGGCGCGCAGTGCGCGGCCGGCCGCGCGCCCCACCGCAACGCCTTCGTCGATCAGCTGGCGCTGGAAGATGCGCGTCTCGGGGTGGCCCATGATCTGCCCCATGCGCGCGCGCAACAGTGACGTGGCGCCGGCGATGGAGGCCAGCGTGACGAACTTCTCCCAGATTGCAATGTCGATGGCGTCAACGGCCGCGGCTTCCAGCGCGGTGGCCCGGTCGCAGGCCGCGCAGAACGCGGCAATCACCGGGTCGCCGCCCGCCGCATCCACCACGATGCGGTTCATGCCGCCCGGGCTGCGGATGACGCCGGGGCGCTCGATCACGGCCGAGACGTAGATCACACCGCCCAGCACGCGCGCGCCGGGCAACGCGCCCGAGATGAGCCCGACACTGTCGATGCCGTTTTGCAGCGTCACGATGCGCGTTTGCGGCCCGACCATCGGCGCCATGGCGCGCGCGGCGGCTTCGGTGTCCCACAGCTTGACGGCAAAAATCACCAGGTCCACCGGGCCGATGTGTGCAGGGTCGTCAGTGGCCGTGACGCGCTCCAGGTGCAGCGCGTTGCTGGGACACTCGATGCGCAGGCCGCTTTTCTGCAGTGCCTGCAGATGCGCGCCGCGCGCAATAAAGCTCACATCCTCGCCCGCGGCCTGCAGCCGCGCGCCGACGTAGGCGCCCACGCCTCCGGAACCCATGATGGCGATGCGCATTCTCGAAGTCTCCTTTGCGGATGGGCGATGCCTTTCAAGGCATTGCCCGGGTGATACGACGGCTCCGCGCGGAGCGTGGCCGGCATGGTACGCCGATGCGGCCCAGCTTGCATGGCGCTGCGGCATTCACGACCATTCATGCTTATTCGGCGAGGTGCTCAGCGCAGCACGACGGTGGCATCCATTGTGAGCCAACCATCCATGTCCGAGGCCCACAGGTGAATCGTCCTGCCGTCCGCGTGGGGTTCGCCATTGACGTGGAACGCGCCCAGATCGAAGGTCGGCCGGATTGCCTTGAAGCGAAAGCTCGCGACCTGCGCGTCGGGCCGCTCGCGCCGTAACAGGTCCAGCAGCAGCGTGGCGATCAGCGGGCCATGTACGACCAGGCCCGGATAACCTTCGACCTGCGTCACGTAGCGCCGGTCGTAATGGATGCGGTGGCCGTTGAACGTGAGCGCCGAATAGCGAAACAGCAACACCTCGCTTGGCGCGACCTCGCGGCGCCACGAGGCATCGGCTGGCGCCGCCTGCGGCGGCGGGGGCACATCGTTCTGGCTTGGCGCCTCCCGATAAACGATGTCATGAAATTCGATCAGCGCCGGCGCGGGCGCGTCGTTGCAGCGCAACTCGTGCCGCACTTTCACGAACACCAGCGGGCCGGTGCGCCCGTTCTTGCGGGTGATGTCATCGATGGTCGAGGTGCGCGCCGCCTGATCGCCCACCCGCACCGGCGAGCGGAACTCGAACTGGCTGCCGGCCCACATGCGCCGCGGCAGCGGCACCGGCGGCAGGAAGCCGCCACGCCGGGCGTGCCCGTCGGGCCCGATCTCGGACTGCCGCTGCATCGGCAAAAAATACAGCCAGTGCCACAAGGGCGGCAAGGCCATGCCGTGCGGCACGGGCGCCGCAGGGTGATCCAGCGTTGCCGAAAGCGCCATCACCGGCGCAGGGGAGATGGTGTCTGCCACCGTCTCGTGGCGCCCGATCCATGCCGCCAGGTCGATTTCTTCAAGGGTCATCTCGATCTCCGGATTGCGTCGTCTCGATGCACCCCATTACAGCGCAGTGTCATGAACTTCGTGCGCTGGCGGCGAACCCGGTGCGCCGGCAGCACGCGCAAGGCTTTTCGGCCAGAATTCCTTCTGCTGGCGCACTTTGCCGCCACGATTGAAACACCCATGCCCAACCTCACCACCTTCCCCGTCACCCACAAATGGCCCGCCCAGTACCCCGACCGGCTTCAGCTCTACTCCCTGCCCACGCCCAATGGCGTGAAGGTGTCGATCATGCTGGAGGAGACGGGTCTGCCGTACGAGCCGCATCTGGTCAACTTTGCGACCAACGACCAGATGTCGCCGGAATTTCTCTCGCTCAACCCGAACAACAAGATCCCGGCCATCATCGACCCGCAGGGCCCCGGCGACCAGCCGCTGGCGCTGTTCGAAACCGGCGCGATCCTGATCTACCTGGCCGAGAAGACCGGCAAGTTTGTGCCGCAGGATGCCGCCGGCCGCTACCAGACGATTCAGTGGCTGATGTGGCAGATGGGCGGCATCGGGCCGATGTTCGGGCAACTGGGTTTCTTCCACAAGTTCACCGGCAAGGACTACGAGGACAAGCGCCCGCGCGACCGCTACGTGGCCGAGTCGAAGCGCCTGCTGGCCGTGCTGGAGCAGCGCCTGGTGGGCCGCGCCTGGATCATGGGCGATGCCTACACCATTGCCGACATCGCCACCTTCCCCTGGGTGCGCAACCTGGTCGGCTTCTACGAGGCGGGCGAGCTGGTGGGGTTCGACGGCTACCCGAACGTGCAGCGCGTGCTGGCGGCGTTTGTGGCGCGGCCGGCGGTGGTGAGGGGCTTGGGCATTCCGGCGCGGACCTGACGGCGCCAGTCCGGACGCCAAGCCTTTCGTCAGGTCGTGAGGGTCATCTCCGGCCTTTGACCCGCCAGCGCACTCGCAAGGCTGGCCAGCACCATTTCTCCCATCGCGGTGCGGGTTTCAATCGTGGCGCTCGCACGGTGGGCCTGCAGCGTGACGTTGTCCATCGCGAAAAGCGCGGGCGGAACATTCGGCTCATCCACGAACACATCGAGCCCGGCGCCGGCGATCTGGCCCGAGCTTAATGCGGCGACCAGGTCGGCCTCGTTGACCAGCCTGCCACGGGCGATGTTGACCAGGAAGCCGCCTTTGCCCAACGCATTCAAGACACCGGCATCGACGATTCCTTCGGCATTGTCGGCGGCCGCGGCCAGCACCAGGGCATCGCTTTCGCTGGCCAGTTGCTTCAGGTCGGCGACGAAGGTCCAAGGCACGTCATCCATCGCGCGCAGATCGGTGTAGCGGATGGGGCAGCCAAAGGCTGCGGCTCGCGTGGCGATGGCGCGTCCCACGCGACCCATGCCGACGATGCCCACCCGCATGCCGGCAAAGCGGCGCGCCAGCGGAATGGCGCTGGGCTGCGGGTGCTTGACCCACTGCCCGGCCCGGATGAACCGGTCGCCGGCACACATGCCGCGGCAGGTCGCGATCAGCAAGCCGATCGCCAGGTCGGCAACGTCCTCGGTGAGGGCGCCGAACGTGGCCGTGACCGCGAGTCCTCGCTGGCGCGCGTAGGCCAGGTCGACCGCGTCGGTGCCCACGCCGTTCACCGCCACGACCTGAAGGGCTGGCAGTTGTTCCATCAGCGCGCGGCTGATGCCGGTGTGCCCGCCCGTGATGGCACCGCGGATCGCCGCGGCATGTTGTCTGACGTAGGCGTCCTTGTCGCTTTGCTCGTACAGACGTCTGACCGTGTACAGCGCATTCAGCTTGTCGTTGATGGACGGAATCAGGATCGGGTTCAGCTGAAGAATTTCGGCTTTCATGATGGCGCCCCTCAACCGCGACCGACGAACGGCATGTTGCTGGCCATCACCGTCATGTTCAGCACATTGGCCGACAGCGGCAGGGCGGCGACATAACGCACGGCATCGGCCACGTGCTTCACGTCGAGCATCGGCTCGGCGGCGATCGTGCCGTTGGCCTGGCGCACGCCCTTGGTCATGCGCACCGACAGCTCGGTCAAGGCGTTGCCCACGTCGATCTGGCTGCACACGATATTGAATTCCCGGCCATCCAGAGCGATGCCCTTGGTCAGGCCGAGCACCGCGTGTTTGCTCGCGGTGTAGGGCGAGCTCAGCGGGCGCGGCGTGTGCGCCGAGATCGAGCCGTTGTTGATGATCCGGCCGCCCTGCGGCGTCTGCCGCCGCATCAGCCCGAAAGCGCCACGCGCGCACAAGTACACGCCGGTGACGTTGGTGTCGATGACGTTCTTCCAGTTCTCGAGGGGTAGTTCGTCGATCGTCAATGCCGGCGCGTTGACCCCCGCGTTGTTGAACAACACATCGAGGCGCCCGAAGGTTTTCTCGATCTGCGCGAACAGGGCCTCGACGCTGGCGGCGTCGCGCACGTCGGTGGGCACGGCCAGCGCCACCTGTCCCGCGGCCTTCGCCGCTTCGACGACCTCAGCGAGCGGCTCGGCGCGCCGACCCGCCAGAACGACCGTGAAGCCGTCCTGCAGCAGCGCCTGCGCCACCGCGCGACCGATGCCGCTGCCCGCGCCCGTGACGAGCGCAATTCTTGAACCGGGTGATGTTGCCATTTGCAATCTCCTGTGTGAATGATGGAAGTGTGGTGCGCTAGGCACCTTCGGGCGGGGGACGCGAACCGATCGTCAGGGTGAAGTCGGCAATGCCCTCGACGCCGCCCCGAACCACGTCGCCGGGTTCGAGCGCTGCAACGCCTGACGGGGTGCCGGTGAAGATGAGGTCACCGGCCTTCAAGACGACCGAATGCGAAATGGCACTGATGATGTCCTGCACGGGCCAGATCAGATCCGCAACGGCCGCGCGTTGTCGCTCGACGCCGTTCACGCTCAGCCAGATGGCGCCGGCCCGGGGGTGACCCAGGGTGGCGACCGGGAGCAGGGCGCTGCACGGCGCCGACGCGTCGAATGCCTTGGCCGCTTCCCATGACTGCCCGCCCTTCTTTGCTTGGGCTTGCAGGTCGCGCCGGGTCAGATCCAGCCCGACCGCATAACCCCAGACGTGCGACAGCACCGCTGCGGGTTCGATGGACGCGCCGTCCAGCCCGATTGCGACGACGAATTCGATCTCGTGACAGAAGTCGCTGGTCTGCGGCGGATAGGCGATGGTGCCCTGCGCCGCGACGATGGCATCGGCCGGCTTCATGAAGTACGTCAGCGGCTCGCGCGGTGACGCGCTGCTGGCGCCCTGTGCTTGCCACGGGTAGTTGCGGCCGACGCAGAACACGCGCCGAACCGGGAAGCGGTCGGATGTGCCGGCGATGGCCAGCGTCGGGATCGCGAACGACGGAATCTGGAGGGCGCTCACAGGCTGCTCCCGCAATCAGCAGGCGCGCTGGAGGCTGCCGCAGCAAATGCTGAGATCGGCCCTAGCGAAGTTCGCGGCCAGGCGCAGTCACGGAATCGATCAGATCGCCGGCGGCCCGCTGTGCGTGCGCAAGGCGCTGACGCTCCCGGCTGTTCACGAGGTGGATTTGCATGGCTGCACGGGCCGCGTCGGCGTCGCGACGTTCGATCGCAGCGTAAATGTCCTGGTGTTCCTGATGAACCTTCTGCAAATGCTGCGTGCGCCGCTCCACGTCCAGCCATGACGATGAGACCCGCGTGCGCGGTATCACCGTGAGCCCCAATTGCGACATGAGGTCGGGGTAGTAACGATTCCCGGTGGCCTGCGAAATGGCCAGATGGAAACGGAAGTCGGGCGCGACAGTCTCGCCCAGCACCGCAAGGTGTTGCGCGAAGTCGTCGAGCGCACTGCGCATTTCGCGCAATTGATCTTCGGTGCGCCGTCTGGCCGCAAGGCTCGCGGCACTCGACTCGATGCTGGTGCGCAGTTCCAGCAAGTCCAGCATGTCGGCCGCGTTGTCGATCGAGGGGCCCGCCAACTTGAATCCACCGTCGCTGTGCGAGTCCAGCGCGAAGGTGCCGACACCATGGTGTGTCTGCACCAGGCCCGCCGCCTGCAGGCGCGACAACGCCTCGCGCACGACACTGCGGCTGACACCGAAAGTCTCCATGATTCTGGATTCGCTCGGCAGTTTGTCGCCGGGTTTGATGGCGCGCTCCCGAAGTCGCGTGCCAAGGGCCTCGACCAGTTCGTGCGTCAGGCCCTTGCTGGGATGACCGAGGCGGCCACCCGTCAAAGCGGCATCGGGCTCCGTGGCGGTGGGCGATGCGGGTGCAGTTGGAGGCAGTTCGGACACGCATGGATGATAGCTGGTGCAGGTTGTGTTCGCGGTCACGCTCGTCGAAGTCACTGGGGGCCGAGCGACGCAATCAGCGTTGCGAGCTTGTCACTCTCGTCGCCAGTCAGATCGGTCAGCGGGCTGCGCACCGGGCCGGCATCACGGCCGACGATGCGTGCGCCGGCCTTGACGACGCTGACGGCATAGCCCGCGCGACGATTGCGGATGTCCAGGTAGGGCAGGAAGAAGTTGTCAATCAGCCGGTTCACCGTGGCGTGGTCATCGGCCGCAATGGCGCGATAGAACTCCATGGCCGTTTTAGGGATGAAGTTGAAGACGGCCGATGAATACACCGGAACGCCCAGAGCCTTGTAGGCCGCGGCATAGACCTCCGCCGTGGGCAGGCCGCCGAGATAGGCGAAGCGATCGCCGAGCTTGCGCCGGATGCGCAACATCGGCTCGATGTCCCCGATGCCGTCCTTGAAGCCGATCAGATTGGGACACCGGTCGGCGAGCCTGGCGAGCAACTCTGCGCTGAGGCGGGAGTTCGCGCGGTTGTAGAAGATCACGCCGATTTGCACCGACGCGCAGACCTGCGCCACGTGTTCGGCGATGCCTTCGGGCGATGCCTCGGTGAGATAGTGAGGCAGCAGCAGCACGCCGGCCGCACCCAGTCGCTGCGCCTCTTGCGCAAACGCGATCGCGCTGCGGGTGGGGCCGCCGGCGCCAGCCAGGATGGGTACCTTGCCGCGGCAGGTGTTGACCGCCGTCTTGATCACCTCGCTGAAATCCTCGTGCGTGAGCGAAAAGAACTCGCCGGTACCGCCCGCGGCAAACAGACCGCTAGCGCCGTACGGCGCGAGCCACTCCAGGCGCTGCGCGTAGGTGGCGGCCCGAAAGTTGCCCTGTGCATCGAAATCCGTGACCGGGAAAGAAAGAAGTCCCGATGAGATGGTTTGTTTGAGTTCCTGAGGCGTCATGGTGGCGAGGTCCTTTGGTTGGGGGGCGAATTCGCAGAAGTTTTCAAGCAAGAGATAAGATGTCTGACATCGTAGAGCATATGAAACCATCTTGCAAGTCGAATTTATTGGAATACTCCATTAATGTTTAGCTTTAACTAGGGTAAATACCTACTTGACGGCGGATGTTGAATCGAAGACAGTCGCCTTACTTGTCGGACAACCTACAAGTGATTGGATCTCTGCAAGCCAACTTTCATTCTTTACAGCGCCACTGAAAGCCCCCCCTCATGCTCAATCCTTCTTCCCTCAGTCCGGTCGGCGTCGATGCCGCACCCGCCATTCCGGCGCGGGCACAGCGCGTGACACCGACACGCGCCCGCTATTTGATGCTCAGCCTCGTGCTGGGAGCGACCGTGGTGAACTACCTCGACCGGGTCAATCTTTCAGTGGTCGCCCCCTTCATGGCGAAGGACCTGGGGATCGACAAGGTGCATCTCGGCCTCATCTTCTCGGCCTTCGCGTGGACCTACGCGATCTGCCTGCTGCCGGGCGGCTGGATCGTCGACCGGATCGGCTCGCGCATCGCGTATGGGGCGTCGATGGTGCTCTGGTCCATTGCCACCGCGATCCAGGCCCTCACGACCGGCGTTGCCTCGCTTCTGGGGTGTCGACTTGCCGTGGGCCTGCTGGAGTCGCCGGCGTTCCCCGCGAATGCCCGCGCCGTCACCATGTGGTTCCCGCAAAAGGAACGTGGCCTGGCGACCAGCGTGTATGTGATGGGCCAGTACATCGGGACGGCGCTGTTTTCCGGGCTGCTGCTGTGGGTGACGCATGCCTACGGCTGGCGCGTCGTGTTCCTCGCCTCGGGCGCCATCGGCGTGGTCTACGGCATTTTCTGGCTCGCGACCTATCGCGATCCCCGAAAAAGCAGGCGCGCCAACGCGGCCGAGGTCGCCCACATCGAAGAAGGCGGCGCGCTTGCCAGCAACAAGGAACACGACAAGATCAGCATGAGCCAGTTCTTCGAGATCATCCGCAACCGTCAGGTAGTGGCGCTGTGCCTGGGCAAGTTTGCGAACAACACCGTGCTGACCTTCTTCCTGACATGGTTCCCGACCTACCTGATTGAACAGCGGCACATGACGCTGATCAAGGTCGGGTTCTTCGCGGCGCTGCCCTACCTCGGCGCGAGCGTCGGTGTTCTCGCTGCAGGCTGGGTCTCGGACTGGATGCTGCGGCGCGGCTTCTCGCTCACCGCGGCGCGCAAGACGCCGCTGGTGGTCGGGGTCTCCATGGGCGTGTCGATCATTCTGGTCAACTACACGAACTCCGACTGGATCTGCATCGCGATCCTTACGACCGCGTTCTTCGCGCAGGGCATTGCATCGTCGTCGTGGGCCACCGCCTCCGAAGTCGCACCCAAGGAAGCGCTGGCGCTGACGGCCTCAGTCACCAGCTTCGCCGCGAACCTGACCGGCATCGTCACGCCAACCGTAATCGGCTACATCGTGAGCGCCACGGGATCGTTTGAATGGGCGATCAACTTCATCGCCGCGATGGCGCTGGTGGGCGTGTTTGCCTACACGGTGCTGCTCGGAAAAATCTCGCGCATCGAACTCAAATCCCGAAGCGCCTGACCCTGCCCTGAAATACCCCGCATAAGCTCAAGACACATCGCGCAAACATCATGGAACTGCCAGCCCACCAACTGACGATGACCGTGTTGATGACCCCTGACACGGCCAACTTTGCGGGCAATGTTCACGGAGGAACGTTGCTCAAGCTGCTCGACCAGGTCGCCTATGCCTGCGCCAGCCGGTATGCAGGGCGCTATGTAGTGACCCTGAGTGTCGACCAGGTCACTTTCAGGCAGCCGGTGCATGTTGGCGAGCTCGTCACGCTGCTGGCCTCGGTGAACCACACGGGAACGTCCTCCATGGAGGTGGGCATCAAGGTGATTGCCGAGGAGATTCGCACCCAGCGCTCGCGGCATGTCAACAGTTGCTTCTTCACGATGGTTGCGGTCGACGACGACAGACGACCTGCTCCGGTGCCTGCGCTGCGACCGTTTTCGCCCGATGAACGCAGGCGCCATGCGGCAGCCATGGTTCGCAAGGAGATGCGCGTCGAAGCGGAGAGGCGTTTCGCGGCGCTGCACGCGGCAGGCGAGCCCTTGGACCCGCCATAGGCAACGCTTCGGCGAGACAGGCCAGGCCCCCTGGCCTGTCTCGCCGGAGCTCCGTACTGAGCTGAAACACCAGAAACACCACCAAAACCGTAGACAAACATGAGCAGCATTTCGCAATTCCAACGCCCCCTGACCGAATCGCACAGCGCCGCCGCGACAACCCGGCCCACCCATGTCCGCTACTGGGTGTTGCTGATGATCTTCGTCGTCACCACCGTCAACTACGCCGATCGCGCGACCTTGTCGATCACCGGCCCGGCGATGAGCAAGGAGTTTGGCTTCAGCGCGATCCAGATGGGCTACATGTTCTCGGCCTTCAGCTGGGCCTATGTTCTGTCGCAGTTGCCGGGCGGCTGGCTGCTCGACCGCTTTGGCGCGCGCAGGGTGTACGCGGCGAGCATCTTTTTCTGGTCGGTGTTCACGCTGATGCAGGCATCGGTGGGCGTGCTCACGAGCGCAGCCACCGCCGTGATGACGCTGTTCGTGATGCGCTGCCTCGTCGGCGTGGCCGAGTCCCCCGCGTTCCCGGCCAACTCGAAGGTTGTCGCAAGCTGGTTCCCTGCCCGCGAGCGTGGCACCGCGTCGGCGATCTTCAACGCCGCCCAGTACTTCGCCGCCGTGGTCGCCACGCCGGCGATGGCGGTCGTGACCCATCTGCTGGGCTGGCACTGGGTCTACATCCTGCTGGGAGCCCTCGGCATCGTGCTGGCCCTGGTGTGGGTGAAGCTGGTGCGCAGCCCGTTCAAGCACCCGAAGGTGAACGCGGCCGAGCTCGAGCTCATCGAGTCGGGCGGCGGCCTGATCCACATGGGCGAGCGCAGCGGCCCGACCGCGGCAGCGCTGCCCTCGGGCCAGACCGGCTACTACCTGAAGCAGCTGCTGGTCAATCGCATGCTGTTCGGTGTGTACATCGGGCAGTTCTCCATCAACGTCCTCACATACTTCTTCCTGACCTGGTTCCCGGTGTACCTGGTCGAGCAGCGCCACATGACCATCCTGAAAGCCGGCTTCATGGTGTCAGTGCCGGCCATCTGCGGATTTGTTGGAGGTGTGCTCGGTGGCGTGATCTCGGACTACCTGCTGCGCAAGACCGGCTCGCTGAACGTGGCCCGCAAGACCCCGATTGTGGTCGGCATGCTGATGTCGATGAGCATGATCTTTTGCAACTACGTCAACGTCGACTGGATCATCATTGCGATCATGGCGCTGGCATTCTTCGGCAAGGGCATGGGCGCCCTGGGCTGGGCGGTGATGTCGGATGTCGCGCCCAAGGAAGTCGTGGGCCTGGCCGGCAGCATCTTCAACACCTTCGGGAACGCCGCGGGCATCGTGACGCCCATCGTCATCGGCTACATTCTGGCCGCGACCGGCTCGTTCAATGGCGCCCTGATCTTCGTCGCCCTCAACGCGCTGGTGACGGTGTTTGCCTATCTGGTCATCGTCCAGGACATCAAACGCATCGAGCTCAAGCATTGAGTGTGATGAGAAAAAGGAGTGACCGTCATGACTGAATCCACCCGACCCGCACCGCTCTACATCACCATGCACGAGCACGACAACGTCGCCATCGTTGCGAACGATGGCGGCTTGCCGGCAGGCACCGTGTTTGCCTCTGGCCTCAAGCTCATCGACAAGGTGCCGCAGGGCCACAAGGTCGCATTGGTCGACCTCGCGGCGGGCGCGCCGGTGCTGCGCTACAACGTGGCCATCGGCCGCGCCGTGCGCGCGATCCCGGCCGGCAGCTGGGTCCACGAGCGGCTGCTCGACATGCCCGAAGCACGCTCGCTCGAGGGGCTGCCGATCGCCACCGTGAAGCGAGCGCCCCTGCCGCCACTGGAAGGCTACACCTTCGAGGGCTACCGCAATGCCGACGGCTCGGTCGGCACCCGCAACATCCTGGCGATCACGACCACCGTGCAGTGCGTGGCCGGCGTACTCGACTTCGCCGTCAAGCGCATCAAGAATGAACTGCTGCCGAAGTATCCCAACGTCGATGACGTGGTCGGCCTCGAACACACCTACGGGTGCGGCGTGGCGATCGAGGCGCCGGGTGCGGAGATCCCGATCCGCACGCTGCGCAACATCAGCCTGAACCCGAACTTCGGCGGCGAGGTGATGGTCGTGAGCCTGGGCTGCGAGAAGCTGCAGCCCGAACGGCTGCTGCCGCCAGGGTCCATCGCCATCGTCGATGAGCGCAGTGTGGCCGACGTCGGCGCGAGCGAAGGGGCGGGGCTCGACGTGGTGTGCCTGCAGGACGAGGCGCATGTGGGCTTCATGTCGATGATCGACGCCATCATGTCCACCGCCCAGGAGCACCTCGAGCGCCTGAACGGTCGCCGGCGCGAAACCGTGCCGGCCAGCGAGCTAGTCGTCGGTGTGCAGTGCGGCGGCAGCGATGCGTTCAGCGGCGTGACAGCCAACCCGGCGGTCGGCTTTTGCTCCGACCTGCTGGTGCGCGCCGGCGCCACCGTGATGTTCAGCGAGGTGACCGAGGTGCGAGACGGCATCGACCAGCTCACCTCGCGCGCCGCCAACCCCGAAGTCGCCGAAGCGATGATCCGCGAGATGGCCTGGTACGACGCCTATCTGCAAAGGGGCCGCGTCGACCGCAGTGCCAACACGACGCCCGGCAACAAGAAAGGCGGCCTTTCCAATATTGTCGAGAAGGCCATGGGCTCGATTGTCAAGAGCGGCTCGGCGCCGATCTCGGGGGTGCTCTCGCCGGGGCAAAAACTGCGGGACCGCGGCATCGAGCGCGGCCTGGCGTATGCGGCCACGCCAGCGAGCGACTTCATCTGCGGCACCCTGCAACTGGCCGCCGGCATCAACCTGCACGTGTTCACGACCGGGCGCGGCACGCCGTACGGGCTGGCGCAGGTGCCGGTCATCAAGGTGGCCACGCGCAGCGACCTGGCGCGCCGCTGGCACGACCTGATGGACGTGAATGCCGGGCAAATTGCGGATGGCGCCGCCACCATCGAGGACATCGGCTGGGAGCTGTTCCGCCTGATGCTGGAGGTCGCGAGCGGCCGCAAGAAGACCTGGACCGAGCACTGGAAGCTGCACAACTCGCTGGTACTGTTCAACCCGGCGCCGGTGACCTGAGCGACCTGCCCATCGCCACGCAAGGGCGTGCGCCGGCCGGGTTGCCGGGGCTTCACGCTCGGCGTGGGCGGACAGCCGGGCGGGGTCGTGGCGCCGGTGCGACCGGTCGGGCTTTAGCCATATATACAGGGATTCGCCGCAAATTGCGCGGTGAATCAGTTATGCAATCACCGCATGATGCTTGCGAGCGTGTGTCGCGCGAAAGAGACCGCTCTGATTTTAATAGCTACCTGCGTAGAATTTGTATGGGCTGCAGGCCGTTTTCTCTTAAAACGTCGCCCTGCGTCGCGCGTCGCAAAGCCGCCCGCGCCAGCAGCCGCGTGGAGTCGAGCGTCGGCAGCGGCGAGTTCGCGTCGTTCATGATCAGCGGGATCTCGGTGCAGCCCAGGACAACGGCATCGCAGCTTTCGACTTTCATGCGCTGGATCACTCGCTGAAAGCTCGCGATCGCTTCGGGCTTGAAGATGCCGAGCACCAGTTCGTCCATGATGATGCGCTGGATCTCGTCGCGCTCAAAGGTGCTCGGGCGCAGGTACGCCAGTCCGCGCGCGCTGAGCTTGTCGGGATAGACCTCGCTCTCGACCAGCCAGCGCGTGCCGGTGAGCCCCAGGCGCCGGAAGCCTCGCGCGGCCGCCTCGGAGGCGACGACCTCCGCGATATGCAGCCAGGGCACCGGGGAGCGCGGCGCAACCAGTGCCAGCGCCTGGTGGATGGTGTTGTCGGGGCAGATCAAAAAATCGGCGCCGGCGGCTGCGAGTTTGCGCGCGGACGACAGCATCAACTCGCCCACGCCGGGCCAGTCGCCGCGGTCCAGACACTTGACGTAGTCGGCGAGCGAGTGCGTGTGCAGCGAGACCTCGGGATGCGCGTGCGGGCCGAGCAGCGCCGCACCTTCCGCGCAGATGGTGCGGTAGCAAAGCGCTGCGCCTTCGGCAGAGCAGCCGACGATACCGATGTGTTGGGGCATGGTGATGACTCCGCTGGCAAATGCCCGTCAGACGCTGCGCGGC
>SCRU01000138.1 GCA_004323695.1 Burkholderiaceae bacterium
GGCCGGCCCTCGGTCAGGGTCCCGGTCTTGTCCAGCACCACGGTGTCCACTTTCTCCATGCGCTCCAGGGCTTCGGCGTCCCGGACCAGCACGCCCACCTGGGCACCGCGCCCCACCCCGACCATGATGGACATGGGCGTGGCAAGACCCAAGGCACACGGGCAGGCAATGATGAGAACCGACACCGCCGAGATCAGCGCGTAGGTGAAGGCCGGGCTCGGCCCCCATACCAGCCAGGCCCCAAAGGTCAGCACCGCAATGCCGACGATGAGCGGCACAAACCATCCGGCCACCTGGTCGGCCATGCGCTGGATGGGGGCGCGGCTGCGCTGCGCCGAGGCCACCATGTGGACGATCTGGGCGAGCAGCGTATCGGCGCCGACCTTTTCCGCGCGCATGACCAGGCCGCCGGTCTGGTTCAACGTCCCCGCCGTGACTTTTGAGCCCGGCGCCTTGGTCACCGGCATCGGTTCGCCGGTCACCATCGACTCATCGACGCTGCCCTTGCCCTCGACGACGGCGCCATCGACCGGGACTTTCTCGCCGGGACGCACGCGCAGCAAGTCGCCCACCTGCACCGCCTCCAGCGGCACGTGCTCATCGCTGCCATCAGGCTTGACCCGCATCGCATGCTTGGGCGCCAGGTCCAGCAGCGCGCGGATGGCACCCGAGGTTTTCTCCCTGGCGCGCAGCTCGAGCACCTGTCCGAGAAGTACAAGCACCGTGATCACGGCAGCCGCCTCGAAATAGACCGGCACCGCGCCATCCTCCGCACGAAACGCCGCAGGAAAGAGCTGGGGTGCAATGGCCCCCACCATGCTGTAAAGCCAGGCCACGCCGGTGCCGAGTGCGATCAGGGAAAACATGTTCAGGCTGCGGTTTTTCACGGATGCCCATGCGCGCACGAAGAAGGGCCAGCCGGCCCAAAGCACCACCGGAGTTGCTAGCAGCAGTTGCACCCAGTTCGAGGTCTGCTGGGCAATGAGGTGGTGAATGTCGACCAGATGGCCACCCATCTCCAGGGCAAACACGGGCGCCGTGAGCGCCAGTCCGACCCAAAAGCGCCGCGTCATGTCGCGCAACTCCGGGCTCTCGCCCTGCCCGGCCGTGGCCACCACGGGCTCCAACGCCATGCCGCAAATGGGGCAGTGGCCGGGCCCCATCTGGCGTACCTCGGGGTGCATCGGGCAGGTGTACTCGACATCGGTTGCGCCGGCCGGAGCGGGTTTCATGCTCGCCATAGCGGGATGCACGCCATGATGGGCGTGGGCAGCGTGGTCATGCGCCGCGTGGCCATGATGCGCGTGCGGGTCTGCTGGCGGCTGGGCGGCCGGGAAGGCTTTGGGATCTGGCATGGCTGATTCCTTGTTACACCATGATTGTTGACCTTCCCCCAGTGGCAAAGTCAATACTTCATCCGCAGAAAATGAAAACCCGTTGCTTGCACGCAGCCTGAGCTTCATTGCTCATGATCTCTATGAAAACAGACCCCGTGATAGCATCCAAAGCCGTGAAAAAACTTCGCGTCTGGCTTGTGGTATTGCTTGCCATAGTGCTCCCCATCCGGGGCGCGGTGGCCTCCAGCATGCTGTGTGAAGCGCCCGGGGCATTGACGTCCACGGCCTCCCACAGCCATCAGCCGGCTCAGGACCACACTTCTGCGCACGATGATGTTCAGCCGGTCCTAGATATTGCCCATGATGACACCCTTGCGTCACACGGCGAATCGCTCGGTGGTGAGGACGCCTGCAATCTCTGCGTCGTCTATTGCGGCTCGGGCGCGGTGCTGGTGAGTCAGGTTCTGACGGCACCCGCACCTCTGGATCTGGTATCCCCTCTCATCCCTGTCTTTGCCGCTGCCGCACCGAGCTTTGTCCCGGACGGCCCCGAGCGTCCCCCACGAACCATCTGACCTGAGCCGGGCCTCCTGCGCGAGGCTTGAACAGCACTCGTGCGCCTGCCGCACGGATATCCGCTGACGCGGGTTTGGTCCCGCGTCAGCCTTCCAGATAGATGGTTTGAATCATGATGAAAAAAAGAGGGGCGGCGACGCGCGTCGCCCAGTGGGAATATGCCGGCGTGTCACGGCGGCGTTTTGTCCAGGGTACCGCCGTTGGCGGCGCCGCAGCCGGGTTGGGGCTGCTGCGTCCCGCCAACGCCTGGGCGCTGACCAGCCCCGGCCATCCTACGGTCCTCAGCGGCACCGACTTTGCGCTCAACATTGCCGAAACGCCGGTCAACTACACCGGTGCGGCGCGCCTGGCCACTACTGTGAATGGCGGCCTGCCCGGCCCGATCCTGCGCTGGAAGGAAGGCACCACGGTGACCCTGCGGGTGACCAACCGATTGCGCGTGCCGACCTCCATCCATTGGCATGGCATCATCGTCCCATTCCGCGAGGATGGCGTGCCCGGCATCAGTTTCCCCGGCATCGCGCCGGGCGAAACCTTCACCTACCGCTTCCCGGTACGCCAGAGCGGCACCTACTGGTATCACTCGCACTCGGGATTTCAAGAACAGACCGGGCTGTACGGCCCGCTGGTGATCGAGCCCGCCGGCCCGGATCGCCACCCCACCGATCGCGACTACGTGGTGATGCTCAACGACTGGACCGACGAAGATCCGGAAAGCG
Source organism: Burkholderiaceae bacterium (assembly GCA_004323695.1). GTDB lineage: Bacteria > Pseudomonadota > Gammaproteobacteria > Burkholderiales > Burkholderiaceae_C > Rhodoferax_A. The sequence goes on from SCRU01000138.1 coordinate 2,633, forward strand.
TGTTCGCCAAGCTGAAGAAGCAGAGCGACTACTACAACTTCGCCCAGCCGACCGTGCCCGATTTCCTGCGCGATGTACGCGAGAAGGGTCTGGGCCAGGCGCTGGCCGAGCGCCGGATGTGGAACCAGATGCGTATGAATCCCAGCGATCTCAGCGACGTCTCGGGTTACACCTATACCTATCTGATGAACGGCGCCGCGCCCGCCGGCAACTGGACCGGACTCTTCAAACCTGGCGAGAAGAT
>SCRU01000139.1 GCA_004323695.1 Burkholderiaceae bacterium
TCGGAATACCGGGACGTGTGGGCGCAAGCACCGATGTCGGTGCGATTGATGATGGAGCTGACGTACCGCACACTGCAGCGCCCCGAGAGCGATATCATCCTCTGGGACACGTCGATGCTGGTGACCGAAGACGGGCAACGCAAGCTGCATTTTCGACAGGGCAAAACAGGCCGCACGATGAAGATCGCTGTACCGACCGAGCTCGATGCATTGATCCGCGAGAGCATCGGGCCGATACCTCGATTGCGGCAGCCCATCGTGCGCACGCGCACCGGCGAGTTGTACAGCTACGACGGCCTGAGCGCGATGCTCAAACGAGCTATAGCGCGCGCCAATGCGCTGCGTACGGCCGCTGGTGCTCAGGCCATACAGTCGTTCGGATTTCGCGACCTGAAAGGCAAAGGCGCGACTGACATGTGGCGTGCCGGCATCTCGATCGAGCAAATCCAGCTGTTATGCGGCCACGCCGACAAGAGCACAACCGAGATTTACGTCAAGCAGCGCTGGCACGAAACAGCTATGCCCAACATGGTTTTGATGGGGGCCTGACCCTGTCTAATATCCAGTAGTCATTGGGCTGCGACCCGCATGGAGTCTAGGTTCAGAGATGGTCGAGCCGGATAGTTTTTCTAGACAGGTCTGGGGCCAGAATCCAGCATTTATGCGCCCTGCGAGCCCAAACGTCACACCGTCTGTTAATCCGTAGGTCCCTGGTTCGAGCCCAGGTCGAGGAGCCAAATTTGATAAGGGCTAGCACGCAAGTGCTGGCTCTTTTTCATTTCTGAACGTGACGAAAACGTGACAAGTCCACCACGTTGCGCCCACTTCCCCCGCGCTCGATTCGAGACGCTGCAGACAACAAGTTCTCCGTTGCAAATTTGGCGTAGCGGTCCACCATCGTTCGCGACTTCCAGCCACCCAGGTCCTTGAGTTCATCGCAAGATGTTCCCGCCTGGCGGTGCCAGGATGCCCAGGTGTGGCGCAAGTCGTGAAAGCGGAAGTCCGCAATCCCTGCTTTGGCTAACGCGTTGTGCCAGGCCGTGTTGGTCACGTCCGCCCGCAAGGGCTGGCCTTTGTACGAAAAGCAAAACCGCAGATGATTGCCAATCTGCTCTCTCAACACCTCAATCGCATCTTCATTCAACGGCACTCCCCGAGGCGTCCCGTTCTTGGTCTGGTTCAGCCAGGCGGTCCTGCGATCCAGGTCCACCCTTGACCATTCCAAGCCCGTGATCTCCGCCGCACGGCAGCCTGTCGCCAGGGCATACCGCACCAGGGCCGCCAAGTGGGGCGGGCAGACCCGGATCAAGCGATCCGCTTCCTCCCGCGTCAACCAGCGGTCCCGCTCGACCTCTCCGGGCAACATGCGAATCTTCGGGGTGCTATCGATCCACTGCCATTCGTCCCGGGCCATCCTCAAGATGCTCCGCACGGCGGCCAGATACCGATTCACCGTGGCCGGTTTGTTGCCTTTCTTGAGCTCGCCCTGGACGATGGACCAAACCACATCGCCGTTGATTTGGCCGAGTGGCTTGTCACCCAGGTAGCGGTCCAAGTGGCGGCAAATCTGCCGGACCCCTTCAAAATTGCGCAAATTCCGCTTCAGTTCGAGATACCGAATCACGGCCTCTTGCCAACTGCGCTGGGGCTTGATGCCGAAGTGGGTCTTCAGTTCTTCAAACGGCGGTCGAGCTCCGCCTGGGCGAAAAACGCGCTGGCCGCCTTGAGGATGTCGTTGGCTCGGCGCAGCTCCTTGTTCTCGCGCTCGAGCTCCTTGAGGCGCTGCAACTCGGAAGTGGTGATGCCCTCGCGCACGCCGCTGTCGATTTCATGGCGCTTGACCCAGGTGTGCAAGGTCTGCGGCACACAACCGATCTTGGGTGCGATCGAATCAATGGCGGCCCACAGCGACGGGTACTCGCCCCGGTGCTCCAGCACCATGCGAACGGCACGCTCGCGCACTTCCGGTGAAAACTGGTTCGACTTCTTGCTCATGGCAATTCACCGGAGGTCGGTCGACGACCTTCGGGGCCTCGAACGCGGCGGCCGCTTCAACTCATGAGACGTATTGACAAGTACTGAGCCTTGGCGATAAGAGTCGAGGGGCATGGATAAGGCTCTTCTATGCATCTGTGCCAATATGCAGACTCAGATTTGCAGCTCGCCACGATGAAGGGCCGAAAAGCGACTCTGAGACAAGGGCCTTCGTGCCGTACTAAAACCTGGCTATTGCCGTACTTAGCGAGACAAATCATGGATACAACACAAGCGAACAAAGAAGCTGGCGTCGGAAGCAGGAAGCTCTTTGAGAACGAAAAAATCATCGTGTGGGACTTCGTTCTGCGTGCAGGCGAAGAGACCCCGGTTCACACGCATGACCATTCGTACATGTGGTTTGCCGTCCAGGGAGCCCCTCTACAAATCTACGACGAGCATGGCAACGACGTGGGTCTGTTCCCGGTTCCCACCGACGGCGTCTTCGAACTCAAGGTTCAGGACGGCACCATCGAGGTGATGTCGGAGATTGGGAAGGGCGTCAAAGTGCCAGCAAAGCACAAGGCGAAGAACGTGGGCGATGCGCCCTACCGCGAAATCCTGGTGGAGTGGAAGTAGGCTCTCCAGCCTCTCGACCTGGCCGCTGGCGCCGCGCGGCGTCAGCTGCACAACCTCTCACCAAGCCAGAGTCTTTTCAGCTGGCTAGGTGACCGCCCACCGGATGTCTTCAGACGACTTCGAGAAGTTTGCGGTACTTGCTAGGCGCAAAACCCTGCATCCCAACGAAGAAGCGAGTGAAGTTGCCGGCCGTGTCGAATCCCAGGTCAAAGGCGATGTCCTGCAGGGAGATGTCGCGCTGAGCAACCTTCTCCAGGCTCGCTTCCATCTTCAACATGCTCAGGAACAGGGCCGGTGGTAGTCCGGTCGACTTCTTGAAAAGCCTGAAGAACTGCGCGCGTGACAACCCGGCCGACGCCGCAAGGTCCTCGGGGCGGCTGAGCACGTCGCCGTCGCCGAGCATCCGCTCCACAATCTTTCGAATCCGCGCGTCGTAGTCCCGGTCAACCCGTTCGCTCGCGAGCTGAGGGAGCGTTCGAGGAGGAGACAGCGTGAGAATCTCCGAGAAGATAGATGCAATGAGGTTTTCCGTGTCCTGCACATTCGGCGGCTCGAGCTGCCCGAGCGCGTCCAGGACGTCGTCACGCCCTCGTGCAAGGCGGGGGGTCAGAACCTCCACTGGACGCTCGAAGAACTTGGGATGGGTGCTTCCCGCGAAGCGTCGGTCGACCTCTTTCAACCAATGAGGGTTGAGGTAGAACGCAAGCAGGACAGTTTTGGCCTCTGTTTCTCTGTAGTGGTAGTAGTGAGGCTCCCACGCGTTAATCATGAGTGCGCTATGCGCCGTGACCGGATACTCCTTGGCACCGACGCCAAACTGGATGTCCGCCCCGCCTATCTTGAAGACGATGTGACATTCCCTGTGTGCGTGGACGACCATGGAATGGTCGAGGCGCACGAGTACAACTCTCCCAAACCGGCCATGGATGATGCGTAGAGGGTCGGACATCGAAATCTCCCGAAGGACTCAAACCGCGGTCACCGCTACGCCAGGCCTTGCTCCGCCGTGATAGTTCGAGCCCTGGAAGAACGGTCGGCGGCCTGGAGCGATGGGGATGCTTCAACCAAGAAGAAGCGGGCAACCATCTCCCTCGCGATTTCGATTGCCCGCTTGAGGCTCATGTCGATGTGGTCGGTGAGCGCCTGTAGCGCTTGCTCGGTCTTTCGCAGCGCTATGAAGTCGATGATGTTCATGTGCGCATCGAACGACGTGAGGTTCCACGAGGAAAGTTGCTCGATGTCGACGTGGCGAGCAACATGGATTCGCCGCGTAACGATATCCATGAACGACACGATTTCCTTGTTGTGCGAGAGGGCGACAAGCCTGCGGTGAAATTCCTCGTCAGCAAGAACCATGTCTCCGGTGGTCATCTTCGCGGACCGCTTCATCACGTCGACCCAGAAGTCCTTGACTGCGACGATTTCGGCGTCCGATGCGCGCTGGATTGCCAGCATCACAGCTCGACGCTCAAGGGCGATGCGGACTTGGTAGAGGTCAAAGACCTCGTCGACGCTGATTGCCTTGCGGAAGAACCCCTTGTTCAGGACGAACTCGAGCAGGCCTTCCGCGGCGAGTCGATTCAATGCTTCCCGGAGAGTGGCCCGCGCCACACCAAACTGCTCTCCGAGTTGCATTTCGTTGATTCGGGCTCCGGGCCTGAAGTCGTACCGCATCGCCCGGTCGCGCAGCTCGTAGTAGAGCCGCTGCACGTTGCTCTCGTCCCTGCCTGTCGCAGCCTTCGCGGGCCGCGTTTGCTTGGTTTTGGCGGGCTTCATAGGGTGTACCTGTGCGACGCCGCTGCGCTCAGCCCGGTCGCCACGAAGGAGCGCACTTCGCCCCTCGAGCACTTCGAGCCCCTACCAAGGGATTTCCATGACGCCGACTGCACATTCATGAGCCCAAGAGATAAGTGTCGACACTTGTACCGACATAAAATTATAGAACTTTGACCGGCTTGCTTCAACCGCGAACTTTCCCTATCGCAGCAGCGTCCTGGCGTCCAGCCGCGCTGCTTTATCGGAGCGCGCAGGTTCGGTTCCACTCCTGAGAGTTCCCAATGAGCCTTCTCCCTGTCAGCCTCGACGACAAGTACACCTTCGCCCACGGCCGGGTCTTCATTTCAGGCACCCAGGCCCTGGTGCGCCTGCCGATGACGCAGCACATGCGCGACCAGGCGCAGGGGCTCAACACCGCCGGGTACATCTCCGGCTACCGCGGCTCGCCGCTCGGCACCTTCGACGAGCAGCTCAACAAGGCGGCCAAGCCGCTCTCTGGGCACAACGTCGTGTTTGTCCCTGGCGTCAACGAAGACTTGGCGGCCACGGCAGTCTGGGGTTCACAGCAGGCCGAGGCCAGCGGCGAAGGGAAGTACGACGGCGTGTTTGCCATGTGGTACGGCAAGGGGCCGGGCGTCGACCGTACCGGTGACGCTTTCCGGCACGGGAACCTCGCGGGCTCATCCAAACACGGCGGCGTCCTCGTTCTGATGGGCGACGACCACACCTGCGAGTCGTCGACGACCTGCCACCAGAGCGAGTTCGCGATGGTGGACGCGATGATTCCGGTCCTGAGTCCCGCCGGCGTCCAGGAAATCCTCGACTTCGGGCTCATCGGCTGGGCACTGTCCCGTTACAGCGGCTGTTGGGTCGGTATGAAGTGCGTCAAGGACACCGTGGAAGCTACCGCCTCCATCGACGTCGACGTGGACCGCGTTCGTGTCGTCCTGCCGGACAACGTGGGAATACCGGCGGACGGACTGAACCTTCGCCAGCCGGACACGCCGCACGCCCAGGAAGCTAGGTTGCACCGGCACAAGCTCGAAGCGGTGAAGGCATTTGCGCGAGTCAACGCCATCGACCGAGTCGTCGTGGATGGCGCCTCGGCGAAGCTGGGTATCGTGACTCATGGGAAGAGCTACCTCGACGTGCTGCAGGCCTTGCACGACCTGGACCTCACAGAAGACCAAGCGGGCGACCTGGGGCTTCGCATCTACAAGGTCGGCATGACCTGGCCTCTTGAGCCCACCGGCGCCGCACGGTTCGTCGAGGGACTGCAGAAGGTCATCGTGGTGGAGGAAAAGCGCAGCCTCCTGGAGACCCAACTCAAGGAGCAGCTCTACGGGAAGGTCGGCGCGCCTGCCATGGTCGGAAAGCTCGACGAGGAGGGAGCGAGCCTCTTCCAATCCGAAATGGCACTCGACTCGAACCAAATCGCAGTCGCCATCGCAGAACGCCTTCTTCAACTCCACGACGGCAAGCTCGAAGCCTTGCGCCAGCGCCTCGAGGAGATTCGGGCCATGCGGGCGCCCAAGGGTGTCATCGACATCTTGTCTCGCAGCTTCTATTTCTGCAGCGGCTGCCCCCACAACTCTTCGACCGTGCTTCCGGAGGGCAGCAAGGCCTACGCAGGCATCGGATGCAGCTGGATGGCCCAGGCGATGGACCGCTCCACCACCGGATACACCCAGATGGGCGCCGAGGGCATGTCGTGGGTTGGCGAGGCTCCGTTCTCCAAGCGCCAGCACATGTTCCAGAACATCGGCGACGGCACCTACTTCCATTCGGGCCTGCTGGCTATGCGAGCCGCGGTCGCGGCGAAGACCAACATCACCTACAAGATTCTCTTCAATGACGCCGTGGCCATGACGGGCGGACAACGCCACGACGGCCCCCTGGACGTTCCCACCATCGCGCACCAAGTCCACGCCGAGGGCGTCAAGCGCATCGTGGTCGTCAGCGACGAACCCGAGAAGTACCCAGCTGGCATCAACTGGCCTGCGGGTTTGACCGTTCACCATCGAGACGACATCAACGTCGTCCAGAAGGAACTGCGGGAGATTGAGGGCACCACCGCCCTCATCTATGACCAGACCTGCGCCGCGGAGAAGCGCCGCCGGCGCAAACGCGGCAAGTTCCCGGACCCAGCCAAGCGCCTGCTCATCAACGACCTGGTCTGCGAAGGGTGCGGAGACTGCGGCGTGAAGTCCAATTGCGTGTCGGTCCAGCCGCTCGAGACCGAGCTCGGCCGCAAGAGAACCATCGACCAGTCGTCCTGCAACAAGGACTACTCGTGCGTGAAGGGCTTCTGCCCCAGCTTCGTCACCGTGCTTGGCGGTTCACTTCGCAAGCCAGAGCGCGTTGGCGATTCTGGCGGTTTGTTCGTCGCTCTGCCGGAGCCTGAGTTGCCATCGCTCGACGGCGGCGTCTACAGCATCCTCGTCACGGGCATGGGCGGCACCGGCGTGGTCACCATCGGCGCAATTCTGGGCATGGCTGCCCACCTTCAAGGCCTGGGATGCGGCATCCTGGACATGGCAGGCTTGGCCCAGAAAGGCGGTTCGGTGTGGAGTCACCTGCGGTTCGGCCAATCGCCCGAAGCCATCAAGACCATCCGCATCGCTGCCGGAGGCGCAAATCTGGTGCTGGGGTGCGACATGATTGTCGCCGGCAACTCGAAGACGCTGGCTGCTACGCGCAAGGGACGCACGCGCATGGTCGTCAACACCCAGGAGACGATGCCGGGAGAGTTCTCTCGCAAGGCCGACATGCAGTACCCGCGGGGCAGCCTGCACCGCAACATAGTAGAGGCGGTCGGCGCGGAGAGCTCAGACTTCGTGGAGGCTGGGCGCATCGCAACTGCACTGATGGGGGATGGCATTGCGGCGAACATGTTCATGCTGGGCTTTGCGTACCAGCGCGGCTTGATTCCAGTTACGGCCGAAGCGATTGAGAAGGCGATTGAACTCAATGGCGCGCAGCAGCAGATGAACCGGGACGCCTTCGTGTGGGGACGTCGTACGGTCGTGGAACCGAACGCGGTCGAGCGCATGTTGGCGAACCTCCAGGCCAACCATGACAAGGGACTCTCGCCTGCGGTTATCGATGACTTGGACGAGGCCATCGAGTGGCGCAGGCGCTTCCTGACGGAATATCAGAACGAGGCGTATGCCGCGCAGTACGCCGACTACGTGGCGCATGTTCGAGCCGTCGAACACAGCAGCTTCCCTGGTCGCACCAGCCTGACTCGGGCCGTCGCGAATTACTACTTCAAGCTGATGGCCATCAAGGACGAGTACGAGGTGGCGCGGCTGTACACCGACACGGGCTTCCTGCGGAGCGTCGAGCGCCAGTTCGAAGGCGACTTCAAGTTGGTATTCAACCTGGCCCCGCCAGTTCTTTCGAAGCGTGACCCCGCGACCGGTGAGCCGAGGAAGCGTGAGTTTGGGCAATGGGTCATCCCGGCGTTCCGTTTGCTGGCGAAGCTGCGATTCCTCCGTGGGACCGCCCTCGATGTCTTTGGCCACACGCAGGAGCGCCGAACGGAACGGGCCCTGATTGCGCAATACAAGTCCAACGTCGACCAAGCCTTGTCGGTGATTGCATCATCGCGTGATGCTGGTCACTATGACACGGCCCTCGAGCTGGCAGAGCTGCCGGAAGCCATCCGCGGGTATGGCCATGTCCGAGCACGCGGCATCCAGGTGGCCCGTCAAAAAGAACTCGTCCTGCTTGAGGCGCTGCAGCGCAGAGTAATCCCTCTCAAGGCAGCAGCCTAGGGAGGCCCGAGACGCCAGCTCGGCAGGCGGCCATCCGGGCGCCTGCCTCTCTCAACTACTCGCCAACTACCGGTGGATACAGCAGCGAGCAGCGCGGCCTTGAGAACATTGCGCCGCCCGCCATCGCGTCATCAATCGCGGACTGCTCGTACCCCTTGGCCAGAAGAAGCTGTACGGCTTCCGGCGTGATGGGCTACACACCGCCAGCTCCTGGGCAATTTCCTGTGCGCTGGTCTTTCGGGTGCAAAGCTCAATCACCGCTGCACTCTTGCGTGTGTCGCAGTGCAGGGTGTTCGGTGCCCTGCCCACCATTCGGTAGCGAGCCTCGGGGTGCAGATCGTCAATCCACCTGGTCAGTAGCGCTCGGCCGGGATATCCCAAGGCCCGCATGGTCGTAGCAATGCACCTATCGTGATCAAGGTAGTGCTTCGGTTTGTGCGCGCTGAGGTTGTTGAGCTTGACGGCGTCAAGAACTTGGTTGACCTAAAACTCACTTTCTCGCGGAGAGTTGAGGTTGACGGACTTCGGGTGGTCAACAGCGCCCGTAGAGGCCTTTGATGATGCCAGCTGTTCCGACTTTTTTAGACTCCGGCGTATTGATGGCGGCATTTCAAGGGAATTCCGAGGCTCATGCCTTGGCGCGACAAATCATCGACGATCCACAACGTGAATTCCTACTGTCGGATCTCGTTCGACTCGAAGTGCTGCCAAAGGCCGTTTATCACAATAGAACCGATGAAGTCTATTTTTACGAGGCAGTTTTTGAATCGGCGCTAACTGTTGCCTCAACCGACCCTAAGAGCGTCGACCGTGCGCTAGCTCTAGCAAAACAATATGGCCTCGGCGCCGTTGACGCCTGTTTGGCTGAGGCCGCAATCACTCTAAACGCCCACGAATTTGTGACCACTGAAAGACCTAGCAAGGCGTATTTTCGACTCAACGGGACGACGTCGACTCGTTTTATATCTATCGCTGAATTAGCGCCCTAAATCAGACCCCTGCCGCGACCGTGGGGGGATTGATGGTGCTGGTCGGCGTCTCTGAACTCCACTTCCCAGTACTCAGCTTTGCCCGCCTCGGGGAGCCACTACAAGCCGCACAGGCACTGAAAAGCCAACTATCTTTTAAGTAGCTGGCTTTTTTCTTTGGTGCTCATGGTGCCAGTCTGGTGCCAGTTTCGAGCCGAATGGAATTGGAACGCCTTGGACATCAATGGACGGCGAACTCCCCTGCTCCGCGATCAGCACCTTCCGGGCCAGACTCCAGTGACCACGCTTGCGGTCACCTCAGTCAGGCCGCAACGGCCGCCACAACCGCTCAAAATCGAACGACAACTGCTTGTGGTGCTTGATCGAGAGCAGGTAGATCGTTGATGTGCCATCGGCCGCTGGCCCTAGCACGGCGTACAGCACCAGATAGTCCGTCATCACGTACTCGCGCAGGTCGGCCGGCTGGTCGGCCGATGCCAGCTTCGCCTGAAGCCGCTCATGTCGCGTCTGTGCTTCGACGGAGTCCGGCTGGTGACTCATGAACGGCCGGCCCATGCGCGGATGCCGCTCCAGGTTGACCACCACGGTGTCGATCAACTCGTCGAGCAGCCGGTCGTAGCCCTGCGGAAAATCATTCTCGATCCAGAATGCTTCAATGCTTTGGAGATTCGCTTCAAAGTTGGCGGTGTAGCGGACTTCCACCAAAGCAGTGCCTGGCTCGTTGGCGGGCGTCATGCTGGTGCTGGCGGTGTCAGGCACCGCGATTCACCAGCGTCTGCGCTCGCCTGGCTTTGAGCGCCGCCAGACCTTCACGTGCGTTTGTGGTCCGTCCCGCTTCGATGTCGGCCCAGCCCTTCTCGGCTTCACCCAGCAACAGCAAATGGATATGGGCACGCTCCAGTTGGTGATAGTGATCGAGCCGCTTCGCATCGATCATGGCGACCACGGGCTCACCGTTCTTGGTGATGATCTTTTCCGCACCGTGCTCGACTTCGAGAACCAAGTCGGATAGATGCGTGCGAGCCCTGGAAAACGCCACAATGTCGTTGATTGAAATTGCCATAAGAGCTCCTCTGACAGTATTAAATGTGCAAGACTTTGTACATTTTAACGTTCAGTCTGGTGAGCCGTCAAAAGTGAGCTGAGACTGCTTTACCTTGAAGACCGCAAGTCATTCTGCGCTGTCTGGAGAATGAGCGTGAGCAACACCGGCAAGTCGAGTCAAGGTCCAAATCGGGCGCAAGCCTTGGCTTCGATGACCTCATGGCCCATCCATCGCCGGCAGCAGCTCCTGTGTACGCTGGCAAGTACCCCCAAGCGGGTCCAGTCCCGAAATGCGAGCTGTCTGCCGCGAGACGTCGCCTCCCGGCCCGCATCCCACCCCTCACGTTCGCCCCACCGCCTTTGGCGGCAGCATAATCTAAAACAGACAATCAAAATAACCAGTTGGGGGAGCCGTTCCCGCATGCTCGACGACATCAAGAAAACACTCTGGGCCACCGCCGACAAGCTGCGCGCCAACATGGACGCCGCCGAATACAAGCACCTGGTGCTCGGCCTGATCTTCGTCAAGTACATCTCCGACACGTTTGCCGCCCGCCGCGCCGAGCTGACCACGCGCCTGACCAATCCGGGGGACGACTATTACTTTGAAGGCGCCAGCACCGACGATCTGGCTGCCGAGCTGGAAGACCGCGACTATTACAAGGAAGTCAACGCTTTCTGGGTTCCCGAGTCCGCCCGCTGGGAGAGTCTGCGCGCCGCCGCCAAGCAGCCGGACATTGGCAAGCGCATCGACGATGCCTTGAGTCTGGTAGAGGCCGAGAATCTCAAGCTCAAGGGCATCCTGGACAAACGCTATGCGCGCGCCCAGCTGCCGGACGGCAAGCTCGGCGAGCTGGTCGATCTGGTCTCCACCATCGGCTTTGGCTTGCGACCGGAAGATGGCCCCAGCGCGGCGCGCGACGTGCTCGGCCAGGTGTACGAATACTTCCTGGGCCAGTTCGCCAGTGCCGAGGGCAAGAAAGGCGGCCAGTTCTACACCCCGGCCAGCATCGTCAAGACGCTGGTGGCGGTGCTGGGTCCGCACAGCGGCCAAGTGTATGACCCGTGCTGCGGCTCCGGCGGCATGTTCGTGCAGTCCGAGAAGTTCATCGAAGCACATGGCGGCCGATTAGGGGACGTGTCCATCTACGGCCAGGAGTCCAACCCCACCACCTGGCGTCTGGCCGCCATGAACCTGGCCATTCGCGGTATCGACTTCAACCTGGGTCGCGAGCCGATCGACACATTCACGCACGACCAGCACCCGGATCTGCGCGCCGACTTCATCCTGGCCAATCCACCGTTTAATATCAGCGACTGGTGGCACGCCAGTCTGGAAGGCGATCCGCGCTGGCACTATGGCGACCCGCCGCAGGGCAACGCCAACTACGCGTGGCTGCAGCACATGCTGCACCACTTGAAACCCACGGGCCGCGCCGGCATCGTGCTGGCCAATGGCTCCATGAGCTCCAGCCAGAACAACGAGGGCCAGATCCGCGCCGCCATGGTCGATGCCGACGTGGTCGAAGTCATGGTGGCACTGCCGGGTCAGTTGTTCTTCAACACGCAAATCCCCGCGTGTCTGTGGTTTCTGGCTAAGCGCAAGGAACGGCGCCGGGGAGAAGTGCTGTTCATCGACGCGCGCAAGCTCGCTACGATGATCTCCAGAGTGCAGGCCGAGCTGACAGACGAGGTGATCGACCGTATCGCCGGCACGGTGGCCGCCTGGCGTGGTGAGGTGCTTGCCGGTGCCACCATCACCAGCTACGAGGACCAGCCTGGCTTTTGTCGCAGCGTGCCCTTGGCCGAGATCGCCCAGCACGGCCATGTGCTTACTCCCGGTCGCTACGTGGGCGCCGAACCGGTGGACGACGACGACGAAGCCTTTGCCGACAAGATGCACAAGCTCACCGAGAAGCTGGGCGAGCAGATGGCCAAGGGGGCGGAGCTCGATGCGCTGATCCGGCAGAAGCTGGGGGGGGTGGGGTATGAGTTCTGAGTGGCCCACGGTTTCGATCAGTGAACTGGCGGACGAGCAGTCCGGCTCACTGGCAGTTGGACCCTTCGGTTCACGTATGAAAGCCGATCTGTATGTTCCATCGGGTGTGCGCGTGATACGTGGCAACAACTTGAGCGGTGGTCGGGAGCCCGAAGGGCCTTACGTTCACGTCTCCGAAAAAACTGCGAACTCATTGGCCAGCTGTTGCCTCAAGCCGGGAGATCTCGTTTTTCCTCATCGCGGAAACATCGGAGAAGTTGGCATCACGCCGAATGATGGCCTTCCCTACATGCTTTCCACCAGCTTGATGAAGCTGTCGCCAGACCGCAAGAAGGTTGACCCGCTGTATCTGATGTATTTCTTCAAAAGTGCAATCGGACGTGCGGCTTTGCTGATGAACACATCTCAAGTTGGTACACCCGGAATCGCAACCCCCTTGAAGTCGTTGCGAGGTATTCGGTTACCTCTACCGCCGCTCACGGTTCAACGTGGAATTGCCGACACGTTGAGCAAGTTGGACGACCGCATCAGCCTCCTGCGCGAAACCAACGCTACGCTCGAAGCCATCGCCCAGGCGCTATTCAAGTCGTGGTTTATCGATTTCGACCCCGTGCGTGCCAAGATGGAAAGCCGCGTCCCCGAGGGCATGGATGAGGCCACAGCGGCGCTGTTTCCGGATGGATTTGAGGAGTCGGCGCTGGGCTTGGTACCGAGGGGGTGGCGCGTATTGCCGATCGGCGATGCAGTCGAGGCTGTGGGCGGCGCAACCCCGGACACCAAGAACCCGGCTTACTGGGACCCTGCAATACATTATTGGACGACGCCAAAAGACCTTTCCGGCAATACCGCACCGGTGCTTCTGGGCACTGAGCGCAAACTTAG
>SCRU01000016.1 GCA_004323695.1 Burkholderiaceae bacterium
GGTCGCGCGCGGCGACACGGAGGCGCCGCCGGCGATGCGCGAGTGGGCGGTCAGGCTGGAGGCCAAGCCGAAGTACGTGGTGTCGTCGACGCGGCAAGACTTCCCGTGGACCAACAGCCATCACATTGCCGGCGACCTGCGCGCCGGTGTACAGAAGCTCAAGGACGCGACCCCGGCCGGCGTGCTCCTGGGTAGCGGCAAGCTCGCGGCCGAGCTGGATCGGCTCAATCTGATTGACGAGTACAGGTTTCTCGTCCACCCCCGGATCGCCGGCCACGGACCGACCCTGTACCAGGGCGGGCTGCCCGGCACGCGGCGACTCGAGCTGGTCTCGGCGCAGGCGCTTCGCAGCGGCGCGGTCGCCATGCATTACCGGCGCGAGCACGGCTGACCATCGGCTGGAATGAAGATCAACTTGCGCGAACTCACGGGGTTTGAAGCCCTTCGTGAATTTTTTTAGGATGGGCTGGACAATACCGGACACTCCAAAGTAGCATTCCCGCTGTCCGGATCCGGTCAGGCCCGGCGGAAAGCCCCCATGCCCCTTGTCACTCTCACCGTACTGAAACCGAAAACCACCGTGTTCAAGGACGCTGTCCTTGCGGCAGTGCACGAATCTCTGGTGAGTATCGGTGTTCCTGAAGCCGACCGCTTTCAGCGCGTACTGGAGTTGCCGCCCGAAGACTTTCGCTTTGACCGGGTGTACCCGGATGTCCAGGGCCGCCGCAGCGATGACTTCGTTTTGATCGAGATCGTGCTCTCCGTCGGCCGCAGCGTCAAAGTCAAAAAGCAGTTTCTGGCGGCACTCCTCGAGAAACTCAAAACCGCCGGACTCCATCCAGAAGACGTGATGGTGGTGTTCAAGGAGACGACCTGGGAAAACTGGGCCTTCGCAGGGGGGCGGCAGATTCATGTGTAGCCGTGCGCGGCCAGCCCGGCCTGGCACCTTCTTGCTCAACCCACCCGCTGTCTGGAGACACCATGCCGCTCTTGCTTAAGACCGTCGCGATACTGATGCTTGTGGTCGGAGGAATCTGGATACTCCAGGGGTTCAACATACTTCCGGGCAGCTTCATGACCGGGCAACTCAAGTGGGCCGCCTACGGCGCACTCGTCGTCGTGGCGGGCGTTGTGTTATTCGTCTTTGGCATGCGAAAACAAGGCAAATAGCATTGCCGATCGCCGCGGTGGCGGTCATTGCCGGGCGTCGCCGTCAGGGGGTCGATTGACCGGGGCGTGGCATGGTGACAAGGTGCCACAGGCTCAAACCGCCGAGATCGGGAATGCGCTGACATTCCTGGTTCTGTCAGGTGCTGGAGTGCATGGGGGAAGCTGATGTCGACGTACACGGGTTCATGCCACTGCGGGCGGGTGACGTTCGAATTCACGAACGCCGTGGTTTCCGCGCTCGAGTGCAATTGTTCCATCTGCAGCCGCAAAGGCGCACTGTGGCACGCCACCGACAACGATCACTTCAGGATTCTGACGGGCCAGGACGACCTCGCCGTTTATCAGTTCGGCACCCGAACCGCCTCGCACTACTTTTGCAGGCACTGCGGCATCAGTACCTTCAGCCACCCCCGCATTGCGCCGCAGGGCTGGGTCGTCAATCTGCGCTGCGTCAGTGGCCTCTATCTGGCGACACTTCCGCAGCGCAGGTTCGATGGGAAGAACTGGGAGCAGGCGGCACAGGCGCTCACGGACGCCAGAAACAAGGCGCTGGCCAGGAGGGGACTTCAATCGTGAATCCGGAACCGGGGCCCAGGCCTTCCATGATCGAGAACGCAAGCGTCCGCTTTTTCGACCTGCAATTCCAGCGTCAGGTGGCTGCGGGCGAACACGCACTGAATCCATTCGAATGCGCCGCCCTGCCTCACCTGAAAGGCAGGGTACTCGACTACGGCTGCGGCCTCGGCCATCTTTCGCTGGAAGCGGCGCGCCGCGGGCACAGTGTTCTGGCGCTGGATGCCAGCCCGGCAGCCGTCGCGTACCTTCGGGACGCCGCGGCCCGCGAAAGCCTTGCGCTTCAGGCGTTCGAGGCAGACCTGCGCACGTTCGAGTTGACCGAGGACTTCGACTCCATCGTCTGCATCGGGCTCCTGATGTTTTTCGATTGCCCCACCGCCCAGGCGCAGTTGCGGGCGCTGCAGGCACGGGTGCGGCCGGGAGGCGTCCTGGTGCTCAATGTGCTGACCCAGGGCACCACCTACATGGAGATGTTCTCGCCGCAAGGCCACTGCCTGTTCGAGCCGGAGGCACTGCGCGACTGCTTCCGGTCGTGGGAACTGCTGGACTGGAGGAGGGACGAGTTTGCGGCCCCCTCCAGCACGGTCAAGGTTTTCGTCACCATCATGGCGCGCAAGCCGGCGCATGATGCCGGTGACGCCTGACCCGCCGGTCGGCACGGGGGGCCTCCGCCGGCCCTGACCCGCTGCTCGTGCAACAGATCGCGCGTGCACGCATAATGGCCTTTTGCATCCCGCCAGCCGGAACCCGCTGGCGCCATCGTGCAACCTATCAAGGCACTCCAGGTACAACCATGACGGCACAACCCTCGGCCCGGCGCGGCCAGCACGCAGTCTGGAGCATCACGCTCTTTTTGTTGGTGGCGGTCATTGGCCTTTTCTACGTCAAGTGGTCGCCCTATTACAGCCGCGCGTTCACGGCGGCCGAGACACACTCCATCGGCCGGTCGATCCTGACCGCCGGCAACCAGACGCCGCCCGCGCCGTCGCTGCGCGCTGCGCTCGACTACGCCATGACCTACGGTGCCGCCATCTGGAAGGCCCTGGTACTGGGCCTGTTACTGGGTTCGGCGCTGGACGTGCTGGTACCGCGCCAATGGGTGGTGCGCCTGCTGGGCGGCACCGGCATGGGCAGCGTGGTCACCGGCGGCCTGCTGGCGGTGCCCAGCATGATGTGTACCTGCTGCGCCGCGCCCGTGATCACCGGGTTGCGCCAATGCCGGGCTGCGCCGGGCAGCACGGTAGCCTATTGGCTTGGCAACACCATGCTGAACCCGGCCACGCTGGTGTTCACGGGTTTCGTGCTGGGCTGGCGCTGGGTCGGGCTGCGGCTGGCGGTGGGCGTCGTGATGGTGCTGGGCCTGGGCTGGCTGCTCAATCGCATGAGCCGGTCGCAGGATGGAGCAAGCGTTGACGCGGCGGCGGCCCAGGCGCTGCAGGCGGCGGCCGGCGACGCCGAGCCCGAGCCGGACCCGCGTCCCATCTGGCAGCGCTGGCTGCGCTCGCTCGCCGGAATGTCGCTGCGCCTGCTGCCCGAGTACGCCATTCTCGTGCTGCTGCTCGGCGCTGCGCGGGCCTGGCTGTTTCCGGCGGCCGACATCAGCGTGGACAACAGCCTGCTGTGGATCGTGGGCCTGGCGGTGGCCGGTACGCTGTTCGTGATTCCCACCGCCGGCGAAGTGCCGATTGTGCAGGCCATGCTGTCGCTGGGCATGGCGGGCGGCCCCGCCGCCGCCCTTCTGGTGACCTTGCCGCCGATCAGCCTGCCTTCGCTCGCGATGGTCGCGAAGGCGTTTCGGCCGGTCGAGCTGGCCGTGCTGATTGCGGGCGTGATCGGCCTGGGCGTGCTCGCGGGCGGGCTGGCGATTGCGCTCGGGTTCTGAATCCGCCTTGCCCGGGTGATGCAAAGCGTTCGGGGCATCTCACTGCCGCACGACATCGGCGCCGGCCGGCGGCTCGAACCGGAAGGCATCGGCGGGCAGCGGGGTGTTCACCACGAGCTGGCTGAACGTCAGCACCGAGCGCTGGCCAAAGCTGTCGAGAATCACCAGTTCGGCCAGCGCGCTGCCCGTGCCTGAGGGCCGGAAACCGACGCGCACGCTTTGCAGCGGCCCGTCCTTGGCCTTTGGGGTGGCAACGACCCATTGCAGCCCGTCCTGGTCCGGGGCATCCTGCAAATTGAAGTCGGCCCGCAATGCCTGCAGGTCGGGCGCCGACGCAATCAGCGCGGCCGGCGTGGAGCCCAGCACCTGCGACTGCTTGCGCGCCGTGACCTGGTTCAGATCCGCGTCATACAGCCACAGGGTCTGGCCGTCGGCGACGATGGTCTGCTGGTATGGCTTGTCGTACACGAAGCGGAACCGGTGCGGCCGCTGGAATTCGAAGGTTCCGCTCGATGTCCTGGAGCGGGCCGCCTGCCCGGGGCGCGGCGGCGAGGTGACGACCTGGCTGAAATCGGCTTGTCCGCTCTTCACCGTCTTGACGAAAGATTCAAGGTCTTCCATGCCGCCGGCCCATGCCAGTTGGGTACATCCAGCTATCAAAATTATAGTAAACAGTTTTCGCATGGGTTTCGCTCGCGCCAGCGCCCGCCTCATTCCGCGCGCGCCGGCACCAGAATCTCGCGCTGCCCGCTGCTGCTCATGCTGCTGACCAGGCCCGCCTTTTCCATGT
>SCRU01000140.1 GCA_004323695.1 Burkholderiaceae bacterium
TTGCGCGCCGCACGCATCAACAACCCGCCGGCAACCAGAAACAGCAGGGTCAAGACGCCCAGCGTGGCGAGCCGGTCGTGATCCCACAGAAGCACCACAACAAAACCGCAGAGCATGATCACGCCAAGGCCCAGCAGCATGAGGGCCAACCCGGCCCACAGCAGGGCATCGAACACCCGGAGTTTCTCCTGCTCGATTTCAGTCAGAAGCAAGTCCAGCCGCACCTGGGCCAACTCGAGCGCGGTCGCCAGCAGTTGCCGCAGCGAGGCGAACAAGCCGCCACCGGACCTGGAATTGACCGGCTCACTCATGAGCGCGTCGCATCAACGGCGGCCGATCAGCAGCCCCACCACGAGTCCAATGCCGGAGGCCACGCCCACGGCCTGCCAGGGGTTGTCATGCACGAAATCATCGGTGGCGCGCCCGGCGGCCTTTGCTTTCACCACGGCAGCATCCTGCAACTGCGCGAGGTCCACCCGCGCTTTCTTGAGCCCCGATTCAATCCGGCCCCGCAGCGCAGCCGCACCCTCGCCCGCCTGGCTCGCGGTGATGCGCAGCAATTCTTCCGCGTCGGAGATGACAACGCGCACGTCGTCAATCAATTTTTCCCTGTTGGCTCCGCTCAGTTCGGACATGGCATGCTTTCATGAGTTGTGACAGATTTGATACTAACAACTTCGTCCGACCGGGCGTCTGGCCAAGGTAAAAACCAGTCATTTCGTCAGGGCGTGAACAAAAGCTTGTAGTCGCGGGCAAACTCGTCGCAGCGCGACAGCATCCGCTCTTTTTGCCGGGCAACGTGCGCGGGATCGCTGCACCGAAAGTTATCCGCGCATCCCGCATAAGCGCGCAGCGCCGCCGCAACCCGCTCAACATCACGCGCCGTCGCCGCGGCCACCGGCCGCAACGCCGGACGTCGGGTCCGGCGCTTGTATTGGACCCATCGGGCCAGCCGGTTCGCCATGGATTTGGTACGGGCAATCGATCTCACCAGGGGCAACTGCATCACCAGGGGCTCATGCGGTCGATTCACCGTGGCGAGCCAGTCCTGCCACTTGAACTCGTTGAAGCGGTGCGCCAGGACGCAGGCTGCCCAGGGGATGCCCATCGCATCGGCACAAATGGCACCATGCAGGGATTCGCTCAGCACGCGAGAGCAGCCCCGCATCTGGTCGATTACCGCGCCGGGCGTCTGTCTGGGGTTGATGATCTTCATTCCAGCCTGATGTGCAACGCTGGTCCAGTCAAAGCTGTCCCAGGTCACATGATGTGGAATCAAACCGGCGGGACCCGCGTCGTCGTGCCCGCGCAGGAGTTCCGGCCACAATATGGCGGAATCTCCCAGCGCCAATTCAAGAGGCAGGCCGAATTCCTTCGCCGTATGCGGCCCCCGCACCCAGCGAAAATCCCAGTTGGGATCCGGCATGCGCGTCAGGTGACTCCCCAGCCCGGTTCCCAGCACCACTTTTTTGACGCCCGCATCGTGCCTGCCGTCCAGCAGTGTGCCGACGCCATAGAACAGAACCTGACCAGTTAACTCCGACAGGTCGGGAAAGAGCCGGGGCCACAACTGAAGATTGATGTCGTCGCCAAAATTGCCGCCCGCGATGCTGCAGTAGTAGATCAGCGGCATCGGGGAGCAACCTCGGCTTTCCCCGCAGGCGGTTGCATGTCGCAGATCAGCAATTGACGGGGCACGGGGTCACGGTGAGGAAGTACGATGATTCAAAGTGTATGAAATTGAAGTAAATGTGTCGTAAAGACAAGTAACGCCTCCGTTTGGCCAAACACAGAAGCCTCCTCCGCGAACTGCCCGCGCACACCGTCAGTCAGTACGCCTCGCCCAAAATACGAAAGTGCATACCACTGGCGGAGAAACCCACGCCCAATTGGCGGATGAACCGGCTCAGCCCGCTGCGACCTTCGCCAACCCCGCAATACGCTCGATGCGCCGGGTGGACACCAGCACTGAACCCGTCGCATTACGGCCCAAGGCAGTGAGCAGGCATTGTTCGGCCAGCACCCCTCCTCTGGCGGCACCGGACTGGGCGGCCAGATACCCGTAGGTTAACTGCATCGGGCGCGAATCGGTGCCCGGCAGGTTCAGCGCAACATCTGCCTCGTGACGCTGCAGGCTATCGCGGACCTGAATCACCGGCGCCAAGGCCTCGGCGTGAAGTCTCACGGCCACGACCAATCCAGGCTCGCCCGCCACACCCCAATGGCGGATGCGTCCATTGTGTTGTAGTGATTGCAGCCACTGCAGCCACTCCGAGGTGCGGATGAATGCGGCCACGGGTTCGTGCAGCAAAAGCAGGTCCACGGATTCCCGCTTGAGCCGACGCAGGCTGTCGTCAAAGGTCGCACGAGCACGCGCCAGGCTCCAGTCCACAACCGCACGATTGAGCGACGGCAGCAGTTTTCCCAGGAACTTGCGCGCGTAGACATCAACTGCCCAGGCTCGAGATCCATTGGGGCCGTAGAGTCCCACCTTGGTGGCCACTGTCATGCGCTGCCGCGACGCTGCCGGCAAACTGCCGAGAGCGAGTTCCCCCAGACCGAAGCCGTAGTATGGCGAGGTGTCAAAATGGGTGAAGCCAGCCTCCAGCGCGGCTTGCAGCAAAGCACGGCGGCGTGCGAGCGAAGGCAGATGGTGCAGGCTGCCGGTCCCGAAGGAAAGGCGGCTGACCTGCAACGTAGTGCCAGGGATGCAGATTTGCTTCATGGCGTGGACGACGTGTCAACAACAGAACCCGGACGATTGGATATCGAATTTTGAAGAGGCACAGGAGCCGACCCAGGCCCAACACCCAACAGCCTCGCCAGATGATGGGCCAGACGCACGCCGAGCGCCACGGCCAGAAATGTGGGGTTGGCCTCGCCCGAAGTGCAGAACACGCTGCTGGAGGCTACCGCGAGCCGACCCACCCCATGCACCAGACTGTTGCGGTCAACGACGCCTTGATCGGGTTGCTCGCTCATTCGCGTGGTGCCAATCTGATGAAACCCGTCCAGCGCCTGATCCAATACCTGCTGAAGACGAAGTTCCGGCGGTCGTTCGTAGTCCAGGTACCCCATGCCCGACGCACGCAACTCATGGTCCAGCAACTCATGCGCCTTGAGCACCGATTCTGCATCTTCGCGCAGAAAGCGGAAGTCCACCTGCAGATCCCCTTCCGGATTGCGCAGACTGACGCGGCTGAGCGGATTGGGCAGTTGCTCGGCGTGATACACCAAGGCATACATGCCTCGCCAGTTACGCAGAATGAAGCCGGGTTTGCGTACCTTGGACCAATAGCGCTTGCGCAAAATATCCCCTACTTGGGCGACCGCCTCCCACGGCCGGCGCAGCACATTCCAAATATGGGCGCCATAGCGATGCGGCCCTGGGCCGATATGCTTGAGCCGCATGGCCTCCGCAACCAGGAGACGTCCAATCGGCGCAATGGCCAGCGCAAGGAATACCAGCGACAGCGTCGGATTGCGGTGGCGCTCATCGTGGAACGGAGGGTTGTCCAGATAGAACGAGGTGTTCAACAAACCCAATTCGTGTTGCACCCGGGCATTGGGCGTGAAACGCCGGCGCACGTAACTACCGTCGGGATCCTCGCTGAATTCCAGCGGCGCGATGTCCTGCGGCCGGTTCAGCACGATGCGCGCAATGCTGCCGGTCACATGCCCCATGTAGTAGCGGCCTAAGGGGCCTTCACTCCCGCCCCAAAGCGTCGGCCGTTCGCGCTGGGTCTGCAGCAACAACTGGGTGTTGCCCAGCGCACCGCCCGCCAGCACGAAGAAACGCGCTTGCACCCGAATATCCGCTCCGCCATGACGCACGCGCAAGGCATGCACAGACTGGCCATCGTCGTCAAGCAGCAGTGAAAGCACGCGCGCCTGTACGAGCAAATCGATGGAAGGCGCCAACACGACCCGTCGCCCCAAATCACCCACCAGACGAGGTTGCTTCGCCCAACGTTCGATTTGCGTCAACTCGACCTCACCCAACGAGAAACGTGAAGAAGTGCCGGCTGGCAAGGGCCTGCGAAATTCGGCGCCACCACAGCCCAGATAGCGCGCGGCAGCCCCGTACCAGGGTTGCACGTCGGTGATCGCCAGCGGCCAGCGCACGGACGGCAACTGAGACCGTTCCTCGAAGTCAATTGCCTCAAAAGGCACGCAACGCCCGCCCCACAGCCAACTGGTGCCACCCAAACCGGTGTGCACGGTTTGGGCCATCGGCGCGTGATGCATTGGGTCGACCACCGTGGAGCCCGACCAGTCAGGCGCAGACTGAGCCGGGTCCAGCGCTCCCGCTTCCAACACCAGCACACGAAGGCCACGGTCCTGGGCCTCCAGCGCCAAGGCAAGCCCCACGGGCCCAGCCCCGACCACGCAAAGGTCATATCCGGGTTCGCTGTTCGGTAGACTGGAGATGAGCGCCATCAGTCGGCTTGTCGATTCAAGAGGGGCCTCGTTTTGCACCGGTCAACGCATCTTCTGCGCGTATCAACAGTTGCCTCACAGAATGAAAAAAAGGACTTGGCAATTTAGCCAAGCCCTTGATCTCATTACGTTTTATGGTGGGCAGTGCAAGTTTCGAACTTGCGACCCCTGCAGTGTGAATGCAGTGCTCTACCCCTGAGCTAACCGCCCCAAATCGCTGTTCAGAACAGTGCGGGATTATGCCACAGGCCCGAGCGCCAGTCCCCGCCACACCGTCTTGCCGCCACTGGATTTGTCGAGTTGCCCAAGCACCTCCTCGTGCGCCGCCAATTCCTGGTCGCTGGCCCGCAGGATCGGCAACTCCACTCCGCGCAGATCGACAGGG
>SCRU01000141.1 GCA_004323695.1 Burkholderiaceae bacterium
TTGCCGCGCTGCTTTGGCAAGCAGTGATCGATCTGCTCGAATTGGGCTCGTGTGATCTCCATACCCTGATTCTCTGGCCGCTTGCCTCACAATGTCCATTAGTGTTAACACGCCCTAGTGCATGCTGATTTTGCAGTCTATTCAAACAGGTCGGCAAGTCCTAAAGTTCTTGCAAGGCTTGAAAGCGATCAGAACTGTGAAAGGAAGATCCATGAAAACCACTACTACAGCTGCCTTGCCGGCCGGCGACCCGAGTTCTTTGGCCAGCGCGCCACAAACGGCGACTGCCGTCGCGCCACAGACGGCGCAAAGCATTGCCGTGGCGGGCAGCCAGCACGCCGTGCCGGGGCCCGAGCAATTCTTTACCGGTCGTGCGCGCATCGACCCGCTTTATGCGGCCAATGAAAACGTCAACGCCTCTGGCGCCTATGTCACTTTTGAACCCGGTGCGCGCTCGGCATGGCACACCCACCCGAAAGGACAATACCTGGTGGTCACGGCCGGCGTGGGCTTGACACAGGAATGGGGCAAGCCTGCGCGGCAAATCAAGCCCGGCGATGTGGTTTGGTGCCCGCCCGGCATCAAGCACTGGCACGGCGCGGGTTTGTTCACGGCGCTCACGCACCTTGCGGTGACGCCGTCCGACAACGGCAAGAACGTTGAATGGATGGAAAAAGTGTCCGACACGCAATACAGCGAAGCGCAGCCCGTCAATGGTGCCGCTGCCGGCGCGCGAATGCACGGGAGTTCCGTATGAATAAAACCGAAGAGCAAAGAGCCGCATCAACGCAGGGCCTGTCCGCAACGCAGCAAAGCATTGTTCCCGTCACGGCCTGGGCCGCGTTGGGCGATATGCCTCGTCTCAACACGGCGCTCATTCGTGCGCTGGATGCGGGCATGAGCATCGGTGATGCCAAAGAGCTTCTCGTGCAGGTGTATGCCTACGCCGGCTTTCCGCGCAGCCTCAATGCGCTGGGTGAACTGATGAAGGTCGTGGACGAGCGCAAGCACCGCGGCGTGGTTGACGCCGCGGGCCGCGCGCCAGGCCCGGTACCCAAGGGTGACGCGCTGCTGGCGCAGGGCACGGCGAATCAGACCCAGCTCTCGGGCGGCCCCATTCAAGGACCGTTGTTTGATTTTGCGCCGGCCATTGACGCGTACTTGAAGACGCATTTGTTCGGCGACATCTTTGCCCGCGACAACCTGGACTGGCAAAGCCGCGAGTTGGCCACCGTTGGCATGCTGGCGGCCCTGACCGGCGTGGAGAGTCAGCTGCAGGCACATCTGCGGATCAGTCTGAACACCGGGCTCACCGCCGGCCAGTTGCAGCAGGTTGTGCAGGTGCTGGCCAGCAAGGTGGACGGCGCATCGGCCGCACGCGCGCAGACCGCCCTGGACCGGACGCTGGCGCAGCGCGCGCATGCGGCCGATTGAGGCCGCAACGCAGTCTTGACCCATGCTTGAGAGGTAACCAATGCAAGCCACCATGCTGTATGGGCCGCGCGATATCCGCTTTGAAGAGCGGGCCGACCCCGCCATCGTTCATCCCACCGACGCCATCATCCGCGTGGCCGCAAGCTGCGTCTGCGGCTCCGACCTGTGGCCTTACCGTGGCGTTCAGAAAATCAATGAGCCCACGCCCATGGGCCATGAATATTGCGGCGTGGTGGAGGAGGTCGGCAGCGCTGTGCGCAATGTGCGCCCCGGCCAGTTCGTGATCGGCTCGTTCTTTGCATCGGACAACAGCTGTCCCGTGTGCAACCACGGCTACCAGTCGTCCTGCCAGAACGCCGAATTTGTCGGCGGGGCGCAGGCACCGTACTTGCGCGTACCGCTGGCGGACGGCACCCTGGTGGCCACGCCTTTGACCCCCGGCGCGGACATGCTGCCCGATCTGCTCGCGCTGTCGGACGTGATGGGCACGGGCTGGTTCGGGGCGTTGGCCGCCGACGTGCGCCCTGGCGTGACGGTGGCCGTGGTCGGCGACGGCGCGGTCGGCCTGCTGGCGATCTTGTCGGCCCGCCAGATGGGAGCGCAACGGATCATCGCCATGAGCCGCCACGCCCCTCGGCAGCAGCTCGCTCGTGAATTCGGCGCCACCGATGTCGTGGAGCAGCGGGGCGACGAAGGCGTGCAGCGGATTCTGGAGTTGACCTCGGGCCTGGGCGTGGACTGCGCTATCGAATGCGTGGGAACGCAAGAGTCCATGATCCAGGCGATCCGGGCCACGCGCCAGGGCGGGCATGTGGGCTATGTGGGCGTGCCTCACGGCGTCTCGCTGAACGGCGAGGAGCTGTTCTTCGAGCATGTACACCTGCATGGCGGTCCGGCCCCGGTGCGCAACTACCTGCCGCAGCTCATCGGCCTCGCGCTGGACGGCAAGATCCAGCCAGGCAAGGTGTTCGATCTGCGCCTGCCCTTGGCCCGGGTGGCCGAGGGCTACCGCGCGATGGATGAGCGCCGTGCCATCAAGACGCTGCTGATGCCGTGACGCCCCTCGCAACGCCGGCCGCCACGCTTGTGCCACCGGGCGAAGCCGCGTCCGCGGCAAAGGCACGCGCGACGCTGGTCGCGGCCCTGCTCGGCTTCTTCGTCATCACGCTGGATGCCGTGGTGGTCAACGTGGCACTGCCGACCATAGGCCACGAGCTGGGCGCCGGCATGACGGGCCTGCAGTGGGTGGTGGATGGCTACACGCTGGTCTTTGCGGCGCTGCTGCTGTCTGCCGGTGGACTCAGCGATCGCATCGGTGCGCGCCGGGCTTTTGGATCGGGCTTGCTCACCTTTGTGCTGGCGTCCATTGCCTGCGGCCTGGCCCCCAACCTGAGCACCCTGGTCGCCGCACGCTTCGTGCAGGGGGCGGGGGCTGCCGTGATGATGCCGTCGTCCATGGCGCTGGTGCGGCAGGCTTACGACGATGCCGTCAAACGCGGCCATGCCGTTGCCATGTGGGCCATGGGTGGCTCGGTCGCCGCCACATCCGGCCCTGTCGTCGGCGGACTGCTCACGCAGCTGAGCTGGCGCTGGATTTTCTTCATCAATCTGCCTATTGCGCTGGCCACCCTGGCATTTCTGGCACGCACGCCGCCATCGCCTCGTCGCGCGGCATCGTTCGATGCCTGGGGGCAGGTCACGGCCGTGCTTGCGATGGGCGCGCTGACCTTTGGCGCCATCGAAATCGGTGTCGCGGGTGTCGGGGCGCCTTTGGTCCTGGCGTCACTGGCGATGTTTGTGGCCGCCATGGTCGGCTTCATCGCCTTGCAGCGCCATGGCCCTCACCCGCTGATTCCGCCGAGTCTGCTCGCGCCGCCGAATGCCAGGATTGCCATGGCGGTGGGCTTCACCTTCATGGTGGGCTACTTTGGCTTGCCCTTTGTCATGAGCCTGTACCTGCAGCAACAACGCGGCATGTCGCCCGTGGCAACAGGGACCATCTTCTTGCCGATGATGCTGGTGGGCCTGGTGCTCACACCGTTCAGCGCGCACTTGATGCAACGGTTCAGCGCCAGGGTGCTGATCGTCACGGGCTTGGCGAGCATGGTCATGGGGCTGGCCGGCATCGCGCTGCTGCCGGCCACGGCGCCTGCCTGGCTCATCGCTGTGCTCATGATGCTGGTTGGACTGGGCGGACCGGCCGTGGCGCCGCCCATCACCGCAGTGCTGCTGAGCAGTGTGCCTGCCACGTTGGCGGGTACGGCCGGCGGGGTGTTCAACACCAGCCGCCAGATTGGCGGCGCGCTGGCCGTGGCGGTGTTTGGCGCCTTGCTCGCGCAATCGGCCCACTTCATGACGGGCCTGCGCATCAGTCTGTTTTTGGCAGCCGGAATCTGCCTGGCCACGGCGCTGCTCGCCGTGCAGCTTCGGGCAAACGCTCACAAGAGTGCTGCAGTTGCTGAATAAACGCCCGACAATCCGCTCTCATCCCTGATTCAGGACATACCCCGGGGACAACCCCGCAAGGAAAGCCATGCCCTACCAACTCCACTACTGGCCCGGCATCCAGGGCCGCGGCGAATTCGTGCGGCTGGCGCTGGAGGCGGCGGGCGCGGCGTACCTGGATGTGGCGCGCGGGGCCGATGACGAACAAGGCATGGCCGCCATGGCGCATTACCTGCAAGACGCGTCGGTCGCGCGCCCGCCGTTTGCGTGCCCGTTCCTGGTCGACGGCAAGTTGGTGATAGCGCAGACGGCGGCGATCCTGCTGTACTTGGGGCCGAAGCTGGGGCTCGTGAGCAAGAACGAGGCCGACCGGTTGTGGACGCACCAGATTCAGCTGACCATTGCCGACATGGTGGTGGAGGCGCACGATACGCACCACCCGATCGCCGCCAGCCTGTACTACGAAGACCAGCGCGCCGAGGCGCTGCGCCGGGCGGCGGACTTTCGAGCGACGCGTTTGCCCAGGTTTCTGCAGTGGTTCGAGACCGTGCTGGCGCGCAACCCGCCCAATGCAGGGCGACTGGGCGCGGGCAAGGCGCTACACCTGGTTGGCGCGCGGCTCAGCTATGCGGATCTGTCGCTGTTCCAGCTCATCGAGGGGTTGCGCTACGCCTTGCCCAAGGCCATGCGGCAGCAACTGCGGCGCGTGCCGCATGTAGCCGCGCTGCATGCGCAGGTGGCGCGGCACAAGCGCGTGGCGGCCTACCTTGCCAGCGAGCGGCGGCTGGCGTTCAACGAGCAGGGCATCTTCCGCCGCTACCCGGAGCTCGATGGTTGAGCTCACAAATTCTATTGTTTTGATAGCTACATACCAATACTTCATAAGGGCTAATGGCCTGGTGCGTGGTCAATCAACCGATGGCGGTTTTGCGGCACTGGTGCCTGCATAGGTCGGCAGGTTCCAGTGGTACTGAAGCGAAAAGTAGCGCAACCCGAAACATACCGCCATGGCAATCCAGGGGCTCCAGTCGGTTCCCCATCCGAGGGAGCTCGCGCCGACCTCGATCACGGCGCCCGCCAGGGCCGCGGACGCGTAGATTTCCCGCTGCAGGATGACAGGAACGCGCGTTAGCAGCACGTCGCGTATCACCCCGCCGCCGACCGCCGTGGTGGTCCCGAGCAGAATGGCTACTTCCGCGTTGCAACCATGCAGCAGCGCCTTTTGCGCGCCGGAAACCGCGAATAGGCCCAGCCCCACCGCGTCGAACAGCAACACGGGCTGCTTCAACCGCTGCACCTGCGAATACGCGCCCAGGGTGACCGCCACGGCGGTCAGCGCCACCAGCAGATAGCGCCAGTTGGCCAAGCCTGCGGGCGGAATGGCGCCGATGCACAGGTCGCGCACGATGCCGCCGCCGCACGCCACGCTGTAGGCAATGACGACGATGCCGAACAGGTCGAGGTTGCGCTGCTTCGCCGCGACAGCGCCGCTGAGGGCAAACGCGAAGGTGCCGGTCAGGTCGAGGACGGCGAACAGCGTGTGCCCGTTCATGGATTCAACTCCCAGGGTTGCGAGCGTGATGGACCCTGCGATGATGGTGGCAGCTTTTCAGGGCAGCGCGCAACGGCTGACCGTCGGCGCTGGACGGCCAAGGCCCGGACTGGATGGCGCCCCGCGCGATCGCCGCGCCGGCGCTCAGTCAGGCATGTTGATGACGCGTTCGTAGTCTTCGTCAACGTCTATGCCTTCCGGCAGCACCAGGCCTTCGTCGGGCTCGACAGGCAGTTCGTCGGGCTCCTGGTCCGGTGGCAGGGTCGGGACGGCATCGGGTTTTGATCTTGGCATGAGGGATCTCCTGTGGAGCCGTGATCTTCGTCCTGCACCGTGTTCGATGGGTGGGTCCGGTGCTTGTCCGAATTCTAGTCCGCTCCAGCCGCGTTGCAGCCCGTCGCCGGCGGTGTTGCCGCGGGCTCGCCCCTCGGCGCGGGCGCTGGTACCATGAATCGTTCGAGTGACTGATCAGGAGCAAGCGATGTTGAATTTCCGCCACGCCATCCGCGCCGGGCTCGTGGCCGCCACGGTTCTTGTCGTCGCGGGTTGCGCCACGGTCAAGCCGGAGCCCAATCTGGTCGCCTTCAGCACCACGCTGCGGGGCGGGAACGAGGTGCCGCCGGTCATGACGGATGCGACCGGCCGCGTTTACGCCGTGCTGGACAAGAACAACCTGCTGCTGCGCTGGAAAATGACCTATGCGGGCTTGAGCGGCCCGGCAACCATGGCGCATTTCCACGGTCCGGCGGCGGTGGGCGAGAATGCGCGGGTCCAAGTGCCGTTCCAGCGTCCGATCACCAGTCCGTATGCGGGTCAGGCCACGCTCACGCCGCAGCAGGCTGCCGAGATGATGGCGGGCAAGTGGTACGTGAACATTCATACCCGCGCCCACCCGGGCGGTGAAATTCGCGGCTGGATGGTGGTGCAGCCGTAGCGTCGCGTCACCCGGCCTGCAACACACGGGCCCGGCGCAGACGCCATTCGCCGTCGCGTTCGTCGTCGTACACGTCGTCCAGCGTGGTGCCGGTCTCCATCAACTGAGTGTCGAGGGCGACACGGTTGTCGAACACGAAGCATTCGCCCTCCCACTCGTCGGCCGCGCCCTGCATCTCGATGAAGTAGTTGAGGATGCCGCCCTCCAACTGGTACACGGGCAGGCCCAGGTCCAGCATCCACGCGCTGGTTTTTTCGCAGCGTATGCCGCCGGTGCAGTACATGGCGACGCGCTTGCCCTCGGCCTTCCACATCTCGACGTGGTCTTTTACGTAGTTGGGGAAGTCGCGGAAGTTCGCCACCTGCGGGTTGATGGAGTTCCTGAATCGGCCCAGCCTGTGCTCGAAACTGTTGCGGTTGTCGATCACGACCACATCGTCTTCGTGAATCAGCCTTTGCCAATCGGCCGGGCTCACATTGATGCCGGTGCGGCTGGTGGCGTCGACGCCGTCGATGCCCAGCGGCACGATCTCGCGTTTCCTGTTGATCTTGAGCTTGTGAAAGGGCGGGGTGACGCAGGGGCTGCGTTTGAACTGCATGCCGCGGAACTTGCCCTGAAATCGGGGCTCTTGCAGCAGAGCCGCCTGGAACCGGTCCAGTGCCCGCACGGAGCCCGCGAGCATGCCGTTGACGCCCTCCGGCGCCACCAGCACGCTGCCCAACAAATTCTGGGCGATTTCCCGCAACTGGGTCACCAGTATGTCGGGATCCTCCACGGAGACGAATTTGTAGAAAGCGTCGTGAAAAGTCTCGGCGGGGGTGGGTGCGGCAGAACTCATGCACGTGACTTTATCAGTTGGGGGCGACCCAAACCGGCCTATCCATGGCGGGCGACGACGAGTGCTTTCGAACGGGTTCGCGGCACTTTGCGCCGGCATTAATTGCAATGTATATAATTTGTATGTCATTCATTGATACACCACCACCATGATCACCCCGAAGCCGTCACGCCTCGACCATGTGCATCGGCATTTCATGTCCCTGATGGCCCAGATGAACCGGCAATGGCGGCGTGTTATTGACCGGCAACTGGAGCCTCTGGGCTTGACGGAGGCCGCCTGGCTGCCATTGCTGCATCTGGCCCGCGCAGCGCAGCCGATGCGCCAGAAGGACCTGGCGGCATCCCTTTCGCTGGATGGCTCCTCGGTGGTGCGTTTGCTGGACGGACTCGAAACCGGCGGACTCGTCGAGCGCCGCGAAGGGGAGGACCGGCGCGCCAAAACCATTCACCTGACTCCGTTGGGGCAAACCAGGGTGAAACGCGTCGAGGAAGTTGTCAGCGCATGCCGCGACGGCATCCTTACCCGCGTGCCGGCCCGCGAGCTGGAACAGGCGTTTCGTGTTCTGGAGCAGCTTGCCGAAGCCGTGTCCTCGATGGAGGAGGAACCCCCCACATGAGGCCGTTGTCGCGCCCGGGCAAGAAGGCGCCGCTGTGGCTGCTGGTCATGATCACCATCAGCGGCACGCTGGCCATGCACATGTTTGTGCCGGCACTGCCGGCGGTGGGACGCGATTTTGGCGCCAGCATCGCGGCGATGCAGTTGACCATCAGCGTGTACATTCTGGGGTTGGCGGGAGGTCAGTTGGTGTACGGCCCGCTGTCCGACGCCTTGGGGCGCCGGCCACTGCTGATCGTGGGCCTGGGCCTTTACGTGGTGGCCGGGCTGGCGGCCGCGGTCTCGACCAACGTGCACACGCTCGTCACGGCGCGCCTGTTCCAGGCCCTGGGCGGCTGCGCGGGCCTGGTGCTCGGGCGAGCCATCGTGCGCGACACGGCGTCGGCCGGCGAGGCTGTCCGGGACCTGGCCCTGCTCAATCTCGTCATGATGATCGGGCCGGGTCTGGCGCCCTTGATGGGCTCGTTGCTGGTGGTGGGCCTGGGCTGGCGTTCCATCTTTGTGGCGCTGGCCGCGCTCGGTGCTGTCACCTTCCTGTTCAGCTGGCGTCTGCTGCCCGAAACCGGGCGGCCCACGGGACGCCTCAAGGCCGGCACGTTGCTGCGCGACTACCGGGCGCTGCTGCGATCGCCTTCGTTCGTGGGCTTTGCCATTGGCGGCGGCTGCACGACCACTTCCATTTACGCTTTCATCGCGGCGGCCCCGTTCATCATCTCCACGCAGCTGCATCGCCCCCTGCCCGAAGTTGGCCTTTACCTTGGCCTGCTGATGATGGGCATGGCGCTGGGCAACGCCATCACGCGCTACCTGGCCAGCAGTGTGGCGCTCGAGCGCCTGCTGGTCACGGCCAGCGGCGTCAGTGTCCTGAGCGCGCTGGCGCTGCTGGCAGTTGTGCTGCTGGGAGACATGACGGTGGTGGACGCGATCGGGCTGATGTTTTTGTTTGCCGTGGGGGCGGGCGCTGCCAGCCCGGCCGCCCTGACGAAGGCGCTGGGCGTCGATACCCGACTGGTAGGATCGGCCGCAGGACTGTATGGATTTACCCAGATGGCCGTGGGCGCGTTGTGCACCTCGCTCGTGGGCATCGGCCAAGGCCCGGCGTTGGCCGCCGCCGCCATATTGACTGCGGCGGCTGTGCTGGGGCAGGCCGGCTTTTGGGTCGCCTTGCGATGCGGGGGTGCAATGCCAGGGTTGCCGGGCCAGCCTGGCGTCTCCTGTGCCGAAGCGTCTTGAAGATGCGCTGCCTGGGCGTAGTGGCGTTTGGCGCGCCGCCTGCTCAATCACGCGAAGATTCAAGGAAAATTAGCCTGCAGCCCTTATGATATATGGATAGATAGCTCCTGGAACTGAAGCAACCATCTGCTCGCCGCCTTCACCGGCCAGAAAGCTATTCACGATCAGGAGCTTGAACGCCGCTTTGTACTTATCCGTGGAACCCCTTGAAGTTTGTCCAACTTCCGGGGGGCAGTTCAAACCCGGAACGATTCAAGTACGAGCCGCTACAGCAGGCTGAATGGCGCGCAAACCCGCGTTAGCCGGCAACGTCGATCACAACTTTGCCCCGCGCCTGCCGGCTTTCGATTAGCGTATGGGCGTCACCGACCGAGTTCAAGTCGAAATGGCGGTCATCCACGCGCGGCCTGAGCAGCCCCGACTCGGCCAGGCGCGTGGCCTCTACCATGATCTCGCCGTGGCGGGCCTTGCCTTCACCGGTCAGCAGGGGCAGCAAGGTGAACACACCCGAATAGGTTGCCGCGCGAAATGACAACGGCGCGAGTGCGTGCGTGCCCCAGCCCAGTGAGCTGAGCACATGGCCAAAGCGCGCAACCGCCTTGAAG
Source organism: Burkholderiaceae bacterium (assembly GCA_004323695.1). Taxonomy (GTDB): domain Bacteria; phylum Pseudomonadota; class Gammaproteobacteria; order Burkholderiales; family Burkholderiaceae_C; genus Rhodoferax_A. Next base: position 9,660 of record SCRU01000141.1, read on the forward strand.
GACGCGTCCAGGCTCGCGCCGCCAGCGGTGTCGTAAACGACGTCGAAGCCGCCGCCAGCGGTGTAGGTGGTGACGTAGTCCTCGACGCTAACCTTGCTGCTGTTGATCGCGGTGGCGCCCAGCTCTTCAATGAGCGCAGAGCGACTACCCCCCTCGGTGGCGTAGACCGTAGCGCCGAGCGAGCGGGCAATCTGGATGGCCATGTGCCCCACACCGCCGGCGCCGCCTTGCACCAGGACGGTCTGGCCGGCGTGCACGTTGGCACGGTCCACCAGCCCCTCCCATGCGGTGATGAACACCAACGGCAGGCTGGCCGCCTCGCGCATGCTGAAGTTGGAGGGCTTGCGCGCCAGGAGCGAGGCATCGACGGCCGCGTATTCGGCGAGCGAGCCCTGTACGCCACCGACGCCGCCCGTCATCCCGTAGACCTCGTCGCCGGGGTGGAACGAGTGAACGCCCGCGCCAACCGTTTCGACCACACCGGCCAGGTCGATGCCGAGAATCCCCGGCAGCGGGTGTCGCGCATGTGCCGCCTCGCCCCCCCGAATCTTCAGGTCCAGCGGATTCACCCCGCTGGCGATGACGCGCACCAGGACCTGCCCTTCGCCAGGTACCGGGCGTGGCACGCTGGCCACGCCGAACGCGGCGTTGGTGTTTTCGAGGACGGCGGCTTGCATTGATTTAGACATGGTCATTCCAGAGTGAGGGTTTGGGAAGACTTGCCGAGCGCGTGTGACGCGGCGCCCGCCACCAGCTTTGGGGACGCCAGCACGATCGGGCCCAGAAAGGCCTGCATGAACGCAGCGATCTCCCGGGCATGGGTTTCCAGCGCGAAATGGCCGGTATCGAGCAAGTGAATTTCAGCGTTCGGCAAGTCGCGCCGGTACGCCTGCGCGCCAGCGGGGATGAAGGCTGGATCGTTCTGGCCCCACACCGCCAGCAAGGGCGGCTGATGCTTGCGGAAGTACGCCTGAAACTCGGGATACTTCGCCACGTTGCTGCGATAGTCCAGGACCAGGTCAAGCTGAATTTCGTCCGCGCCCGGGCGAGCCATGTAGGCGATGTCCAGCGTATAGCCGTCTGGCGAGACCCGTTGTGGATCGCTGCCAAGCAGGTATTGCCAGTCGCGGATCGTCGCGGGCGACAGCGAATCGCGACAGGCTTCGCGATGTTCCGGTGTCGGATCGCGCCAGTAGGTTTGCCACGGATCCCAGGCATCACTGAGGCCTTCGAGGTAGGCGTTGCCATTCTGGCTGACGATCGCCGTGATGCGTTCGGGGTGCGCCATCGCCATGCGAAAGCCGGTCGGCGCGCCATAGTCGAACACGTACAGCGTATAGCGCTCGAGCTTCAACGCTTCGGTGAAGCCTTCGATGACGCGAGCGAGATTGTCGAAGGTGTAATCGAACGTACCGCGTGCGGGCGCCCGGGTGTGGCCGAAGCCCGGCAGGTCCGGCGCAATCACCCGGTAGCCCTGGGCCAGCAGCGGGATCAGATCGCGGAACATGTGGCCGGCAGTGGGAAAGCCGTGCAGCAGCAGGATCACCGGTGCATCGACATGGCCGGCTTCACGGTAGAAGACGTCGACGTCACCGACGGTCTGGGTCTTGTAGGTAACTTTCATGGATTGTTCCTCTGGCGTTGTATCGGGGCTTCGGGAGGGTGCCGACTTGTCAACCGGCCGCCGTGGGGGCTGCGCTATCGTTCATGACAAGGCCTCCACAAGCATGAGCTGTGCCCGGTCAAGCCGGTTCGCCATCGCCTCGGGGACCCCTGTCTGGCGAAGCACTGGCGCCATCGGATGAAACAGCATCGAAACCTGACCCTGCTCGTTTTCACGCAGCAGCACCCGCAGCGGCAGCTCAAGGGCCGCGAGCGGCGCCGCCAGCATCAGCGGGGTACCACCGGCGGGGCTGCCGTAGATCAGGACTGTGGTAGGTGGCATCGGCATGCCCACGGCGAGCGCGCCGGCGGCATGATCGATTCGCGCAAAGAGCGTCATGCCCGAGCGGGCTATCGCCTCGACCAGGCGATCCAGCGTCGCGTCAAAAGATTCGCCGCTGGCGATCTCGATCAGGCCAGCGTTCCCGGAATCGGTCATGTCCATCTCCTCACGAAAAAAGCCGGTTAAGCGGCGCTGTAGGCTGCCACCGCATCCATCACGCGGGCGGAATAGACCATTGCCGCACCGGCGTTCAGCGCCACGGCGACGCCGAGTGCTTCGGCGATTTCCTCGCGTGATGCGCCCTGCTTGAGTGCCTCGGCGGTATGCACCGTGATGCACCCGTCACACTGGCGTGTGACGGCCACGGCCAGTGCGATCAGTTCGCGCGTCTTCGCACTCAGCTGACCGGTTTTTTGGCCGGCCTTGGAAAGCGTCTGGTAGCCGGCCAGGGTGTCGGGGCTGAGCTTGCCGACTTCACCTATGCGGCCCATCAGTTTCTTGCGATAGTTCTGCCAATCCAGCATGAGTTTCTCCTTGATCTTCCACGTTGCGGTGGGCGACATGCCCAACCGGTGACGAAGTATTGCTGGGCGCGTTGATTCGGTGAATACTCAAACACCTCAAGTTTTATCGCGAACGTCTCATGGATGCTTTCAGCCGCGTGGTCGATCTGGCGCAACTGCATGGCAGTCTGGATCTGCGTTGCCAGCTCGGCGGCAGCTTTGCACTGGATCACGAACCCGCGCCGATGGGCGAGGCCCCCTTCCACCTGGTGCTCGCTGGGCGGGCGGCCGTGCAGTTGCCGGTTGGTCACACTGCCAGCCTCGGCGCCGGTGATTTCCTGATGCTGCCGCGCGGCAGCGCCCATCGCATGCGCAGCGCGGGCAGGAAACCACCTGCGGGGCCCATGCGGATGCAGATGGACGGCATGTTGCCGGTACGGCGCAACACGGACGGCGACGCGGAGCTGGACTTGCTGTGTGGGCGGTTCACCTATGCCACCGGGCCCGCCGACCTGATCATGAGTGCGCTGCCCGACGTTTTGCATCTGTCACTCCCGCCGACGATCGGGCGGGATGGATTGCACGGCATCGTAGCGCTGTTGCGCTCCGAGGTGCACCATGCCCAACCCGGTGCACTGGCCGTCGTCACCGCACTCAGCCAGGCCTTGTTTGTGCTGGTCCTGCGCGCGCATGCCCAGCGCGAAGGCATACCGGCGTCGCTGCTGGTGCTGCTCGGCGATCGGCGTCTCAGTCGGGCGGTGCTGGCCATGCTGCAGCATCCCGAGCAGCCGTGGACCGTCGCCACCCTGGCCGAGCAGGCCTTGATGTCGCGCGCCACTTTCGCGCGTCACTTTGCGTTGCGTGGCGGGACGTCGCCGCTGGAGCTGTTGACGCTGTTGCGCATGCAACTGGCACGCGATCTGCTGGCGCAGGGCAAGATGTCGACGTCAGACGTGGCCGAGCGGGTCGGCTATGCGTCCGATTCCGCCTTCGGCAAGGTATTCGCGCAGCGTATGGGGGTCACGCCTGCCGCCTTCCGGCGGCACTTTACGTCTGCTCGGCTGTTGGCGCATCCACGTCGTACAGCTCATTGAGCTTGTATCGTGCCAGCGCCGCCCGGATCGCTCGCGCCAACTTGTTGACCACTACAGCTACGGCAACGCTGTACGGTCACTGAGACGGCCGTGCAGCGACGTCAGCGCGGTCTGGTCACGTTGATTGCGACAGTGGCCGTAACTGCTGAAGAAGCGTCGGCAACAGTTCCGAGACCGTCGGGTGAATGTGAACTGCCCGTGAGCAAACGGTGTACGGTTGGTCCGCGGCCATGACGTCGAGCAGCGAGTGAACCACCTCGTCGCCATTCATGCCGAGAATCGCTGCACCGAGGATCCGCTGATTCTCGGCATCAACCAGCACCTTCATGAATCCCTGCGTTTCGCCGGCTTCGCGCGCGCGGCCGACACGCTGCATCGGCATCTTGCCCAACAGGGCTGGGCGCCCGCTGGCGCGCACCTCGCGTTCAGACAGGCCGACCCGACCGAGCGCCGGGTCGATGAACAGCGCGTAGCAAGGGATTCGGTCCGAAATACGGCGCGGGTCGGCATCGAACAGGTTGGCGACGACGATCTCATGGTCGTTCCATGCGGTGTGCGTGAAAGCTCCACGGCCGTTGCAGTCGCCAACGGCCCAGACACCCTCGGCGCTGGAGCGGCACTGGTCATCGACAACAATGTATCCGCGCTGGTCGGTCTTGACGCCCCCAAGCTCAAGTCCCAATCCGTCGGTGTTGGGTTGCCGCCCCGCCGCCAACAGCACATGGCTTCCAACGACAGACTGCGCATCGACCCCGCACAGCGCGCCAACCGCGATCTGCCCGTCCTGGCGCGACAGCGACAGGCATTCGGCAGCTAACTGGAAGTGGATGCCCTCGGCTTCGAGGATGGCGCGGATGCCGTCGGCGACATCGGCATCTTCGCGCGGCAACAGGTGGGCCGAACGTTCGACCACGGTAACCCTGGCCCCGAAACGCCGCATCATCTGGGCGAATTCCAGGCCGATGTAGCTGCCGCCGACGATGACCAGGTGTTCAGGCACCTGGTCAAGATCCAAAACCGAAACATTGTCGAGCGTCGGCACCTCATCAATGCCCTTCAAGTCGGGTCGCATGGCACGTCCACCGACGTTGAGAAACACGCGCGGTGCGGTCAGGCGACGTCCACCGACCTCTATCGTTCGAGGCGCGACGAAGCTCGCGTTACCGACGATGACTTCCGTGTGAGGGAGCCCCCGTAGCCATTGGGCGACGCCTTCGCGCGAGTGCTGGACGATCCGGTCTTTGCGCGCCTTCACGCGCGCCATGTCGACACGGATATCGCCGGCAGCGAAGCCGAATTCGTCGCTGCGGTTCGCCATGTGCACAGCCCGAGCGCTGGCCACAAGCGTCTTCGTCGGAATGCAGCCGACGTTGACGCAGGTGCCCCCAAAGTGGCCGCGCTCGATCACGGCGGTGCGCAGGCCCTCTTTGCTGCAGCGTGCGGCCAGGGCGGGGCCGGCCTGGCCGGCTCCGATGACGATGGCGTCAAAATTCTCTGCGCTCATGGTGTCTCCATCTTTTGCGATTCAACGCTTGGTACGACCGGCCCGGAAGCGGGTCGCCCATGATGATGGCTGAGCGGATCGCTGTCCAGTGACGAAACTGTGGCTGGAATTCGGAAACGGGCATTCCAGCTTGTTTTACGTTGCCAGCGTATGCAGCGGAATGTCTTTTTCCACCGCCAGCTTGCCGAGTTGCCTGCGCGTTTGTGTCAGCAAAAAAGCTGCGATGGCCTGGTGCGTCGCCGGCGCGAACATGGTACGCATGTCGGCACTGGTCACACCGGCCGCCGCACACAACGCCCCAGCAAAGTGAGGCTCCAGCGCGGCCACGGCTACGCGGCCGTCCTTGCAGGGATAGACGCGGTACCCCGCGTGGGCGCCGCCGACCGAACCGGCGGGCAGTGTCAGGCCCCAGTGGCGGGGCAGGGCGAGGTAGCCCGCGGCGCTTGAGAGCGCGACTTCGATGAACACGCCTTTGCCTTTGGCCCGCTGCGCCAGCGTAGCCTGCAGCACGGCTTCGCTGGCCATCAGCGAGCCGCTCATGTCGGCGTACAGCGTGGGTGGCAGCGCCAGCCCGTCCACCAACCCGTTGTCGGCGAGATAGGTCAGGTCGTGACCAGGTTCTTCGGCGCGAAGGCCGGGCGCGCCGACGATGGCGACTTGCGACAGTTCCGGATATTGCTTGTGCAGACTCCTCCAGCCCAACTGAAGCTTCTCCAGCGCGGAAGGGCGAAAGGAGGTGAGCAGCACGTCGGTTCGGGCCAGCTCACGGTGCAGCGCCCGCTTGCCGGCCTCGGTCTTGAGGTCGGCGCCTAGCACCTTTACGCCTTCGTGCAACTGCGCGTAGGCGGGCTTGTTGTAGTGGCCCATCGGATCGCCGGCGGGCGGCTCCAGCTTGACGCAGTCGGCGCCCATCTGGCGGCAGCGCATCAGCGCGGCCGGGCCGGGCAGGTTCAGGGCGAGGCTGAGCATGCGCACGCCGCGAAGCGGCCGCAGGGCAGAAACAGGGTGGGCCGTCATTTGCTCTCGATTCAATAGCTATTATTGCCCGCACAGCATGGGCTACAGCCCGAATTTACCTTAAAACAAGCGGCGCGGCCCGTGTGCGCCCGGTCAGTGCAGCTCGAAGGGCAGCCCCACGTAGTTTTCGGCGAGCGAAGTGGACAGGGCGTTGGAGTGCACCAGGTAGTCCAGCTCGGCCTCCTGCACGCGCTGGCCAAAGCCCGCGGTATCGGGGAAGCGGTGCATCAGCGAGGTGAGCCACCAGGAAAAGCGCGCGGCCTTCCAGACGCGGCGCAGCGTGCGTTGCGAGTAGGTGTCGAGACCCGCGTCGCTGTGGTCCTGGTAATGCTCGATCAGCGAGGTAGAGAGATATTTCACGTCGCTGGCGGCGAGGTTCAGGCCCTTGGCGCCGGTGGGCGGCACGATGTGGGCCGCGTCGCCCGCGAGGAACAGACGGCCGAAGCGCATCGGCTCGGCCACGAAGCTGCGCAGCGGGGCAATGCTCTTCTCGATGCTGGGGCCAGTGACGATGCGCTGCGCCAGCTCGGCATCGAGGCGGCGCCGCAGCTCGTCCCAGAAGCGCTGGTCGCTCCAGTTCTCCACCTTGTCATCCAGCGGCACCTGCACGTAGTAGCGGCTGCGCGCCAGACTGCGCATGGAACACAGCGAAAAGCCACGCTCGCTGTTGCCGTAGACAACGGCGTGCGGAGACACGGGCGGCGTGTCCGCGAGAACGCCGAGCCAGCCGAAGGGGTAGATCTTTTCGTATTCAGTGACGGCACCCTGGGGTACGCTGGCCCGGCTCACGCCGTGGAAGCCATCGCAGCCGGCAATGAAGTCGCACACGATCTCGTGGCTTTGCCCGTCTTTGTCGTAACGCACGCGCGGCTGGTTGCCGTCGAAGTCATGCAGGCTGACGTTGCCTGCCTGGTAGACCGTCAGGCGACCCTCGGCGGCGCGCGCCGTCATCAAGTCCCGCGTCATCTCGGTCTGCCCGTAGGCGGTCACCACCTTGCCGCCGGTCAGCCCATGTACATCGATCGGGTGGCGCACCCCCGCGAATGCCAGCTCGATCCGGTGATGCACGATGCCGTCGGCCGCCACATGGCGGCCCACGCCGGCCTCGTGCAGCAGGTCCACCGTGCCCTGTTCCAGAATGCCGGCGCGGATGCGGCCGAGTACGTAGTCTCCGCTCTGGCGCTCCAGAATGACGTTGTCGATACCGGCCTTGTGCAGCAGCTGGGCAAGCAGCAGGCCTGACGGGCCGGCTCCGATGATGGCCACCTGGGTACGCATGATCTGATTCCTTGTTTCAACGACGAAGCTTAGGCGCCACGCTTGCGCGGCGCCAGCCTTCGCTGCGCGTCGCTGTGCGATGATTGGGCCGAACGCGCGATGATCGCGCAGTTGGCAAGATATCGGGTATGGATAGCAACACGGGGATCGCCAAGGCGGATTTGATCGAGGGCATGGCCAGAGGCATGGCCATCCTGGAGAGTTTCGATACCGAGCGGCAGCGGCTCAACGCCACGCTGGCGGCGCAGCGCGCCGGCATGACGCGCGCGGCGGCGCGCCGGCATTTGCTGACCTTGGCGCACCTGGGTTATCTGGAGACCGACGGCGGTTATTTCTGGCTGTCGCCCAAGGTGCTGCGCTTTTCGGGCAGCTATTTGTCGTCGGCGCGTCTGCCCCGCGTGGTACAGCCCACGTTGAACCGGCTCGCCATGCAGACGGCCGAGTCGTTCTCGGCGGTGGTGCTGGATGGCAGACAGGTGGTAATCGTGGCGCGCAGCGGCTCGACCCGCTTGCTGGCGTATGGCCTGCATCTGGGCGCGCGCCTGCCGGCCCACGCAACGTCCACCGGCCGCGTTTTGCTCGCCGCCTGCGTATTCCACGCGATGGCGGACACGGTTCCATGCTGATGGCGGACAGCGTTCCACCGTCATCGCGGACACCGTTCCATGGTGATGGCGGACAGCATTCCATTTTGAAGGCGGACACCC
>SCRU01000142.1 GCA_004323695.1 Burkholderiaceae bacterium
ATGTCGCGCACCCAGTACAGGGTCTCGAAGTTGTGCTCCAGCGTCGGGCGGCCAAACAGCCCGATCTGCGCGATATAGGGCGGGCGCATGCGCGGCTCGCCACGCTTGCCCTCGATGCTCTCGAGCATCGCCGACTCCTCGCCGCAGATGTAGGCGCCGGCGCCGCGGCGCAGCTCGATGCGCGGCAAGGCGCAGGGCGGATTCGCCTGCAACCGGGCGATTTCCTGCGTCAGCAGGCGGCGGCCATCATGGTATTCGTCGCGCAGGTAGATGTAGCAGGTCTCGATGCCCACCACCTTGGCGGCGACCAGCATGCCCTCCAGAAAACGATGCGGGTCGCGCTCCAGGTAGACCCGGTCCTTGAAGGTGCCCGGCTCGCCCTCGTCGATGTTCACGGCCATCAGGCGCGGCCCCGGCTGGTCGCGCACGATGCGCCACTTGCGCCCGGCCGGGAAACCTGCGCCGCCCAGTCCGCGCAGACCGGCGTCTTCCAGCGCAACGTTGACGGCTTCGGCATCCTGCTGGCCGCTGGCCAATGCCGCGGCAAGGCGATAGCCGCCCGCGGCGCGGTACGCATCGTACGATATGAAATCGATAGCTGGCTTCGTAGATTCCGCATGGGTCAGAGCCTGATTTGATGCATCAACCACGGCCTGCACGGTCGCCTGGGCAAGTGCGCGCTGTCCCACCGCCACGGCCGGCGCCTGTTCGCAGCGGCCGATGCAGGGCGCGGGGACCACGCGCACATCCGGGCCGAGCAGCGCCGGCAGCCGCTGCAGCAAATCGGCGGCGCCGGCGAGTTGGCAGCTGAGGCTGTCGCACACGCGCACCGTGAGTCGCGCCGGCTGCGCGTCGTCCTTCAAGACCTCGAAGTGATGGTAGAAGCTCGCGACCTCGTAGACCTCGGCCATCGGCAAATTCATCTCGCGCGCCAGCGCCACCAGATGGCGCTCGTGCAGGCCGCCGAACGCGTCGTTGATGCAGTGCAGATGCTCGATCAGCAGGTCACGCGCATGCGGCCCGGCCCCAATCAGGGTTCGCACCTCGGCCACGGCGCCCTCGTCTGCCTGCCGCCCCTTGAGCTGGCCGCGGCGGCGCAGGGTCGCGCGCAGGTCGTCCGCGGAGGCCAGTACCACCGCGTCGCCGTTCTCTGTCGATTGATTCATTTAAAGGTCCCGCCCGTTGTTGTCTCCTGGGTTCCGATTGTGCTACGGCACCCGCCGCACTGTTCAAATCGTGGTTTTAGATATTGCCGCCCAACCAGGCGGCCGAGTCAGGCGGCAACACTCATTTTCTGAATGCGCAGATCGGCAATCATTGACCTTGGTTAAGTTTTTGATTTTTTCAATTCGCTTTGGTGTCGAGCCACCTGTGTGAGCGAGGCTGGCGGTTGAGTTGACGCGGGTAACTTCAGATTCGTGGTGTGAGGGCTCAGTAGGTCTCCAGATGCAACCGGCCCTCGCGCTGGAGCGCGGCCCCGAGCGTCTCCCACGACAACCCGGCCTGCTGCGTCACATCGCGCAGCGCCAGCACCACGCCTTCTTCCATGCTCTTGAGGCCGCAGATGTACAGGTAGGTGTTCGGGTCCCGCAACAGCTCGGCCAGGTCAGCCGCACGCTCGCGCATGCGGTCCTGCACGTAGCGTTTCGGCTGGCCCGCGGTGCGCGAGAACGCGAAGTTGATGTCGATGAAATCCTTCGGCAGGTTCTGCAGCGGGCCGAAGTACGGCAGCTCCTGCTGCGTGCGCGCGCCGAAGAACAGCATCAGGCGCCCCCCCTCGAACTTGCCGGAGGCGCGCAGGCGCCGCCGCCACTCGGTCATCGCGCGCATCGGTGCGCTGCCGGTACCGGTACAGATCATCACGATGTGCGACTTCGGGTGGTTCGGCATCAGGAACGAGGCGCCGAACGGGCCGATCACCTGCACAGTGTCGCCGACCTTGAGGTCGCAAATGTAGTTGGAGGCGACGCCGCGCACCGGCCGGCCCTGGTGATCTTCGGTGACGCGCTTCACGGTCAGCGAGACGTTGTTGTAGCCGGGCCGCTCGCCATTGCGCGGGCTGGCGATCGAGTACTGGCGCGCGGTGTGCGGGCGACCCCTGGCATCCACGCCGGGCGGCACGATGCCGACCGACTGGCCCTCGAGTACCGGGAACGGCATGGTGCCGAAGTCGAGCACCACATGGTGCGTCTCGTTCGCGAAGCCGGCCTCGGTGCAGTTGAAGTTGCCCACCACCGTGGCCGTGGTCGCCTGCTTCGGACCATACAGGTTGGTGTAGGCGTGCGCGGCCGACCAGGGCGGCACGGTCGCGCCGAATGCAGCCGAGTTGAATGGCGTCTCGCCGGTCACCGCGGCGGGCAGGGCCGGGGCCGGCGGTGCGGCTACCGCGGCTTCGTCGACCGGACCCACCCCTTCGGCCGCCAGCTGCTCGGGCGTGCGCTGCGCAGGCAGTTCGTCCCAGGTCAGCTGCTCCTCGATCGAATAGGCGCGCGCCAGCGGCATGATGCGCCAGTTGTCAATGGAACCCGTCGGACACGGCGAGATGCAGGCCATGCACTGATTGCAGACATCGGCCCGCACCACGTAGTTGCGATCGTCATGCGTGATCGCTCCCGTCGGGCACACCGACTCGCAAGTGTTGCAGCGGATGCAGATTTCGGGGTCGATCAGGTGCTGCTTGATCGCCGGTACGTCAACGGCCATGTCCATGACAGCGCTTTCAGCCGAAGCGGACGTACTCGAAGTCCATGGGCTGGCGGTTGATGCCCATGACCGGTGGCGCGATCCAGCCCGCGAACTTGCCCGGCTCCACGACGCGCCCCATGAGCGAGGCCACAAACGCGAAATCCTCGCTCGTGGGCAGCCACTCGCCTTTCTTCGTGGCCCACTCCATCTCGCTCACCACGCGGCCCTCGGGTGACATGCGGATGCCCGCGAGCGCGCCGATCTGGCGGTTGAAGGCCTTGTGCGGAACCACCAGCCGGGTGGCGATGCCCGCCTTCTCCAGCACACGGTTCCAGCGGCCCACGCCAGCCACCGAGTCCTTGATGAAGTCGTCGCGCAGTACCTCGTTGAGCGCGTTCAACATCGGCACGTCCTTCTCGACGAGCGCGCCGCCTTGTACTTCGAGCACCTTGTAGGTCTGGCCCTTGAGCGCGTGGTCGTCGCCGCGCTTGCCTTCCTCGTAACGCCCCTTCAGGCCCGAACTGTAGAAGGTCGCAGCGTTGCTGGACTGGTCGGCGCCGAACAGGTCGATCGTCACGCTATAGTGGAAATTCAGGTAGCGCTGCACGGTGCCCAGGTCGATCGCGCCGGCCGCACGGATCTTCGCCGGATCATCGCTGTGCAGTTCGTTCATCACCTGCGCCGTGCGCGCGACCACGCGCGAGACGCCGCTCTCGCCCACGAACATGTGGTGCGCCTCCTCCGTCAGCATGAATTTGGTGGTGCGCGCCAGCGGATCGAAGGCGCTCTCGGCCAGCGCCGACAGCTGGAACTTGCCGTCGCGGTCGGTGAAGTAGGTGAACATGAAAAACGCCAGCCAGTCGGGCGTGCGCTCGTTGAAAGCGCCCAGGATGCGCGGGTTGTTCGCGTCGCCCGAGGTGCGCTGCAGCAGCGCCTCGGCCTCCTCGCGGCCGTCGCGGCCGAAGTGCTTGTGCAGCAGATACACCATGGCCCACAGGTGCCGGCCCTCTTCGACGTTGATCTGGAACAGGTTGCGCAGGTCGTACAGGCTGGGCGCGGTCAGTCCCAGGTGCCGCTGCTGCTCGACCGAAGCCGGCTCGGTGTCGCCCTGCGTCACGATGATGCGGCGCAGGTTGGCGCGGTGCTCACCGGGCACGTCGGCCCACGCCTTCTCGCCCGCATGATCGCCGAAATGGATCTTGCGCTCGGCGTCGCCCGGATTCAGGAAGATGCCCCAGCGATAGTCGCGCATCTTGACGTAATCGAACTGGGCCCAGCCCTGCGGATCGACGCTGACCGCGGTACGCAGGTAGACGTCGTAGTGGGTCGAACCGTCCGGGCCCACGTCGTCCCACCAGTTGATGAAGTTGGGCTGCCACTGCTCGAGCGCGCGCTGCAGTGTGCGATCCCCGGCAAGGTTGACGTTGTTCGGGATTTTTTCGCTGTAGTTGATGGTGGACATGAGGAGTCTCCGGAAAAAGGGGGCGGTTGATGGATTGCGGGTTCCGCGGGAAGGTTGGCGACGTCAGACGCGGTTCAGGTCAAACGCTGCTTTTTCGCCCTTGCCATAGACCTTGAGCGCGCCCTTTTCGCCGACCGCGTTGGGACGCTGGAAGATCCAGTTCTGCCAGGCGGTGAGGCGCCCGAAGATGCGGGTCACCATGGTCTCCTTCTGGCAAAAGCGCAGATTCGCTTCCAGGCCGGTGAGCGCGTCGGGCGACATGGCGGCGCGCGATTCGATCGCCATGCGGATTTCATCCGCCCAGTCGATATCGTCCAGCGCCGCGGTCACCAGACCCAGCGCCTGCGCGGCATCGGCGTCCAGCGCCTGGCCCGCGGCGCCGCGCACCGCTTCCATCGGCGCCGTTTCTTCATAAAAGCGGCGCGCCAGGCGCGACTGGTCGTTCACCATGGGATAAAAGCCGAAGTTGAATTCGTTCAGCACCAGCTTCGGTGCCTTGTCGGGGTCGTCCGGCAGCGTCAACATGTAGGTGCGGTCGGCGCAAAAGGCCAGTTCGGCCAGCGTGCCGGCAAAGCAGGAACCGGACTCGATCAACGCAATGAGGCTGCGCGAGGACACGTCGAGGCGTGCCAGCGTGCGGCGCAGCAGGCCGATGGTTTCACGCACCAACCAGTGGTCCTTGTGCGCCAGCAGCGTCGCGTCGGAGGCCAGCACGGCGTTCGTATCGCCTTCGGTTTTGAGGATCCAGCTGCCGATATCCAACTCGTTGGTGCGCATGTGCAGGATGGCATCGTCGAGTTCGCGCGCCATCTGCAGCGGCCACCAGGCGGCACCCAGGGCTTCGATGCCCGCGATGTCGGTCGGTTGTGCCGCCGTTGGGGCTTTGACGGTGAAGGTGGCGGTGCGGTTGGCGCGATCAATGGCGACCGTGACAAAATCGTAGGCTAGGGCATCGGCCGTCTTGCTGCACACCAGCGGGGTCAACGCCACGCCCTTGGCGCCGGCCGGGCGGTCACTCCGGGCCGCCAGCTTGGCGGCGCGCTCGCTCACCACCTGCGCAAACTGCTGCGGCTTGGCAAGCGCGTCGACCAGGCGCCAGTCAATCGCCTTCTGGCCGCGCACACCTTCCGGGGTGGTGCAGAAAATATCGGCCAGATCGTGGCGCACATGGCGCTTGTCGGTGACCCGGGTCAGGCCGCCGGTGCCGGGCAGCACGCCCAGCAGCGGCACTTCGGGCAGCGACACGGTGGAGGAGCGATCGTCCACCAGCACGATGTCGTCGCAAGCCAGCGCGAGCTCGTAGCCGCCGCCCGCGCAGGCGCCATTGAGAGCGGCCACGAACTTCAGGCCCGAATGTTTGCTGGAGTCTTCGATGCCGTTGCGGGTTTCGTTGGTGAATTTACAGAAGTTGACCTTCCAGGCATGGCTGGACAGGCCCAGCATGAAGATGTTCGCGCCCGAACAGAAGACACGGTCCTTCAGGCTGGTCACCACGACGCTGCGCACCTCGGGATGTTCAAAGCGGATGCGATTGAGCGCGTCGTACAACTCGATGTCCACGCCCAGGTCGTAGGAATTGAGCTTGAGTTTGTAGCCGGGGCGGATGCCGCCGTCTTCCGCAATATCCAGGACCAGGGTCGCCACCTGACCCTCAAAACTCAGCTTGATGTGTTTGTACCGGGAAGGGGTGGTCTGGTAAACCACGGGGGTCATGTCGGCCATGTTGGCTCCTGCGGGCAAGTTGATTGAGAAAAGCTCATATGAATGCATTGGATTGCAATGAACATGAATAATATTGCATATTATTCATTCGGTCAAGTGCATTTTTATGCATCAAACTTTTATTTTCTTCTTGCTCCCATCACGAAAAGGCCAGCCCCTTTCGGACCTGGTCGCGCAGGGCGGCAAAGCTCTCTTCGAGCGGGCGCAGGCTGGTGTTGAAGGTCAGGTCGGCCTTGGAATAGAAAGCTGACCGTCCCGCCAGAATGCGCTTGAGATCTTCCATGGCCTCCCTGCTGGCCGCCATCGGCCGCAGATCGCCCTGCGCCGCCACGCGTGCCATGTGATCGGCCGGCGCGGCCTGCAGCCACACGGTGTAGCAGTGGGTCAGCATGAGGTTGAAATTGGCCGCGTCCGCCACCAGGCCGCCGGGCGTGGCAATCACCACTTCGGGATAGATCTGGATCGCCTCTTCCAGGGCCCGGCGCTCGTAGCGGCGGTAGGCATTGGAGCCGTACAGGTTATGAATTTCGCTGATGCCACAGCCCGCAAACTTTTCGATCTCGCGGCTCAGCTCGATGAAGGCGTAGCCCAGGTCGTCCGCGAGCCGCCGGCCCAGCGTGGACTTGCCGGCACCGCGCAGCCCGATCAGCGCGATGCGCGCCCGGCGGGCAGGCTCGCCGGTGCCGCCGGCGCCCAGCAGCCCGCCGAGCATCACGCGGGCGCGCAGCAGGTCGGCCTCGCTGCGATGCTCGAGCAATTCCCGAATCAGCAGCCATTCGGGCGACGAGGTGCTGACATCGCCCAGCAGCTCGGCGAGCGAACACTGCAGCGCTTGCGACACCTGCAGCAGCACCAGAATGGACGCATTGCCGGTGCCGTATTCCAGATTCGCCAGGTGCCGCTCGGACACCTCGGCCGCGCGCGCCACGGCTTTGCGCGTCATGCCGCGGCGTGAACGCAGCGTGCGCACACGCTCGCCCAGCGCGACCAGGAAAGGATGACGCGCCTCGTCGCCGGAAGCCTCCGGCATCGCTGCCAGCGGCGGCGCCTGAACTTCCATCGCATCCGTCAAATTCGCACCCATGAGCCAGAACTCCAGATGAATCAAATTCAGGGAAAACCCTGAAATGTCCGTTTAACGCTTGACATGCATCATAGTGCATATTATCGTGCAAAGCACAATAGTGCATTTATACGCGCAAGCGCAAGGTCCGCAAGCCAAATTTTCCTTCTGAGGCTGCCTGTATTGCCCGCCCGCCCATCACGCCGCGCCCTCAACACTGAAAACAATCATGAGCCCAGCTACCGTTCCATCCGCCGCGCCATCCAGCGCCGCGGCCGTGCCGCCCCCCGGCGAGCATTTCAACCTCGCCCAGCACCTGTTGGCCACGAATTGCCAGCGCGCTGCCAAACCGGCGTTCATCGACGATCTCGGTACGCTTCGTTACGGCCAGCTCGAAGACCGCGTGCGCCGCCTGGCCGCCGGTCTGCGCGCGCTCGGCATCCGGCGCGAGGAACGCGTGCTGCTCTTGATGCAGGACGGCAACGACTGGCCGGTGAGCTTCCTCGGCGCGCTGTACGCCGGCATCGTGCCGGTGGCAGTGAACACGCTGCTGACCGCCGACGACTACGCCTACATGCTGGAGCATTCGCGCGCCCAGGCGGTGCTGGCGTCGGGGACGCTGCTGCCGGCGCTCGCCTCCGCCATGACGCGGTCCGATCACGAGGTGCAGAAGGTGATCGTGTCACGCCCGATCGCGCCGCTGCAGCCGCCTGAAGTTGAGTTCGAGGACTTTTTGCAGGCACAGCCGCCTTCACCGAAGCCCGCGGCCACGGGGCCGGACGACCCCGGATTCTGGCTCTACTCGTCGGGCTCGACCGGCCGGCCCAAGGGTACGGTGCATTCGCACGCCAACGCCTACTGGACCATCGAGCTGTACGGCAAGGCCATCCTCGGCCTGACCGAGGCCGACTGCTGCTTCTCCGCGGCCAAGCTGTTCTTCGCCTACGGCCTGGGCAATGCGCTGACCTTTCCGATGAGCGTGGGCGCGACCTCGCTGCTGATGGCCGAGCGGGCGACGCCGGATGCGGTGTTCAAACGGCTGCGCGGCGAGGTCGGCGGCGCCCGCCCCACCGCGTTCTACGGCGCGCCAACCGGCTTTGCCGCCATGCTCGCGCACCCCGGGCTGCCGCCGCGCAGCGAGGTCGCGCTGCGCCTCGTGTCGTCCGCCGGCGAAGCGCTGCCGGCAGAGATCGGCCAGCGTTTCAAGGCGCATTTCGGCATCGACATCGTCGACGGCATCGGCTCCACCGAGATGCTGCACATCTTTCTGTCGAACCGCCCGGACCGGGTGCGCTTGGGCAGCACCGGCTGGCCGGTTCCGGGCTACGAGATCGAACTGCGCGGCGACGATGGCCGGCCCGTGCCCGACGGCGAGCCCGGCGACCTGTACATCCATGGCCCGTCCAGCGCGATCATGTACTGGGGCAATCGCGCAAAGACCCGCGAGACCTTCCAGGGCGGCTGGACCAAGGCCGGCGACAAATACGTGCGCAACGCCGACGACGGCAGTTACACCTATTCGGGCCGCAGCGACGACATGCTGAAAGTCAGCGGCATCTATGTTTCTCCGTTCGAGGTCGAGGCGACGCTGGTGCAGCACCCGGCGGTGCTCGAGGCCGCGGTGGTCGGCGTCACCGACGCCGACGGGCTGGTCAAGACCAAAGCCTTCGTCGTGCTGAAGGAAGGTGGCCACGCCGACGAGACTGAACTGAAGGCCTTTGTGAAGGACCGGCTCGCGCCGTACAAGTACCCGCGCCTGATCGAGTTCGTCGCCGAGCTGCCCAAGACCGCGACCGGCAAGATCCAGCGCTTCAAGCTGCGCGAGCGGGAATCGGGCGGACGCTGAGTCCCGGATTGAATGGAAACTATTAAAATAATAGCTATCTATTCAATACCAGTAAGGGCCAAGACCTTAAACGTTCAAGTATTCTTGGAAATCTTGATGGCAGGGAACTTGGACGTGAAGTCCTTGTTCTTCGCCGCGATCGCGACCGCCACCTGGCGCGCCATGGCCTTGTAGATGCCCGCCACCTCGCCCTCGGGGTCGGCCACCACGGTGGGCTTGCCGCCGTCCGCCTGCAGCCGGATCTGCATGTCCAGCGGCAGCGCACCCAGGTACGCCATGCCGCGCTCGGTCGCCATCCGCTGGCCGCCGCCTTCGCCAAAGATGTGCTCGACATGACCGCAGTGGCTGCACACATGCACTGCCATGTTCTCGACGATGCCCAGGATCGGCACGCCGACCTTCTCGAACATCTTGATGCCTTTTTTGGCGTCCAGCAGCGCGATGTCCTGCGGCGTCGTGACGATCACGGCGCCGGTCATGGGCACGCGCTGGGACAGCGTGAGCTGGATGTCGCCGGTGCCGGGCGGCAGGTCGACGATCAGGTAGTCCAGTTCCTTCCAGTTAGTCTGGCGCAAGAGCTGCTCGAGCGCCTGCGTGGCCATCGGGCCGCGCCAGATCATGGCCTCGTCCTGGCTGACCAGAAAGCCGATCGACATCACCTGCACGCCGTGGTTTTCCATCGGCTCCATGGTCTTGCCGTCCTCGCTCTGGGGGCGGCCCGCGATGCCCATCATCATCGGAAGGCTGGGGCCGTAGATGTCGGCGTCGAGCAGCCCCACGCTGGCGCCTTCACTCGCCAGCGCCAGTGCCAGGTTCGCGGCCGTGGTGCTTTTGCCCACGCCGCCCTTGCCCGACGCCACCGCGACGATGTTCTTCACATTGGGCAGCAGTGCCACACCGCGCTGCACCGCGTGCGGCTCCACTTTCACCGTCAAGTTCACCGAAACGTTCTGCACCCCGGCCACCCCCCTGGCGGCATCGATCAGGGCTTTGCGAAACCCGGGGATCTGGCTGCCGGCGGGGTAACCCAGCACGACGTCGAAAGACACGTCGCCGCCAGTGACACTGAGGTTTCTCAGGGCCTTGGTGGAAACAAAGTCGTGGCCGGTGTTGGGGTCGATCACCGCCTGCACGGCGGCGAGAATTTGTTCTGGGGTGGGCATGGTGAGGTTCCGGGAAGCTGCGGGGAGTTTAGCCATAACTCCTAAAATGCGGGGTTTCCCCGAGAAAAAACCCATGCCCGCACCCCGCCGATTGTTCGTGACCACCGCCCTGCCGTACGCCAACGGCAATTTCCATATTGGCCACATCATGGAATATATCCAGGCCGACATCTGGGTGCGATTTCAACGAATGCAGGGCGCCGAGGTGAATTTTGTCGGCGCCGACGATGCCCATGGCGCGCCGATCATGATCGCGGCCGAAAAGGCCGGCAAGACGCCGCAGCAGTTCGTGGCCGACATCGCCGCGGGCCGCAAGCCGTATCTGGACGGCTTTCACATCGCGTTCGACAACTGGCATTCGACCGACGCGCCCGAAAACCACGCGCTGGCGCGGCAGATCTAC
>SCRU01000143.1 GCA_004323695.1 Burkholderiaceae bacterium
TGCGCCCGAGCCCTTGAGCGACGAGCTGATCCGCCAGCATCGCGCGGTGGCGGTGGCCGACTCGGTGCAGCGCGGCGCCGGCCTGAGCTTCGGCTTGCTCGGCGGGCAGGACGTCTTTACCGTGCCCGGCATGCCCGCCAAGTTGGAAGCCCACCTGCGCGGGCTGGGCGGCGGCTTCCTGCCCGAGTCCTTGGCGCGCCCCTACATCAATACTGGCCGCCTGGTGGTGCGGCAGGTCGACCGGCCAACTCGCATGGTGCGCGTCAGCTATGCCTGGTGCACGGCGGCTCGCACGGCCCAGGGACGCGCGCTGCAATGGTGGCTCGCGCAACTGGAGAGCCCGGTCACGCGCGCCGCGCTGCTGGAGCACCAGCAGGGATTTTAGGGTAGCGAAGCAGATGCTTGGCGCGCTGCCACAACGCAGTCCACGATAGATGCCTGATTTACGATTGCTGGTGTTTTACCCTCTGGTCCCCAATCGATCAGGCTCTTGCCGTTGAGGGGGAGTCCATGTACACGAAGGGCCAGCACAGCTATCAGTTAGCGGCTTTGCACTCAATGAGCATCACGTTAGGAGAAATCATGGGCATGGACGTTGCCGACCCGTACGCGCCAGCGACGTTCGCAGTTCCGATTTGGCCAAGGTAATGTGAACCTTGGCTATTCAAGACGGTGTAGCCGCTCGGACACACTTCGCCCGCCTTTTGGTAGCAGGCATCGATCACGCCTGCCCCGCACTTGATTGCGAACGCAGGAGTGCCGCTGGGGCCGACCATTTGCGTGGACGTCGCACAGGCTGTAAGCACGGTCACCAGCAAGCAGATTATTAGAGTCCGCATCGTGAAGCTCCTCCGAAGCAGATAGCTAGAAATAGACGATGGGGATCGTACTGGGAGGCGTTGAACATGGCAAGCCGAACACCAAAACTCCACGCCCTGCAGCCGTTGCCCTCGCCGCCACAACCATTCAGGCCGCCAGGTCGGTAGCGGCTGCATTGGCACACGCGGCATTGAAGCTTTCGCAAGGAACAGGCGCATGTCGACGGCGTGCCGGGGCGCTCCGAACCAATGCAGTGCAGTCTGCTCCAGCCAAGAGGGTGCTGGTGGCGGGGGCAGCCGCTGCGTGTAGAGTGTGTCCGATACCAACCCCTCGAGACCCTTTCAAGATGACCTCTTCACTCCGCGCCGCGTCCGCCCTCTCGTCGGGCTCGCTGCGCCACATCGCCGTGATCGGCGCCGGCATGGCGGGCATCGCCTGCGCGCGCACGCTGGACCAGGCCGGGCATCGCGTGACCGTGTTCGACAAAGACCCGGCCGTGGGCGGGCGCATGGCCACGCTCGACTCACCGTTCGGCACCTTTGACCATGCAGCGCAGTACTTCACCGTGCGCGACGCGCGCTTTGCCCAGGCGCTGGCGACCACGCCGCACACCTGCAAGCCGTGGAGCGCGAACACGGTGCGCGTGCTCGACAGCTACGGCCGCGTGACGGCCGCCGGCCTGCCCGCGCGCGAGCCGCACTGGGTGCCGGCGCCCGCCATGAGCGCGCTGGCCGGCCAGTGGGCGCTGCCCCTGCGCGAAGCCGGCAGCGTGGAGCTGCAGACGCGGGTCACGCGCATCGAGCCCGATCCGCTGAACACTCAA
>SCRU01000144.1 GCA_004323695.1 Burkholderiaceae bacterium
CGGCACGTCCGCGGGCGCTTCATAGCCCGCCAGCACCCAGGCGCGCGTGGAGTGGCCGGCCGCGCCCTGCAGCAGCAGCTTCACGAAGTCGATCGACTTCCTGTCGAGCGCCGCAAACGGTTCGTCCAGCAGCGCCACCGCAGCGCGCGATGCAAAGGCCGCGGCCAACCAGACCTTGCGCTTCGAACCCGTGGAGAGCATGTACAGGGGCTTGTCCTGGAACGGTGCAAGGGACAACCCCTCGATCAATCCATCCACCGCGCCACTGTCGAACCCCGGGTACTGGCGCTGCACGGTCTTGAAGTAGTCCAGCGGCGTGATGGCGTCAAACGCGCTGGTGCGCGGGTCCATCCGGAACACCTGCTGGCGGTACGCGGCCGCGTTTTGCGCCAGGTGCACGTCGCCGATCTGCAGATCTCCGGCCTGCACCGGCACGTCGCCCGCCAACAAACGCAGCAATGTCGTCTTGCCGCTGCCCTCGCCACCGCGCACCATCGTGACGCCGGGCGGAATGCGGACGGACCAGCCGGCAAACAGCGCACGCTCCGGATAACCGAAGCCCAGGTGCGTGACTTGCAGAACGGTGGACGCGGCAACGGCAGAATGTCCGATGGGGCAGCTCTCGTGCATGGCGGGAATGCACGGTGATTGTAGAGAGCACCTGCGCGGCACCAGCCCCTGTGCCAGAATCGATTGTCATCAATGCCAATTTCCCAGGACCACGCCATGACACCCGCTCTCCCACGTACCGGACTGCAGTTGCGCTCGCTCGTAAAGCCTGATGGCGAACTGGAAATATCGCTGCCCAGCGTCGCGACGCCCGACCCCGCGCCCGATGAAGTGGTGGTTCGCATCGAAGCCACGCCCATCAATCCGTCCGACATCGGCCTGCTGTTTGGCGCCGCCGACCTCAGCACCGCCAAGGTATCCGGCACGCCCACCAGCCCTGTCGTGACAGCCCAAATTCCACCACCTTTGATGAAAGGCATGGCCGCACGGCTGGGCCAATCCCTGCCGGTCGGCAACGAAGGCGCCGGCGTGGTCGTCGCAGCCGGGTCCTCCAGCGCGGCACAGGCGCTGCTGGGCCGGACCGTGGCCGTTCTGGGCGGGGCGATGTACGCGCAGTACCGCTGCATCCAGGTCGATCAATGCCTGCCGTTGCCGCCAGGCGCCACGCCCGCCGAGGGCGCGTCCTGCTTCGTCAACCCGCTGACCGCGCTCGGCATGGTGGAGACCATGCGGCTGGAAGGCCACAAGGCGCTCGTGCACACGGCCGCGGCCTCGAACCTCGGCCAGATGCTGAACCGGATCTGCCTCAAGGATGGGATCGACCTCGTGAACATCGTGCGCAAGCCGCAGCAGGCGTCGCTGCTCAAAGGCAGCGGTGCCAGGCATGTCTGCGATACCTCGCGGCCCACGTTCATGGAAGACCTGACACAGGCGCTGGTCGATACCGGCGCCACCATCGCCTTCGATGCCACGGGCGGCGGCAAGCTGGGCGGACACATCCTGAGTTGCATGGAGGCCGCTTTGAGTCGCACTGCCAAAGAATACAGCCGCTATGGCTCCACCACCCACAAGCAGGTTTACCTCTATGGGGGTCTGGACACCAGCCCGACGGAGTTCAACCGCAACTTCGGCATGGCCTGGGGTATGGGCGGCTGGCTGCTGTTTCCGTTCCTGCAGCGCATCGGCGCCGCTGCGGCGCAGACCCTCAAGCAGCGCGTCGCAGCGGAGCTCAAGACCACCTTTGCCAGCAGCTATTCAAAGGAGATCTCGCTGGTCGAGGCGCTGCAGCCGGAAGCTATCGCCGTCTATGGCCAGCGCGCCACCGGCACCAAGTACCTGATCAATCCGAACAAGGTGTGATTACATCGGAGCCGGTGGAGGGTGCCACCGTTTCTCGACTGACCGGATTGCAGCGGTTGCGGGCGGTGGGTATCCGCGGGTGTAATCACACTCATTGACATCAAGCAGTCGTTGGACGAGGCGACAGGCGCTGGCTGGAAAGGCGACTCAGCGAGGAAGAGCGGCCGTAGGAATTTCATGGGGCGGATCACGCCGGGTCGGCGGCCGCTTCTCCACCTCGCGAACTCGCAGTCCCGACCCAAACCCGACATCGGCTGCGCCGATTTGGATGCCCGGAAGCTGCCGCTCGTCCCGTCGACTTGGGAAATCCTTCTTGAAATAGCGTTCTTGCGACGGAGGCATTTATGCGTTCGACCCACCGGCCAGCCATTTTCTCGACCTGCTTTCAAGCCTACCATTGAGAGTATGAACAAGGCTCAATCTACTGTTGACCCACCCAAACTGCGGCCTATGCTGGAGGCCGCCGTGAAGGCGCGAGATATGTTCGGACATCTCGTAATGAAGGCGAACGTGCGAACCGACGAGGCCTCTCTAATAGGCGCTGGGTTGTGCCTGACCATCCAAGAGCTTTTTGCCTCGGCAATCCTTTTGACGGACAACGGCCTCGGATCGCACGCGCCGTCACATGTTCGCACGATGCTGGAGGCCCTAGCCGACCTTCGCAACCTCGCGAACGACCCGACGTACATTGAGCAGATGCGTTTCGATGACGCTCGGAGCAACCTTAAACTTTTCAAGGGATATGCAGCGGTGCCCGGCATGGAGCAGAAAGCCATTGACACGTTGAAGGACTGGGCTGCGAAGGCTCAATCTGTAGCTGACGCCGGCAGCGCGAACGGCTACAAGAAGCTGCAGATCGCGGACAAACTCAAGATGGCTGACCTCGAACAGGAGTACGTGAGCTACGGCTTCCTCTGCGGCTTCACGCACAATCAGCTCACTGCGATCATTGCCAGGCACGGCAAGCACCAGTTGAAGTACCTGCACGAGCCGCCGTACGAGACGGCGGTTGGAGTCCTCGGGCTCGGGCTATCGATCGCCGGCAAGGCGATCCAGAAGCTACCGGCCTTCTCTGATCTGACAGATCCCGAGGTGAACGCTTCGGTCGATGAGATCGAGGCAGGTTGGGAAAAGGCTCGCGCTTGAACTGACTACAGAAGGGCAGAGGCGAGGCGAACAATCTCTCGGGTATCTGCGAAATTTGCGTGGTCGATCATCGCGACCTTCTTCCCAATCCCATTGAGAGACGTGCCCACTATTACTCCCTTGGTGTTCTCAACGTCGATCCAGTAACGGTCGTGAAAGTCCTCCGTGACCACGTCGTTGATCTGAATGCCGGGAACTACCGTGGAAAAGACGTTGTGCATCGCCGGTCGGATGCTCACTCTCTTGCCATGGGTGATGAGCGTGACCTTTTCTAGCTTGCTGGACATCGATCTGACGATTTTCTCCAGCAAAAGCAAGCAGTCAGGCTTGTCGTCATAGAAAAAGGCGTCGACGATGAGGAGGTGCTTCACACCGTCCAACTTGCTCATGATCCCGAGGACGATTGCCTCGATCTCGTCGGTTCTGAAGCCCGGATGCATGATCGCATCGCAGGTCAGGTGGTTGTAGAACAGCGATGACAAGCCGCGCTCGATGATGTACTGCTGGATGTCCGCGCGAAGTGCATCCAGCGACAGACGGTAGACGCCAAAGTCCCGGCTTAGTTCGCTCTCATAAAACCGCTTGAAGAAATGGCTGATGTCCTCGCCATCCTTGAGGTTCTTGACGCCTATAACAGAGGAGTCGGACAGGGATGCTCTGATTCTGGCCATGCGCGAATGGTACAGTTCGATTTGCCCAGCTTGCCAGAAAGCCGCCACCCGCCAGTGACGGCTCACGGCCGGCAGCGAGATTTCCCGGACTTCGCGGACAGCTGACCTTGGCCGACCAGACCCACATGTCGAAAGTCAGCTTCCAGGCGCGGCCTCGTAATCACACTGCCGGCCAGGCGCCGTCGTCCATGAACGGCTGCAGTTCGGGCTCAGTTGAGCCGAGACCTTGAAGCTCTCGCAGGCCACATTGATGCGCTACTAAACGGCCCTCTCTGCCGCCCAAGGTCGCACGCATGTGGAGTCCAGCGAACAGTTCAAAACCTCAGCGGCAGCAGGAACCCGATCAGCATGATGATTTCACCGCACAGCTAATCGAGCACTCGCCAACGCTCGTCAGTCACGAGCACTGAGCGGCTCGGCGCCTTCACTCCGCGGCCTGCTTGCCCAAGTGCTGCCGCCGCAGCTCGGCCTTCATCGTCTTCAGCAGCTCAGGCCCTCCCTTCTCCAGCGCCGCGGCAGCGGCCGCGCTCTCCTTCGTCACCGGCTGGTACTTGCGGCCCCAGATGCCCAGCTGCGCAATGGCGGGGAGCAGGTCAATACCCATGGCCGTGAGGCGGTAGATCGCTTTTTGCTTGTGGCTCGGGTCGTCGGTCTTGGTCAGCAGGCCAGCCTCGACAAGGCGTTTGAGCCGCTCGGCCAGGATGTTCGACGAGATGCCTTCGTCGGACTGCAGCAGCTCGCGGTAGTGGCTCTTGCCCGCGAACATCAGGTCGCGAAGGATCAGCAGGCTCCACTTGTCGCCCACCACGTCCAGCGCCAAGCTGATCGGGCAGAGGGAGCGGGGCGCGGCGTCGGTATCGGCATGGGCCATGGCAGTGCGTGGAAACGGTCGAGACTGCTTGCATTTTCGCAGCAGTATGTCTAAACTTCAACCACTTTCACTTTGCAATCAGTCTCGCCATGAACTCGATGCCCGACCGCAAGATCTTCACCGTGCTGGGCGCCACCAGCGACACCGGCCGCCTGGTGGCCGACTCTCTGGCCGAGGCCGGCCACCACGTGCGGCGGGTGTCTCGCCGGCACGGTGTGTCGCTCGATGACGCGGCTACGTTGAAGGCCGCCTTTGCCGGCGCCGATGGCGCTTACCTGATGATGCCCTTCGACCTGCAGGCGCCAGATCTGCATGCCCGCGAACGAACGCTAGCCGCGCAGATCGCCGCAGCCTTGCAGGGCAACAGGATGCGCCGGGCGGTGGTGCTTAGCGGCCTGAGCGCCGAGCTCAAACGCGGCAGCTCTCTGGGTGCGGCGCTGCTGGAAGACGCGGTGCGAGCGCTCGGCCTGGCCGAGCCGGTGTTCTTGCGCGCCGGCTGGTTCATGGAGAACTTCGCCAAGGGCCTGAACTTCCCAGCCCAGGCCGGCAGCGGCGTATTCGCCACGCCCTTCCGACCGCACCGGCCGCTGCCGATGGTCAGCGCCGGCGACGTAGCCGCGCGGGCCGCGGAGCTGCTGCAGGCCAACACCCCGCCCGTCGAGCCGGTGCAGGAACTGCTGGGCGCCGCCGACCTGAGCATGGCAGAGGCCACGGCGGTGATGGCGCAGGCCATCGGTCGGCCGGGCGTGCGCTACGAGCAGGTACCGCTGGCCAATGCCCGTGCCGGCATGTTGGCCGCCGGCATGTCGCCCAGCTTTGCCGACGCGGTGCTGGAAACCGCGCGCAGCTTCAACGATGGCGAACCGTGGGGGGCGCAGTCGCGCACGGTGCGCAACACCACGCCCACCACCCTCGCGCACTGGGCGCGGCAGGCCTTCGCCGAAGGAGAAGCGCGATGAAACGCCAACTGATCGTGCAGATGCAGATGTCCGTGGATGCCGTGGTGTCCGCAGACGATCCCAAGCTGAAATGGCAGCTGTGGAACTGGAGCGAGACTTGGCCGTGGGACGATGCACTCAAGGCCCGCTTCAACCAGACGCTGGCCGGCGTGGACACCATCTTGCTGAGCCGCGCGATGGCCGACGAAGGCTACATCGACCACTGGACCCGCGCCGGCGCACGCTTCGCCGATGACCCGCACTACGCCTTCGCCCGCCGCGTGGCGGCCGCGCACAAACGCGTGCTGACCCGCCAGCCGCTGGACCTGCGCTGGCCCCGTACCAGCCAGGGGCACGGGCCGCTGTTCGACGAGGTGACGGCGCTCAAGCGAGCGCCCGGCGGCGACCTGATCGCCTTCGGCGGCATCGGATTCACCTCGCGGCTGCTGGCCGCCGGCGTGGTGGACGAACTGCAGTTGTACGTGAACCCAACCGCGGTGGTCGATGGCCGTCGCTTGTTCGGCCAACCCGGCCAGCGCCTGCAGCTCATCGAGGCGGCGCAACATGCCTGCGGCATCGTGGTGAACCGCTACGTACCGCTGACCTGAACCTCGCGCGGCAGCGGCCAGAGCGGCGACGGCGGCCGGGCCGGGTGGCACAACAGCATGGCGCTGGACGGGATCGCCGGACGCTTTACGAGTCAGGGCACATCGAGCACATGCACTTCATTGAGGTCCGGCTACCGAGGAGCCAGAGGGCGGTCTAACCCCGCCGAAGGGGACCGGCCTGCGGCCAGCCGCTCACGTCGAACTTTGAACGTCTGCTTTCGGACCGTCCACCGCGACCCCGCCTATTTCCGCTATGGGTCGAGAGTTCCAGTTCGCAGCCTGCGAGAGCAGTCATTGGCCGCATCACTTTGCGGCGGAACATGGTCGTCTTCCACACCACTGTCGGCGAACGGCAGGTTCGGAGGAGCTGCAGACTTTCGACCCGGGAAGCGATGAGCGACCGGTCTCAGCGGCAGCGGTCGCTGGGCCGCCAAACTTGACCGACAGCAGCCAGTCTGAAGCGGTAATCCAGGCCAGCTGGTCGAATACCCGCTGATGGCCGGAAGCTGCCCGTCACGTTGAAAACCCGAATGGCCGTTGTCAGTCTGCTGGAGCCAGTCCCCGTCGCCAGATGCTGCCGTCTAAATTCAGCACCCGCTTTGGGACGGGTAGAGCACCCGGATTGCCGGTCAACAACCGACTCCATTGAGCCCCTCGACGGGATAGGAATTCAACAGCCGCGCCTGAAGTACATTGGCCGTTTCCTGTACCGGCAACAGATTGATGACTCAACCGCTTGCGGATGGAGGCGCACACATGGATGCTCACGAACCTGTCACACGGCAGAAACAGCCTGTGCCCCGCCCGGTGCTGGTCTGGGACGTGCCGGTGCGGCTGTTTCACTGGCTCGTGGTGGTGCTGGTTGCCGCGGCCTATGTCACCGAGAAGTTGAACCGGATCGACTGGCACGTCTGGATTGGCGAGGCGCTGCTCGCGCTGGTGGTTGCCAGGCTGCTGTGGGGCTGCTTTGGCAGTGAGACGGCGCGCTTTCGCCGTTTCGTGGCGTCGCCCGCGGCGGCACTGCGTCATTTGCGTGGGCTGTTTCGCCGCGAGCCGGATGTGCAAGTGGGCCACAACCCAGCCGGCGGCTGGATGGTGCTGCTGCTGCTCGCGTTGCTGCTGGCCGAGACGCTGAGCGGGCTCTACGTCAACAACGACATTGCCGACCAAGGGCCGCTCAGCCAATTGGTACCCGCGTGGCTGGCCAACGCGATCTCGGCACTGCACGGACTGGTCTGGTATGTGCTGCTCGCCGCGGTGGCACTGCATGTGCTCGTGATTGCTCTATACGCGGTGGCGAAGGGGCACCACCTGCTGCGCCCCATGCTCACGGGCTACAAGCGGTTGCCCTCGTCCATTGACGCGCCGCGACAGGCGCCGGCACT
This sequence comes from Burkholderiaceae bacterium, assembly GCA_004323695.1. Lineage (GTDB taxonomy): Bacteria > Pseudomonadota > Gammaproteobacteria > Burkholderiales > Burkholderiaceae_C > Rhodoferax_A. Next base: position 7,489 of record SCRU01000144.1, read on the forward strand.
GCGGGCGCTGCTGGCGCTCGGCATCGGCGCTGCCGTCACGCTGCTGCTCAGCGCTTATCTCTGAGCTTGCCGCGAGCCTGGTTCCAGCGCGCCGTTTGGGCGGTCGATTCAGCTCTTGGGCGGCACCACCTGGCCGCGGATCTCGCCGCCCGGATGGTCCTTGGTGTGAACATTGATGTACATGTCGCCGGCTTCGAACATCTTGGCTTCGTCCGGGGACAGCGTGGCCTGACCGCTGATCGGGCTGGTCACCTCCTTGCCTTTCTCGGAGAGCCAGACCTTCACGCCTGCATTTTTGCCGGCCGCGGCGGGCCCGTGGAAGTGCGCCATCGTGGCCGGGCTCGACAAGCCGCTGAAAGTGATCTTCCAGGTCACGACCCGCGTGGCGGGGTCGTACGTGAGGGCCGCGCTGCCGCTGCCTGCGGTCTGCACCGGGGGAACCTGCTGGGCGCCCGTCAACGGCACATCAAACGAGACGGGTGCCGCCTGCGCCAGGCCCAGCGCGCACGCCAGGGCCAGGCCACTGAACACCATGAACGCGCGTTTCGAGAAGGATCGAGACATTTAATTTTCTCCTGTTGGGTTCGCCCATGCAGGGCGGTAGCCGTCGTCAAATGGGTGCGGAACACCTCGTCGGCGCCGCTGGCAGCCCAAGAGGTGGAACAAGGATAGACGCAAGCAACCGGCAAGTCCAGTTGCGGTTCAGAAAGCCAGGGCCCCGAAATGCCGGATCGGGGCGCTTCAAGGCAGTTCGCCGACAGGGACGCTCGTACGGCTTCGAACCATGCACCGCGTCAATCGAGCTTGCCGAGCCACCGCGCCAGATCGTGTAGCGTGTCATGCAAGTCCTGGAACCGCTGCGCGCCCAGATGGTCGGCCCACTCCTGCTCGATCTCGGCGATGCAATTTCTGACCGGCGCAACCATGCTCCAGCCCTTGGCGGTGGCGCGCACCACGCGCCCCGCAGAGCCGGGCATGGCTTGCCGCTCGATGTAGCCCCGGCGCTCCAGCCCCGCCAGCACGTAATTCATGGCCTGGCGCGTCATGTTGCACTGCCGCGCCAGTTCGGCGGGCCGGCGCCCGTCAGGGCCGGGATACAAACAGACACCCAGTTCGGTGGGCGTGATGTCGAAACCATGGCTCTGCAGCGTCGCAAGGATGCGCGCCGTGACGACCTCGTGCGGCAGGCGCAGCAG
>SCRU01000145.1 GCA_004323695.1 Burkholderiaceae bacterium
AGCACTATTGGGAAGGAGAAAAGAGGTACAGTTATCCACAGCCAGCAGTCAAATGTTGGCTTGCGCCCCTGGCTCAGAATTCAGTCGGCACGGTGGCTCAAAATTCAATCGGCGCGGACACTCCTGGGGGACTTCGAGTAGAGCTCTCACCGTGAAAACGGGCTTACCCGCCGCAGTGCCGGCATGGAAAACCAAACCCGCCGCGCACGTTTCGACTTCCCGGCTGGCAGCTGCCGCTTGAAGCCGCTCGACCTGTGCTTGCTGCAGACGGAGCATCACACCACCCTCGCGAGCCGGTCGCGGATGCAGCCCATCCAGCTGAAGATGTCGTCCCGATTGGGGTTCCACTGCTCCAGATGCCAGGAGAACCAGACCATGCCCGTCACGTCCGGGAGCACCGGATTGATTTGCGCGTTCTGCGGCAGGTTGGGCTGATGCTGCACACGCAAGTCGCCGTCGGCCCAGAAGCAGTCGGGCCGCGAATAAGGATAGCCCTGCGGCGCGAGGAACTTCACATGCGTCGACGGCTTGTTCCAGCCGTTGGGCAGCGGGAAGTTCGGAATCGTCACGAGCAGACCATGGGCTCCGCGGTCCTCCCAGGTCGTCCCCGGGTGGCGCTCGGCTAGGCGCTGCATCTGAGCATCCAGCGGCCCCATGTTCACTTCCCTCAGCCGAAGTTCGCCGGCGGCACGATGTTGAAGCGGCGAGGCCCCTCGCCATGGCCGAGCACCAACGACACCTTGTCGTTGTCGCCGAACGGCTTGTCCGGGTCGTTCCCCTGGCCCTCGAGTTCCAGGCCGCCCTTGTCCGGGAAGTCCGCGATGCGCGACTTCACATAGGCGCCCGTCACCTCGGCCAGCTCGGTTTCGTACTTGGTCGTCCCCACGAAGAAGAAGTATTCCTTCTTGGCGGGCTTCTCATCCTTGCTCATTTCAGCCTCCAAGCCCATGCATTGGGCGATGGGATGGAGGATAGCGGGGGCGCAGTCTAATGTCAATAAACAACACAATGTTGGCGTTGATGACATTTGTAGGTATCAGACTATAATGTCAACCTGGTTGACATGAGCGGCGCTTCGTACTACCATCAATGAACACACTAGGAGGCGCAGTACATGATTGATGAGCGACGCCTGTTCAAGGAAGTCGGTCAGAGGATTCGCCAGCTCAGGGAGTCGCAAAGTGGCGGCCGAGCGCGACTCACTCAAGGTGAATTGGCAGAGATGGTGGGCCTGGAGCGCACCTCCATCACAAATATCGAGCGTGGCAATCAGAAGGTGCCACTTCACATCCTGTACCGGATGTGTGAAGCCCTTGGAGTTCCCATCACTGATGTCATGCCGGCACTTGGTGAAGTGCAGGCGGAGCCTGCGGCGTCGCTGGAGGAATTTTCTTTTGCAAGCCAGGCTGTGGAAATGACGCCTTTGGTTAAACAGGCCGTTCTTGAACGACTTAGGAGCTCCTGATGCGGAACGACGAAATCGAGCAAGCTGCCAGTGACTTGATTCATCGAGCCGGCATCACCAAAACTCCGATTCCGCTACATCGGATAGCCACGTTCGTAGGGGCTGAAATCCATCAGCAGACTTTCGAAGACATGGTTTCTGGCGTGCTCCTGATACGAAGAGACGAGCGCCACATCATGGTGAACAAAGCGCACCACCCAAATAGACAGCGGTTCACCATAGCCCACGAGTTAGGACACTTGGCCCTTCATCACAACTCGGGCGACAGGCTGTTCATAGACACCCACCTGCGCGCGTATCAGCGCAGAGGCTCACCGTCCTCAGGTGCCTATGAAGAGCCCGGTTCAACTACTACGCCAGAAGAAGAGCGAGAAGCAAATCAGTTTGCGTCTGCGCTCCTGATGCCCAGAAGCTCGATATTGGCGATGACGGAAGGCCGTGAGTACTGGGATGAACTGGACGTCGCCTCACTCGCAACTCAGTTTGGCGTCAGCGAACAGGCGATGACGATTCGCTTGCGACAGCTTGGCGTTCTGGAGTCAATGTTTTGAGACGACCGCTGCTGCAAGCGCGTTGACTGCTTGCGCGAGTTAGCACTTGTGCTTGCTAGAGCGTCAGCGTCCGACCGATCACGGGCAGCTTGGGGGCCGTGATCTCGAATTGGACGGTGTGTTGCGTCTTGTGCTGCATGACAACGGCCCGCGAAGCAACCTGATCACCGTGGCAGACATCGCGGACCTTCAGTGCCACCAGGTTGCATCTGCGAAGTCTGCTGCCAATCCCGAGATTGAGCAACGCGAGTTCGGGCACCCGGTTTTCCATCTGAAGGCTCACGCGCAGTGCCCAGATGTCTTTAGGCTTGAAGGGCGCCTTCTGACCGACGGTCTTGCCCTTGTTCCATGGCTCGCGATGAATCGTGTCTGCAGCGGATTCCATCATGACCTCCCCTCGAATGTACGGGCCGCAAACGTGCGCCTTCCAGAAGCCGGTGTCCACGAGTGACCACAACAGCTGTGTCAGGTCTTGAAAGCTGCCCACTGTTTGCTTTCGAGCCAAGCAGTCATTCGACGGTACAGGAGCGAGTGACTGCCCTCAGTCTCGAGCTGAAGTTGCAGCTATATGGTGCGCAGGTCTCGGCCATGATGCGATGCTCAACGCCGCACTGCAAAGCGGACCCCTGAAAACGCTAGATTTACCAGTCGCTCCTTCGCTGCACAGCGACGGAGATGGAAACGCGGCAGGACTGGTCACTTACCTGGTGTCGCAGGTGGAATGTGCACGCCGCTTCAAGGTGGACATCGGGCGCCGGCCCAGGGCCGCTGCCGTCGTTGAGGTCTTGTTTGCGCATCGACGTGTTTCACCTCGCTACATCGGCGTCGCAGCCGGATCCACGTGATGCTGCGGGCAACCGAAGAAGCCAATCACGGTCGTCGATCGTGCCATCCGCGAGCAATCGTGCATCATCACCAATATGACTATTCTCGTGGCATCGGTGTGGGGAGGGCGGGTATCGGTCGTCGTCGACCGGCAGGTATCGCGACGGACCTCCGCGGGGCTGCAGGTGGTCGACGCCGAGGCTTCAAAGCTCCTGGTTGTGATGTGCGGCAATGCGCTGTTCTCCATCTCATATACCGGCATTGCCGTGACAAGCGAAATGTGGATGGATGAAGCCATCGCCAGCTGCCTGGCGTTCCGAAAGATCAAGCCCGCGATGGTGCAGCCAGGCGGAGGGTTCTTCCTCGCTCGACCTTTGCACGAGTTGCTCAAGAACCTGGCGTTCAACCTGCCGATTCGGCTTCGGACGATGCCGTCGGTATCCGCGGTCGGGCTGACGCTCGCGATCGCGGGTTGGCACCGGAGGCCCAAGCCTCAGCCTTTCATTTGGGAAATGAGATGGCAGCCTGAGGCCGAGAAGATCGGTGGATCAATGCTCATCGTCCGACATCAGGTGGCCAAGCACTTTCGCCACTATCCGACCGGAATCTGGATGGATTCGTGGGGCGACACCAATCACGGCTTTGACGAGCGGATGAACGCCATAGCACATACAACCGAAAGGCTCACGCACGACGACGTAGAACGACGCATCGTCGATGCGATCGCGGAGAGGGGCGGTGAAACACTCTCCGTGGGTGGGCAGTGCCTTGCCTTGCAGCTCGATCTTCGCGACGCCGGGGGGCAAGTTCAGTTTACCTACTATCCAACGCTTGGGGCCGACGATCCGCATCAACTCCTTTCTGGTTGGCTGCTTACGCCGACCATGATTCACTCGCCCACTCGTGAGAGCACGGGTGGAGGAGACTATTCGGTGTGTGGTCAGTACCTGCTCGGCGGGTTTTCGGATGCGCCCGCAGGTTTGCATGTCCGCACTCGAATTCCAATCGCTTCGGTGCATCATGGTGGCCCGATGGTGATGTCCTATGCCGCGCAGGTTCGCGAGCCGCCTTCTAGAAAGTGAGTCACGCTCGAGCGGCATGGAGGCGGAAGAACGGCCATGCCTGTTTCAAGACGGTCCACACTGCCTCGATTTTGGGCTAGTGTCTTCTCGGGCAGCCCGCTTTCAGCCAGCCCATTTTCACTTCAATATCCATGAACGACAGCACAGAGCCACTTTTGCTCGACTACTTTTCCGGCGGCGTCCCCGGTGGGATCTTTTTCCCAGGAACTGTCGCAGATCTGCGCGCGTCCCTCAATAGGCAGGCACGAGGAATCAACCGCGTAAACGAGGTTTACCTCATCGGCTTAACGGCATACTTTGAGGCGTTCTTCAAAGATCAATTTGCGGCCATGATCAACATCGAGGCGAGCCTGCTCAAGTCACTGACTTTGGCTGGCCATGATGTTTCGATAGACCCTACTTCTCTGCTGGCACACGGTGAGCATTGGAGAGTGCGATTGGGTTTTCTGATTTCCGAAAAATTTGACTTCGGCAGTGCAAAGAGGATCAACGCGCTGTATTCCGCCTTGGTCAAGGTTGCACCGTTCTCCAAGGATGAGGCGAGGTACTACGACGAGATTCTTCGAGACCGAAATCTGTTGGTACATCACGGCGGAGTCGTTACGTCGTCCTACTTGGCGCAAACAGCGGGTTCGTCATCCAAGCACCCTCGTGGAGCCCATTTTGACTCGCTTGTCGTTACGCCAGACTACTTCGATGAGCGGGCTGATTTCATCCTAAGAATCGCGCACAAGACAATTGAAGCAACGCGATCCGCTTTCGCAGGTGTCGTCGCGAATGCAAGTGAAAAGTACTCGACTGAACGACTCAAAGCAGTGGATGCTCTTGGCTGGTGGGACGCTGAGGCCGACAAACCTCCGATCTTGCCGGAAGGCTCTAGCCGCAACGAATGATAGCTCTCCCAAATGGCGGCGGACAGCTATTGGTAGGGTACAGCCGATCATTTCGGACGCAAGTAGTCGATCCGTCGATCGCGAACCGTCGCCCGGCCGGCCATGGTCGAGCGACCAGTGACGAAAGTGCACCGATCGCTGGAGGCTGCGTTCTCCGAACGACCGGTGATCGCTGTAGCTGTCGTTCAAGTCCTCGATCGCGAGTGACTGGGTCCAGCCTGAACCTGCCCTTCGGCTTGCGAGCGTAGATGTCAAATCCTGGCCGCGACCGTGAATTCGCCGCGCTGACATGAAGTTGCCCTTCGAGGTCCGCCACCCGATCGTTGGTGCCAGCGGGCAGATTGATGCTGGACAAGGCGTTCGGGCCGGCGAAGGTTCATCGTCTTCTCCCCTCAACCCGACTGGAAGACCGTCATGGAATTCAATGCCAGCGCTATTCACCGCGAACCGTGGAACAAGGGCAAGATCGTTGGACAGAAGGTACGGTTCAAGCTAGAGGACATCTGGGCCCTGCGCATCCGACTGCAGATGGAAGGCCGAGTTCACGAACTTGCCCTGATCAACTTGGGCATCGACAGCCGGCTTCGGGGTGCGGCCGCGCCGAACCACCGGTGATCTCGATACGGCCCGTCTTGAGCGGCGGCTTCCTGGCAGCGCCGTGAGTTCACGGAGAGCCTCTTCCCGCATGTGAATGTCGTCCGGCTAGAAGGAAGTGAGGTGTTGGCTTAGTGCGAAGTTTGAGGGGTTCCCACTTGGGGCTGCAGATATTTGTCGGTGAACGAGACCTTGTCGCCACGGCGGAAGTCCTCTGGAGCGAGCTTGTGCGCCGGCGTTGGAGGGACCGTGGATGCTGGGCTTTCGACCTGCTCGCCGGCGTCCCCCGAGTCGATGGCGACGTACGACATCTTCCACTGCGAGCGGGTGCCGTCCTAGTGCACCGTCACCTGACCCCCTTCATCGCTACGACCTTGCCCGAGCGCACTTAACCCGTGCGCCAATCCATGAATTGCACCGATTTGCCAAGGTTGAGCCGATTGAGTACTGCGACCATGCGCTTTGGGTCGGCCAGCAACCGGTCGATGATGGTGGAGAGTTCGAACAGTGCGAGGCTGCCCGCGTTTGACTGTACCTGTATCAGCTTGGTGCCATTTATGACGACCATTGTGCCAACTGTACAGCCCCGTCAGGCTGCCCGGCGTACTGGCTGCGGGCGATCGCACCTTTGGGTTGTCCACAGGATGCTAAACCTCCCCCTTGCATCTCCCTCCAATAGTCAAAAATACAGACAACCCTGTTCTCTAGGTAACGGGAACGTTTTCCAACATCAGCACGCGCGGCTTGCACAGCGCCGCCCATCGCATACCCACCCAAGCCAGGCCTCGGATGTGCTTCGCCACGGGCGTGCCACCCTTGGCCTTGCTGAAATGTTTGCAATCGGGCGAGAGCCAGACCAAGGCGACCGGCTGGTTTTTCGTCACGGCAATGGGATCTACATCCCACACGCTTTCGCACAGGTGCTGCGTGTGCGGGTGGTTCAGCGCATGCATTGCCAGCGCCTGCGGGTCGTGATTGATGGCGATGTCCACCGGGCGCCTAAAGGCGGCCTCCAGCCCCGTAGACGTTCCGCCTCCGCCCGCAAAGTTATCGATGATCAGCTCGCGCGCGAACGGCAGGCCGCGCTGCAGAACCGGGGGAACTTGCGAGCGCGCCGAAGCGTGGTGCCGGCGGGCCATAGGCGCTATCTTGGGGGTGCGCTCTCGCAGCAACTCCATGATCTGAGCACGCGACACGCTGACACTGAATCCTTCGAATTCAGACCGCCGACTAAGCTCGTCGTCCTCTGCTCGAACCGGGTTGTGGCACGTCGCCTCAAGCCGATAAGTTCGCAACGGTGCCGGCAAAGATGACAGCAGGTGGCGCTGGATCAGCAGGGCAAGGGCCTCTCGCGGATGGATCTGGACTCCGGCCTCTGCAACCGCAGAAAGGAACGCCGGGTGCTCCTGGAGCATTTCGCCGTCGCTGAAGCCCCAGTTGGCGAATAGCTGGCCCGCATCCAACTCCACGCAGGAATCGCGGCCCCGGCCGGGCTGCAGGGCGATGTCTTCGCGTTTCACGCTTACGCCCCTGGGGCAATCACGCCGCGGCACGGCGCGACCGTTTCCATCGCGCGGCGGGCGAGGTAGTCGGCCACCGGCCGACGCGAGACGATGTAGGCAATGCTTTGCCAGAGAATTTCTTTCATGCGACCCCGCTACGTTGGACAACCTGAGTACTGTTCTTTTCAGGATGACACCCGCTTGCGGGCGCGCAACTTCGATTGCGGCACGGAAGGCAGCGAGATTGCAGGAGGCGCAGATCGCTGCGCGTGGCGCTGTGAGGCGTCTCAGTTACTGCTGGCGAGTCACTTGGAGAGAGGAGTGATCCAGGCGCGCATGAGACGTAATGGTCGGCTTCTTATAGGGCGCCACCGCCGAGAGGGCAGGGGCTGGGTCGCGCGCGGCGGCAAACGCATGCCCGGCGAGGCGGGCGATATGACCCGTCGTCGCCTCGACCTGGTCAGTTCCGAGATCCGGAGACTGCACGCTCGAGACTGCGCCCTATCCAGTTAACGACGGGCACTGCAAAGCTGTTGCCCAAAGCCGCGTACCGGGCCGTGTCGGGCAACAGCAGATCCCACGCATCGCCTCTTGCCCGCCAGCGGGTTTCAGCGAAGTTCTTGGATACGCGCTTCTTTTCGTGCGTCGAGATCGGGACGGCCGTGTACCCCGCAGGGAAACCCTGCAGCGTCTCATGCTCCAGCGGCGTGAGCCGGCGCACTTCGTACGCGCTACGTCCGTCCGGAGGGATGAACGCTACCGCTTGTGAGGAAAAGCTCGAATCGGCGGTAAATGCGGTGTTGTCGTCGAGATAGATCTTGCCTTCCGGCCCCGAGCCGTGCCCGCGGCCAATGCTGTGGGCATGGATGGCAATCGCCAAGCCAGGGATGCGTGCATCGCTCAGAGAATCAGCTTGTGCTGGCTCTCTGGCTCCACCTTCCGGCTGCCGCCACGGCGCTTCGGCGGCGCCAATGGTTTCAGCTGCCGCCGGCCTTGATCTCCCGCCACCAGCAGCAGCGCGGCCTGCAGCATCGCCGGGATCGGCTGATTCTTCTGGACGGTGCGCCCCAGCAGCCCCGCGCATTGCGTCCGGCTCAAGTAGTATTGGTGGGCGACTGGACCAGTCTCCAGTATCGAGTAGAGCGTACACGCGCTCGCGCCGCTGCGCCAGGTGGAACCATCGCGCATCAAGCACAGACCATTCGACGAGTCCTGCTGAGCCCAGGACCACGCCCTCGTTGCGCCAACCATCTGCGGGGACAGCGACTCGGGCGCCTGCCATCGCTCCAACCACTGCAGCAAAGTCAGCGCCGGCGTTTGAGATGAAGGCGCCTGGGACGTTCTCCCAGAGCATGAATCGGGCTCCGCAAAGATGGTGAGCTGCATGGAATATCCTCATTTGTTCATGGAACAGACCGCTTCGGCCGTCCTCCAGCCCCTTGCGCTTGCCCGCGACGGACAGGCCTTGGCAGGGGGAGCCGCCGATAACGATGTCAAGCGGGCCAAGCGCGGCTATCTGCTCGTCCGTGATCCTGGTCACGTCGCCCAGGTTGGGAATGTCGGGGTAGTGCTGCGCCAGGACACGGCAAGAGGCGGGGTGGATCTCGGCCAGCGCAGCGCAGGTCCAGCCCAGCGGCTTGAGGGCGACGGACGCGGCTCCGATACCGCTGAAGAGATCGAGATAACGCATGTGTGACCAGAGACTTATTCTTCTCAGGATGCCAGTCGATTGTGCACGCGCAACTTGGATGGAGGTTTGGAATCTGCGGCTTGCAAGGTCAATCCGGCCAAATTTGGCCGGATTGCTTCGAGCCGAGCACGTTTTCCAATTAAACCAAAAGCAGTCAAAACCTGAGAGAAGAGTGAATCAGGTACGCGAGACCGCCCGATTTCGAGCGGCTTGAGCCAGGAACAACGCTCCAATGGAGCCATGATTGTTCTGCCCTGGTATCGCCCGATAGCCGCCTTCCTCATCGCCGTCTATTGCGCCGGAGCCCACGCCGACTGTTTCAATGATGCGGCTGCGCGTTACGGCGTCGAGCCAAACCTGCTGCGCGCGATCGCGATGCAGGAATCAAGTGGTCGCTGGAATACAACTGTGGAAAACTCGAACGGGACGGTGGACCGGGGCTTGATGGGGATCAATTCGATCCACATGCCCAGCCTGGCCAGGTTCGGCATCAGCGTCCGGTCGCTATACGATCCCTGCACCAACATCTACGTGGGAGCGTGGCTGCTGAAAAAGGAAATCCTGAAATACGGGTACACGTGGGCCGCCGTAGGCGCGTACCACTCGAACGCCCCCGCGCTGAGTGCAGACTACCAGTGGAAGATCTACCGGCGCTGGCGGGGGATCGCCGGCCATCCGCAGTCGGGTGGTCCGGCTGGGCAGCAAGTCGCTGCCAGCGGGAACTGAGTCTCAGGTCGGATCGAGCGACGGCACGCCGGCGATGATTTCGTCGATCCGCGTGCGAATCTCATCGGGAACCTTCGACCAAACGGGATCGCTGCGCAGTGCGTCTACCGCGGTGAAAAGTGGGGCGGACTGCTTTTTGAGGTATTTCGTGCGCACCTGCCCGGGCAGGTGCTTGGCGCTCGCGCGCACCTTGCCGCTCTTGCCCGCCGTCTCCAGCGCTTTCGCCAGCACGTTTACGGCCTTGTCGCCATGCTTCTTCATTGTGGTCACCGCCAGCGAGACCGCTAGTTGACCGGACTGCACCCATTCGCGAATCTTGGCGGGGGCGCCGGCGATCAGGAGGAGGTCATCGACATAGTTCGGCGTCACGGACATGATCTTTGCGACTTGCGCAGCATCGCGGCCGTAGCTCACAAGACGCTTGGCGATGATGGACAGCTCGAACGGGGTGAACGGCTTGCCGTTGTTGCCCTTGACCAGCGCGATCGTCAGGTCCTCCATGGTGGTGGAGCGGTCCTTGACGGCCACCGGTAGCGTTTCAAGGGAGGCGCCCAGGGAAATCGCTCGCCGGGCCGCGGCCAGGCGGGACGAACCTTCCGTCACGTAGATGATCTGCTCACCGTCAATGGTCGCCACGTAACCGGCCAGTGGCTTGTCCTGGTAAAAGCCGTTGTCCAGAATCGATTGAGCGATGTCCTCAATGTGAGCCTCGTAGGCGTCGTCGTGAATGCGCGGGTTGAAGCCTGCAACCACCTGGATGTGGTCGATCGGAACCTGCCACAGGTCGCGCGACTTGGCCGTCGCCGCAGCCATTGCCGCCTTGACGTTGCCCGAAGTCAGTTCAGTGTCGAATTTCTGGATCGCCTTGTCGTTGAAAGTGTTCATTCTGTCCTCGTGGTTGGTCATTGATGATTGGTAACCCGTAGGGGTTGCAGCCAAGATAGCGCGCCATCGGCGACACGCAAGCATGAAAGCGAGGGCGGGTGAAGTAGTTTTCGGGAATGGCTGATAAATATCGGCAACTTTTGAGTTTGCAGGCGGAACCGAAGTGCGCAAGAATTTCGTACCGCGCAATGCGGCATGAAGATTCAGGTGATTGGGTGGTACGCCACTTCGCGCAGGCGTGTCACGTTCGGCAAAGCGCTTGAGGCTGCGGATTTACATCCCTTGGCCCCTGCTGTGGCTGGAACTCACCGTTGCCTTACTCAGACTCCAATTTCCCGGCTTCATTCCAAGCACATCAGGCGATTTGAGCCTGTGACCTACAACGGTTGCAGACTCAAGGCGTGTGCCTGTCATGTTTTTCAACCCATTTATTTGGAAGGATCAACATGCAAACGTCAATGTCAAAAGACCCACATGGATGGAGCGCGGAAACCACGGTGGACATCGCGGAGGGGAAGCACCTCACCATAAGGACAAGGCGCGGCCGCGGCGGCATCCTCACCGAGGCCAAGGGCTATCACCAATCGTCATCGGGGGCATGGTCCCACACGATGGTCATCGGGGTCGCCAGTTCCGCAGACGCTTCCGAGGGGGACTACTACAAGTTGCTCGATCATCACGATGGGCGAGTGACCGAGCCACGGGTGCGCGCGCAGCACGAAGCAACGCTGGTGCGCATCGAGGCCATCAAGGCCGAGGCGGTGGCTCATTACGGGTCAAGGGAGCACCTCCATGCTGGTGCTTGAACAGCTCGCTCAAAAAGTCGTTGCGTGCTGGGAATCCGGCGACCTCGCAGCTGCCGTACGCGAGCTAAGCAAGCAACTCAGGGAAATCCGCGAAGAGCGCGAAGCACACGAAGAAACCATTGCAACGGCCAGGAAGACGCACGCCAACGATGACCTCGAAATCGACGATGAACCGATGATTTCTGAGGGCGACGATGGCGTCTGGGTGTCTGCCTGGGTCTGGGTGCCAATCGAAAAGGAAGAACGAAATGGTCAATGACAAAGAGACCTTCATTAGCAAAGTCGCTCGGAGGTGGATCGTCAGGCGCGAGGAACAACAACTCAAGTCCGGTACGGTCAAGCATTGCGCACGGCAACTCGAATTCTTCATCGGCGCATTTGCAGCAGCCGAGGAACTCGGTATGCCGCAGAACAGCGCCGGCTTGATCATTCTTGCCGTGGGCCGTGACGCCAAAGAGCTGATTCAAGACGCGACGTAGTGCGCACCCTGTGACATATGGTCCGGCCTGCCCGCCGGGCGTGGTCACATCAAGTAGGAGGCGCGCCACAGAACCCTCCATACCAGATCATGCGTCTTCCGACGCGTGGCCTGTGAGTGCATTGCAAACAGTGCACTGACAAGCCACTCAGCAAGCCCTTTTCAACCCGCGGTGCTATGCCGCAAATCAAAGGAACGCAAATGAGTGCACTGGAAGTTTTCATGGAAACGGGGATCGACGTCGCCTCTGCCAATGGCAGCAGCGATTCGGTCGAACTCTCCGAGGAGTCCGTCCGCGGCATGGATGACATGTCGAGCTTCGCTTTGCAGTTCCAGGAGGAAATGCAATGAAGACCGCCACCACCACACGTCGCCCCGGCCGCAAGCCTGCCCGTCAGGCGCAGAAGGAAAGCTTGATCAGCAAAGTCCTCATCTGGGTCATCATCGCATTGGTCTCGCCAGTGGCGCTGATGTTCAAGATCGGTCTGGCATGGCGCGGGATAACCGTCACGCGCCGGTGAAAACACAAGCCCTTCGGGGCTTGCCAATGCGCTCCTGGAAGAGCGTATCGGCAAGTCCTGACAACGGACTGGCTCCAGTTTCAAACCGCCGTTCCTACGGCACGAACAGGAGCATCCATGAGCAAGAAATCACACCCGGAATCCTCTGCGTCTCGCCTGTCGATCGACAAACTGCTGTACCGCGCATACAGCTACGTCGAGTGGCAGCGAATCCACGACGCAGCGACCGATCCGCGCAAGACCAAGGGAGTGGTCGAGTATCTCGATCGTCTCAGCGAATGCGCGTTCACGGACGTGCCGGAAATCGCGCGGTTTCACAAGATCGCGTGGAACCTGGTACGTCGAACCGAGCAAGTCAACGCATGAAAGCAGCACGCAACGTTGGCACTTAGCCATCGTCAGTTCTGCCAGGCAAATCCGTCCTCAAGACGGCTTGCCACTGGGTACGGGTGTATCCAGCGGCAAGTCCTCTCGATGGACTAGCTCCATTCAACAGCGCCGTAGCTACGGCATAGAAGGAGCTAACAATGACGAATGACGCAAAGGCGCAGAAGGCTGCGCGCAACAGCAGGTTGGTCGCACAATACAAAGCCATCGACCCGGGACTCGCCGCCATTGCGTTCAACGCTGAAGGGTGGGACCGCGTTATGGCCTTTGCTAAAAGGCCTGCTCATATTCGGCAGGTTGAGAACTTCTTGGAAGAGATCGACAAAATGGGTTGGACCGACCATCCTGACCTGCGAGAAAAGATTCAAGCAACACGGAAGATTCTACGGAAGACGGCCATAAATCAGGCCCTTCGCGACAGATTCGGAAGAAGTTGAGTAAGTTGGGAAGCAATCTGGGGTCAAACCCCCGATTGCTCACCCACGACGGCCGGCAGTTGCCCGTTGGCCACCGCAGTGTCAATGGCCTTTAGGTATGGCGTCCAAAGACTCATGTCGCGCTGCGCATGCATTTGACGCAGGATGGAGCCGATCACACTATCCTCGCGGCTCCTGAATTGGCCGTCGAACATCTCGAAGTGCTTCCAACTCGTGTTGTGCCCAGCGCGTGCAATGGTTTCGAGGCCACCGGATGTCACATCTTCAACCGACTCCAGGAAGTCATCGAGAGTCATCAGGCCATGTTCCCAATAGCAAACAAAGCAATCCATATCCAGCAACGGATTCATTGCAAAGTGCGCCATGCCGCCTTGATCAGGACGGTCCGGTGCATCGGCGAGCAATTCGTAGTAGACGTCCTCTCCCAGCAGCGTGAGGAACGGGTCCGCGTCGTTGGTCTTGGTCTTTCTCGTCATGGACAAAGCATATCCCGCGCAGGATAAAAAGCAAAGCTGTTCAGGGCATCGCAGCAAAGTTAGTTTTCCACTTCGACGTCGTCACGAGGTCTAAGCGGAAAGCCACCTGGCTGTCTCTTTCATAGCGCTCATGCGCCAATGATCAAAACGTAGGCCTCGCGCCTACATTCACTTTATCCCTCGGGGTCCAACGCCCCGATGGGGCGCCGTGGACTCCTTTTTTGTTTTGAAGGAGATTTCATGGGAAAGAGATTCGTCCACGAAGACCAGCTCGCGCTGATCTTCGACGATGTGATCGAAGCGGTTGCCAATCCGGTGCCGCAGGAGCCTCCAGCCGTCATCGCCACGGTCGCCTATGCGGCGAAAGTGGCGACCAAGGTCATCGAGAAGGAAGAATTCTTCTTCATTCGCGATCAACTGGATCGGTTTGGCGGCGAGGCCTCCAGAATCCGCGGCAACGTAGAGGCGTTGGAGGTACTGCAGTCCCGCAAGGGCGCTCTTCGGTCGTTGGACTCCATGGCGCGAGACGTTCTCGTCCGTTACACCGGATGGGGCGGCGCGGCCAATGTGTTCGATCCGAGCACGAAGTACAAAGCTGCACAAGAGCAGCTGAAATCGCTGCTGAGCAAGGAGCAGTTCGAAGCGGCTCGTGCCTCGGTTCTGACGGCGTACTACACACCGCCCGCCGTTGTCCGCGCCATGTGGAAGATCGTTTCCGAGATGGGGTTCACTGGGGGCAAGGTGCTGGACCCAAGTGCGGGTACCGGGCATTTCACCGGGTGCATGCCTGAAGCCATCCGCGAAGCGTCCAGTATTACGATGGTCGAGCCGGATACAACGTCCGCGTCCATCGCAAAGGCGCTGTACGCTGGGCCCAGTGCACGGGTCTTGTGCTGTGGCATCGAAGACGCTCCGCTGGCCGCGAATAGCTTTGATCTTGCGATCTCGAACATCCCGTTCGGAAACTACAAGGTCAACGACAAGCGGTTCAACGCGATGAAGCTGGTGATCCATGACTACTTCTTCGCGAAGGCCATGGATCTGGTCCGGCCGGGCGGGATCGTGGCGTTCCTGACGACGCGAGGCACGCTGGAGAAAGACAGCTCTCGCCTGCGTAGTTACCTGGCGCAAAAGAGCGATCTCGTCACCGCCTTGCGGCTGCCCAACGGTACGTTCGATGAAATCGCCGGTACCGACGTCGGCACCGATGTCCTGGTCTTTCGAAAGAAGCCGGAAGCGGCCGACGGCCGGGAAGGGCTCAAGTTCGTGTACAAGGCACAGGCGTCATCGGCACTGCAACAAGGCTATGGCACGTACTACATCAACGAGGTATACGCCAAAAACCAGCACCTCCACCTGGGCAAGGGCCGCATGTCGGCCAGTGCCCGGTACGGCGCCGCAACGCCAATTTGGACAACAGAGCTGGTCGGCGGACAAACGCTGGCGCAGGCCTTGGGCGATGCCGTCGCGGTGATGCTGGAGCGCAATGCGCTGGAGGGCTGGTTTGCGCCGGCGACCAACGTGTCTGCCGATCCGGTCATCGAAGTGGGGCAGGAGTCAGTCCAATCGGGGTATTTTTTCGACCTGAACGGAAATGTCGCCTATGTTGACCCGCAGGGGCGGGCGGAATCCCAGGCGCATTTGCCCGCTGCGACTTACGACCGGCTCGCGGCAATGATCGGCTTGCGCGACACCGCGCTTGAATTGATCGAGGCCGAGGTGGCCGGCGGCGATGGTGCGGTCCTGCGCCAGCGGTTGAACACGAGCTACGACGGCTTCTTGAAGCGCCACGGGGCGCTGATGTTGCCAAAGAACCGCAAGCTGGTGTCGCTGGACGCTCATGCACCGCTGCTGTGGTCGCTGGAGCGCTATTGCGAAAAGACGGAAGCATGGCTCAAGTCGGACATCTTCACGATGTGCACGGTGTCTCGGGCCAAGCTCGCGGACAAAGCGCAGACAGTGGGTGACGCAGTGGCGCTGTCCTATAACCGCTTCGGGAGGTTGGACCTGGCATTCATGGCCGCGGCGATGGAGCGCGATGAAGCCGCCTTGGTTGCGGAACTGCTGGATTCAGGTCTTGCGTTCGAGGATCCGGTGGACGGAAAGATTGTGGATGCGACGGAATACCTGAGCGGCGACGTCAGGGCGAAGTTGGTCTCTGCGCGCTCCGGCGCAATGGAATCAGCGCGCTTCGAGACGAATGTGACGGCGCTGCAGGTAGTGATGCCGGCCGACGTTCCGATGGACCAGATTGCGGTTCGGCTGGGTGCTCCATGGCTGTATCCGGAAGAGATCGAGGCCTTTGCGCAGTCGATCTTCGTGGACGAGAAAAGCAAAGTCTGCAGCGTGACGCACAGCCCGTTGCTGAGTACCTGGACGGTCCGCCCGCTGGGGTATTACAAACGAAACGCGACGGCCATCAGCGAATGGGGCACGTCAAGGCGCAACTTCTTCGATCTGCTGCAGGCTGCGCTGAATCAACAGCAGCCCAAGGTCACCGACAAGGTCGAAGTCGACGGCAAGATTCGCGAGGTCGTGAACACGACCGAAACGACAGCTGCCCGCGACAAGGCCGAAAAGATCCAGGAGGCTTTTGAAAAATGGATCAAATCCGACGGCGCAAGAAGCCGGGAACTGGAAATTCGGTACAACAAGCTGTTCAACAGCACGGTGAACCGCAAGTACGATGGTTCTCACATGGTCATTCCAGGGCTCAACCCGCAGATCCAACTGCGTGATGCTCAGAAGGACTCGATCTGGCGTGGCGTGGTGAGCGGTAACGTTCTCTACGCGCTGGCAGTGGGTGGCGGTAAGACGCTGATTCAAATCTGCCTGGCACAGGAACTCAAACGCCTCGGGCTGGCACAGAAGCCGACTCTGGTTGTTCCGAACCACATGTTGGAGGCGTTTGCGGGTGAATACCTGCGGGCGTTTCCGAGAGCTAAAGTGCTGGCGGCCACGAAGGAAGACCTCGCTGGCGACAAGCGGCGTACGCTGCTGATGAGAATCGCCTCGGGTAACTGGGATGCGATCATCGTGACTCATGCCTCGTTTGGGAAGATCGGGCTGTCTGAAGAAGCCACGAATGCCTATACCGCCATGGTGTACGCAGAGCTGGACAAGGCGTTGCAGGAATGCACTGGCAGCGCCGAAAGCAGGGACAGCGTGCGTGACATTGAGCGGGTCAAGAAGTCGATCGAGTGCAAACTTGATGCGTTGACGGACCGGGCAGACCGGGATGACGCGTGCCTCACGTTCGACAAGCTGGGCATCGACCAGCTGATCGTCGATGAGGCGGACCTGTTCAAGAACCTCTGGTTCTTCACGCGCAAAACGCGGATTGCGGGGATTAACCTTTCCGCATCGATCCGCGCGTTCGACATGTTCCTGAAATCACGTGAAGTGTTCCGGCTGCGAGGCGGGGACACGAATCGCGGTCTGGCGTTCGCGACGGCTACCCCAATTGCGAACACGGTGGCTGAGATGTTCATCATGCAGCTTTACCTTCAGGAGAAGGCGCTGGTGGAGCGGGGTATCTCGCGGTTCGACGCGTGGGCGGCCAATTTTGGAAGGGAAGTGACCTCGATCGAGGTTGCCCCGGACGGAAGCGGATATCGGATGCACACGCGGTTCTGTAAGTTCGACAACGTGCCGGAATTGATGATGGTGTTCCGTGAGGTCGCCGAAATCAGGACCAAGGCGATGTTGAAGCTTCCGGAGCCGGACCTGGTGGGCGGCAAGCACACGGTGGTAAGTGTGCCGGCTAGCGAGGTGTTGAAAGACTACGTTGCCACCCTGGTCAAACGCGCTGAGCGCATTCGCAATGGTGAAGTCGAGCCGAACGAAGACAACATGCTATGCGTGACGGGTGACGGCCGCAAGGCCGCGCTTGACATGCGCTGCATCGATCCACACCTGCCCGATCACAAAGGTGGCAAAGTGAATGCCTGCGTCGAGAACGTATTCCGGCATTGGGAAGATGGTGAAGGACAGCGGCTGACACAGCTGGTGTTCTGTGATCTGTCTACGCCGGCGAATGTGTCGTTCTCAGTGTATCGGGACATCAGGGGAAAACTGCTCGCGCGGGGCGTGCCTGTTGACGAAATCGCGTTCGCTCAAAGCTACTCAACGGATCTGCAAAAGGCCGAACTGCATCGCAAGGTGCGGGTAGGCAAGATTCGGATCCTCCTGGGTTCCACAGAAATGATGGGATTCGGCACGAACGTGCAGGATTTGCTGATTGCGGAGCATCATCTCGATGCGCCGTGGAGGCCGCGTGACGTGGAGCAGCGGGACGGCCGCATTCTGCGGCAGGGCAATGCCAACGACGAGGTATGGGTCTACCGCTACGTCACAGAGGGGAGTTTCGATTCCTACATGTGGCAAACGCTGGAAACCAAGGCAGGCTTCATTGCGCAAGTGATGGAGGGCAAGTCGGATGTGCGAAGCGTTGAGGATGTGACGAGTCAGGCGCTGTCCTACGCGGAAATCAAGGCCATCGCATCGGGGAACCCCCTGGTGATTGAAAAAGCCGGGATCGATGCAGAGGTAGCCAAGTTGTCTCAGATCAAAATGGCGTTTCAGGAATCCATGTTCGGGCTGCGCTCACGGCTGCGGTACTGTCAGGAAGATCAGGCTGCGCTGGACAAATCCATCGCGCAGTTGGAGCAGGACTTGGCCGGTTCGGACGGGTTGGGCGAGACGTTCGAGATCGACGGACGGTCATACGTGCCAGGAGAAGAAATCGGCATCAAACTGATGGAGAAGATGGCAGCGGCGCGAATCAAGGCACTGGCAAACAAGTCGTATGACGCCTATGTAGAGAAAGTCGCAGCCTCAGCCGGGTTCGCGCTGAAAATCGAGTTCATCGGCGATAAGGTCAGGAAGTACATCGTGGGCCCTTCGGGGAACAAGGTGGACCCGGACATGCCGTACGGCAAAGACGCCATCGCCGCTTGGCTGCCGACACTGAAAGATGTCTGTGGCCAAACGCTGGAGAGGCGACGCGCTCGTCGTGAGGAAATCGTGCGCGAGATCGCCACCTACAGCCAGCAGCTGGCCCGGCCGTTCGAGTATGAAGAGCGCCTGCGTAGCGCCATCGTGCGTCAGATGGAAGTGGATGCGTCCTTGGGGCTGATGCAAAGCGACAAGGCTGGCATTGCACTGGAGGGCGTGGAAGAATCCGCCTGATCGCATTTGAATGGGCAAGGGGGTAACCCCTTGCTCCATCCTCCCCTCATGGGGTGGATGCTTTCTGAAGCTTGCCAGCAGGCCTCAGAAAATATCCAGGCAGTTTGAATTGCTGGTCAGTTGAAGCGTCTTTTGGGGTTGCAAACGACCAGACAAGTTGACAGAATCGCTTTTGCCGGCTCGTACGGCAAGATAACCGCCCAGCAATGGCACGTATGCGTTGGATACAGCGTAGCCATCAGCCATGAATCCGTCTCGCTCAGGGCGCCGCCGCGGCACTCCCCAATAGAGTTCATTGTTTTTCGCATCAGCGCCGTGGCGTCGATACGAAAGCCAATAGCTATCCGGTTTCAATCACACCATTCACATGGAAGGAAAACCGAATGAGTCAACACGTGTGCAATTCAACATACCAAAACCGGCCAGTCTCAGTGATGCTCGGATGGGACCGCCCGCTGCAGGAGTTTTTCCTGACCGTGGAGTGGGCCGATACCGATCCAGAAGCGGAGGACACGAGTTCCATCGTCTACGCGTCAATGTATGACGACACGCGTTCCTTCGATAGGTCGTCGCTGGATCCGATCGTGGCTAAGCTCAGAGACCTCGGGGTCGATGTTCCCCAATCTATGTTCAGTGAGGCTAAAACGGATCGGCGACTGATGATGGGGAATCGCTACGCAGTTCACACCGTAGCCGGATTCACCGGGTGACAAGGCCAATTGTCAGAAAAGCCCCTCAGAGGGCTTTCCAACGAGACCACTCGCTGGAAAGCGCTTTGCGCCGTTCCATTCAAACCACCGCCTGGTGCGGTACGAAAGGAACGATATGGGGTCACCATCGCAACTGACTTTATTTACAGAGGAGATCGTAACCAGCCTGATCTGCTCCGATTCCGAGGAACGCATCTATCCGGGGCTTGGGGTCACGGACACGGATGGCGAGCGCTGCATTCAACAGGCCCTGAGTGTTCTCGAAAAGCGTCTCAAAAAGGCAAGGCCAGTAATGTCGAATCCCACAGCGCTCAAAGATTACCTGCGGCTGCAGATCGGTGGTCTCGACTACGAGATGTTCGGAATCGTATGGACCGACTCTCAATTGAACCTAATCGGATTCAACAAGATGTTCCGAGGAACCATCAATCAGACCAGCGTCTATCCCCGCGAGGTCGTGCGCGAGGCAATGATTTGCAACGCGTCAGCTTGCATATTTGTGCATAACCACCCGAGCGGATCATGCCAACCGTCGACTGCTGATGAGTCGCTGACACAGCAACTCAGGAGTGCTCTGGCACTAGTCGATGTGCGCGTCTTAGACCACGTGATCGTGTCCAGGACAGGCACGCTTTCCATGGCTGAGAAGGGTCTTCTGTAACGTCGCGTCGTTCAGGCGCGGAAAGCCATGGAGGGCTTTCCAGTGGTGCGAACCACCGGAAAGCGTTCCGCTTTGTCCTTTTTCAACACGCCGCAATTGCGGCATCAAAGGACACGTTCATGAAAACCATTGTTTTGGACCAAGGGATGGCCTGCCGTCATCACTTCACGCTGCACTGCGCACAACAAGGTAAGTTGCGCGCGGGCGAGGCATTCTACGGCTTCAAGTATTCGGACCATGCCTTGCTCGTGGAGCCGGTAAACGGCAATCCGACGGTATTCGTTGCACCGAACACTTTGCACGTGTTCGAAGCAACGCCTGGGAGCGGGACCGACAAGCTGCGCCAGCGCATAGTGGCACAACTCTTTTTCGAGAGGGTTGAAGACGCCATGGCCGGGGCAACACGGTAAAGCGAAATGATCATCGACACCGAAGACGTCAAAGTCATCACTGAAACGTTCAAGCCGGCGATTTTCAAGCTCGCCAATGGTGAAGTGGTCCGCGTCTCATTGTGGCAGGGGGGCCTTGGAACCGAAGGCTTCCGGCTCAAGATCACCACTGACAGAGGCCTCCTGACGGTAATGCCAAGCTCCGGAAACAGCATTGAGTTGAGCACGGTTCGCGCCCTCGAACAGGAACAGCAAAAAGTCCGGGAGGGGGTGGCTAATCGTATCCATCCCGGTCAACGCATATCGAATCGTTGACGCCGCGCGTCGCGTCTCCATAGAAGTCAGCAGACCCTTCGGATGAAGAGGTTTGCCAATGCGCTTTGCGAGCGCATCGGCAAATCCCTACGGGCATCGTTTCTCAACAACTGCCAAGTGCAGAAGGAAGCGAAATATGCCTTACATTGTGACACTTGAAGCCCTGAAGAACAGAGCAATGGCACACGATCCTGAAAGAGCGTTTGACATTGCAAAGTGCGACGTGACCGAGGTCGCTCAATTGATTGACCGGTATCCGGCGATCGTTCCTGCGAAATACCTCAAATGCCACATTGAAAGCTCGGTGCACGAGCCCAGCGGCAGTTGGCTCATCGAGATTGACGCCCAGAAACCGCGCACGGCCAATAGTGACGGCGCCATCCTCGACGATGGAGAGTTCTTCATCAAACTGAACTGCAACTACGAAGCCGGTGATGCCCCTGGGTTCCTGAACCGCCGCCGCTCCCATGGCGTGACAACGCCTGGTGGCTACGAGTGTGTCGGCGGCTTCGACAAGGCGCGCGACGGCACGTGGAGCGCGGACGTGAACGCACGCTACGACCCGGAAACGGAAAGCGACTGTCGCAGGATCGTCCAAGGCGTCTCTCGCATGGACGCGATCGCGGCACTCTGGCGCGAGCGTCAATACGCCTGTTGCTACCACGGGGCCTGAGCTGACGCACGCGTGCGCTGCGACGCTTGCGCTCCCGCCTAAGACAACCACGCTCGAGGCGTTAGCCCGCGGGGGCTGAAGCGCCACCACTCAGCACAACATGGAAAGGAATTTATATGAAATCAATGGACTGGGAGGCCAGTGGTGCACTGTTCGGCATCGTTGGCTCCTTCCTGCTGGCCATCGGGCCGACGTACCAGAAGTGGGGATGGCTCTTCTTCCTCGCTTCCAACCTCTCGTGGCTCGCATTCGCCGTCCACAAGGGTTTCAGGAAGCTGCAACTTCAGACCTTGGCCTTCCTGGCCACCACGGTTCTGGGCATCTGCCACTCATTCATTGGACAAGCAATATGAAGCAGATGCACACACAAGGGCCCCTTGAATACGTCATAAGCGACGACGGCGCAAGGGCTCTGATCACTGAATCGGATGGAACGACGGTCGCCGACTTATCGACCGTGCAAAACACCACGGCACACGCCGCACTCGAAGCGAACGTTCAACTCTGGTGCCAGGCTAACGAGTTGGTCCAGGTGCTGGAAGAGATCGCCAAGCGCGATAGCCACGGCACCTCGGGGCACTTCGCGTACGGGCCGTATGGACAGTTAGCTCGTACGGCTCTCAACAGGGTCGTACAGCCACGGAGGGCCAGGCTATGAGCGTTCTGTCGTTCCCCGAACGGGGCAGATGGGGCAAAGCATCCTGGCGGGGCAACTGCTCCGGCCACGTCTACAAGGCCATCTTCGAACAGCTTCGGCCCAAGTTCTTCATCGACCCCATGGTCGGGTCTGGAACTTCGGTTGAGGTTGCCAGGGAAATGGGAATCGAGTGCCTCGGACTGGATCTGCACAGCGGGTTCAACATCCTGGCCGACTCGGTTCTGGAGCGCGCGGGACGCGAGGCCGATCTTGTTCTGTCGCACCCCCCGTACCATTCGATGGTGGTGTACAGCGGTAAGCAGTATCCAGGCGTCCATGCCGACGATCTCTCCAGATGCGAAAGCGTCGATGAGTTCTACGAGAAGCTGCATGTGGCTCTGCTGAATCAACGCAACGCGACCTGTGGTGACGGCCACTACGGCATGATCATGGGGGACATGCGCAAAGACGGTGCGTATCACTGTTTCAGTGCGGAGATGATGTCTCGCATGCCCAGATCCGAACTGGCGGCCGTGCTCATCAAGACCCAGCACAACATGGTCAGTGGACGCACCGCCTATACGGCTATGAAGTACCCGTTCATCCTGCACGAATACATCGTGTTGTGGAAGAAATCTCGTCGAATCGCATCGATGTTGGCGAGCCTGGGCGACATGGCGTGGACCGCGCAGCGGCGGCTCACGGGAACTTGGAAAGCCGTGGTGCACGCCGCATTCATCGAGACCGGCAAGCGCCGGGTCGATTTGGCAGATCTGTACAGGGCCGTCAGTACCTGCGCGCCCGGCAAGGCTGCAATCAATGAAAACTGGAAAGCAAAGGTACGGCAGACCTTGCAGCTCGATTCACGTTATCGCAACGTGCAGCCCGGTATCTGGGAGCTTGCCGGTGTCTGATCGCAATGTGCATGTTTGATTCAACGGTGAGTCGCACCGGAGAGCTCATGGCGACACATTGAAATAGATGCCACCACGGCATCGAGTGCAACCCTCCAGAAATGGGGGCTTGCCAATGCGCTTTATTGAGCGCATCGGCAAGCTTAGCGCTTGTACCTTTCTTCAAAAGCCGCGAAATGCGGGAAAGGCAGGAAATGAACACTGGAGTGTTTGAAAGGGAATTCAAAAAGGCATCAGAACAGTGGCACAACCCAGCTGTGGTGCGGTCACAATGCCAGCGGTCCAAGGACCAACGGCCGTCGAATACGAGCGGGCCAGCGAAGCGGCTGGCGTCTCGGTGCCCTCGCGGCGATTGCTGTTGTGGCTCTCGTCAAACATATTTCATAGGAGGTTCCATGAGTAAAACCGTCTGTCCTGAGTGTGGCCACGCCGCCCCTGCTGATGAATTCTTCGGCGAGCAAAACGATCCGGCGGGCCTCATTTGTGAGTGCCGCGAGTGCGGGTTCTGGGATCTTGTCCAAGAGTTTACGAAGGAAGGTGGCGACTGATGATCTTCTTCACCTGCTCCGTAGACGTGGACGCGAGCGCGGAGCACGCGCTGCGGTCAGTCCCACACAAAACCATGGCGCTGAAACGCTTGCACAAGGCCCTTAATCGGGCGCAGGCGGTGTCCTGGGCGGGCTAACTACGCATACCCGCTGAAGGTCGGATGCATTTGAGCAAATGCTTGAACACATGAAAATGAATCGGTGCAGTCTTGGCACCTTGCGCAAGCCCTCTCATGGAGGCTTGCCGCTGCGTTTCATCCGAGCGCATCGGCAAGCCCCTGGCTTTTGCCTTTCTCAACAACTGCGGTATGCAGGAAAGGTAAGAAATGCTACTCAAAATGCTGGATATATCCACCGCGCACTTGTCTTTGATGACGCGCGAACTCCTGGACAACGAAGCGGCAGGCGTCATCAGTTACCCGAAGGGGGGCTGTGGCTGGCTCGTATACGTTCCTCAAAGGGAAGACAACGATGAAAGCCGAGGGATCGGCGAGGATTGCCCATGCGACCTGGGCGAGTGCCTGCGCTACGCACAGGACCAAGGGGCCCACTGGATCATGTTCGACTGTGACGCCGAATCGGTCTTGACTCTGCGGGTCTACAACGACGACACGGAGTTGGTGTGACATGGGCGCCAAATTCGACATGTGGATCAAGAAGCTAGGATTCAATCGTGGTGTTCCGCGCCTCTGGATTGAAACACCGAGAATCAGCAATGCCGGCCTTGAGCCGGGCATGCGTTTCAGCATTGAACCGCGTGGTTGCGCGCTGGTGTTGAAACCTGATGCTGCCGGCAGCAACAGCGTATGTTCCAAGACGCGAAACGGCAGGACCGTGCCGGTGGTGGATATCAACAGCACGGCCATCCTGAAGCCCTTCGAAGGTCAGGAGGTGGTTCGCGTCGTCGTTCGTGACGATGGTGTTTGGATCATGCCGCTGGCATCCGAACTGGCGAAGAAGGAGCGCATCGAGCGGCTGGCCGCGAAGCTGGCCGCCGGTGAAGCGATCGCGACAGCAAGCCTGGCCCACGGGGGCGGGATCCTGTCGCATGCGGCACACACTGGCCTGCGCGATGAGGGGGTCCAGGCGTCACTGGGCTTCGCCAATGAGATCGACGAGGGATATGCCCTCCAATCGACCTTGTGCAACGAAGTCTCGGCCGAGGCCAATATGTTGGTTGCGCCGCTCCAGGAGCTGGCTCAAGACGAATGGGCAATGACCCATCTGCCGAAGGTCGAGGTGCTGGAAATGGGCTTGCCCTGTTCAGGCGCCTCCAAGGCTGGCAAGAGCAAGCGCGGGATCACGATGATGGAATCGCATCCGGAAGTCGGCCATCTCGTCGTGGCTGCGCTGGCCGTGATCCAGAAGGTTCAGCCAGCCGTTGTTGTGCTGGAAAACGTCGAGGCGTACTCCACCAGCGCATCCGCCGAGATCCTGCGCTCGCAGCTGCGTGACATGGGCTACAACGTGAGCGAGGTTGTATTGTCGGCCAGAGACTTCGGCTGCATTGAGAACCGTGTCCGTTGGATTCTGGTGGCCGCAACGGACGGGCTGGCAATCGACGCCGCTCAGGCCGTGCCGGTGGAAGCGCAGGTACACGCGCCCGTGCTTGGAACGATGCTCGATCCGGTCGAACTTGACGCCGAGTGCTGGTCTGAACTGTCCTACCTCAAGGAAAAGGAGGTTCGTGACCTTGCCGCGGGCAAGGGCTTCGGTATGCAGATCGTGGACGCATCCTCGACCAGCGTTCCGACGATCCGCAAGCACTACAACAAGGGCGGTTCGACCGACCCTTACGTCCAGCATGCGGTGAATCCGAACCTGCTGCGAAAGTTCACGGCGGCAGAGCACGCGCGCATCAAGGGTGTTCCGACTCACCTGGTCGAAGGACTGCCGGCTACGACGGCCCATGAGCTGATGGGGCAGGGGATTGCCTATGAACCCCTGAGGGCCCTGTTCCGCCTGGTCGGCCGGTCGCTGAATGCTCTCAAGGCAGAAGGCGCGAAATTCACCCAGGTCAGCGCCGCGGCCAGCAGGCTGAGCGCTGTAATCGGTTGATCGCCATCAGGTAAATGCAGAGCCCCGTCACTTTCACAGTGGCGGGGCTTTTGCTTTTTGGGTCTGAAAGCCATGTCAGGCGAGTTGGCGAAAGGGGCGCTCGGACGCCAGTCATTCCCGTTCCTGGCCGGGCCGGGATTCGGGAAGATATCGCCATGCAACGCCGCCAATTCCTTACCGCCGCCTCCGCAGGCGTCATTGCGCAGCTCCTGACTCCCGCGGCCATGGCCCAATCGGCTGATTTCTGGTCGCTGCCGCGCACCGTGTGGCTCTACAGGACGGCAACCCGTGAGCAGGTTCGAGAGACTTACTTCGCCGACGGGAAGATCATTTGGGGCGGCTATGAGCGACTGTGCCAGATCCTGCGGGACACTCATGCAAATGAAGCAGTGGAGATGTCGCCTGTGCTCCTCGACATTCTGTACGGCGTACAAGCGTGGCTTGCTTTCAACGGGATCCAACGACCCCTGCTGACAAACTCCGGGTATCGGACGGCTTGGACCAACGCAAATACCGAAGGTGCTGCTCGCAACAGTTTGCACATGGAGGGGCGCGCTTGGGATGGGCGCGTCCCCGGGGTCGCTACGGAGTCACTTGCGCGGTTCGGCCTGTATCTGTCGGGCGGTGGCGTTGGCTTCTACCAGGCCAAGAACTTCGTTCATCTGGACGATGGCCGGATGCGGTTCTGGCGCGGATGATCAGCGAATTATTTGTTGAAATCGGTCGCTTTCGGTCTTGCGCATGCTTTCAGAATCAGTGACAATTTGCTTGCCGCATACAGCGGAATGAGTTTTCTACGCGTTTCGTGAGTTCCTGGACATCCACGGTCATCCCGTGTTAGTCGTCGCCTTGAGCTTGGTTCGTCCTAGACGGGCGCAGCCTCAAGCCGACTCAACCAGGCTTGCTTCTTTTTCAACTCCAACGGTTTGGAAAGGAACGATACGTGCTCCGAACGTGAAGGCTGCCAGCAGGCGGCCACTCCACCTCACTGCAAATTTTGGCTAGGCTTGTAGCTCAGCGCAATTCAAATCTTCGCCGTCGGCGAACGAAACTCACCCCCAGAATGTCACATCCCGGTAAATCACGTCCCGGTATGCCGCATCCTGATATGTGAGTCACCAAATTGCATCCGCCATCGTGCGGGCGCCGGACTTCCCTGCCATCTAATGCCCCGGGGCATTGACTGAGGCTGAGAGGGAGTCTGTGAGGTTGCTTCAGCAAGCGCCCTCACACGCTCACTTTCGTCCGGCCACATCCAAAAAGGCCCGCCCTTATAAGCCATCAACGGGAGAGGTCTTCCCAGTGTGCTTTTCTGAGTCCACTGGCAAGCCCTGCACTTCATCCTTCTCAATAAACCCCTGTCTGGGGAAAGGATGGAAACATGGCTATCTATGACGTTCAGGTGTCCCGCGTGGTGAAGCTGACGTTCGTGAATATCGAAGCTGCCACGGCCGAAGATGCCGCCTTGCTGGCGGATGCCAGGGCCAACGGAGTCACGGACTGCATAGTCCGCGGCTACGAGGATGCCGCGCCGGTTGGCCAGCGAGGTCATCACGCCGGCGCCTTGCTGTGTGTGCGGGATTCCAATATCAACACCGAGGTACTGGTCAACCTCGTTCGTGACGGTGTTACGCAGCGCGATGAACGGTTCACCAAATCGCAGCCCATGGCGCTGAAAGGTGCCTTGATCGGGGTTGCATCATGAGCGACAGACTGCGGGCAAACGAGTTCATCGCATTGCGTGCGGCCCCTTGGCGAGCCGACGTATGCGATAGCGAGATTCCGTTCGAGGTCATGTGTCGCGGCCGTCTGTCAGGCGTCGTGTACTGGCACTCGACGGGATATGGCGGATACCTGCCGACGCCAGCTGGTACGTTGACGTCGATCAGCGGACTCAGCGAGGAACAGCTCCGGAGTGAGGTGAATCGCCTCAATCTGGAGTTTCTTGCACCCTGTCCAGTCCCTGCTACACAAGTCGCGTGACTTCTCAAACTGGGACCCAAAAGGTTCCTGCCAAGGCCCGCATCAGCGGGCTTTGCACTGCGAGCACAACGCAGCGCAAAGCCTCACTGGCCTCTCTCTTACTCACTGCGCGATGTTGCGCGAATGAAAGGAGAGTATTCATGGCTCACAACTTGTCGTTTCAAAACGGCATTGCCGAAATGGCCTATCGCGGTGCCACGCCGTGGCACGGGTTGGGTCAAAAGGTGTCGGATGGCGCCTCGCTGGAAACCTGGCTCGAAGAGGCCCGGATGCAGTGGGAGATCAAGGCCTCGCCGGTGCAATATACCAACGGGTCGTTGCACGATTACCGGGACTTCCAGGTGCTGTACCGCAGCGACTCGAACGCCCCGCTGTCCGTGGTGTCTGACCGCTACAAGGTCGTTCAGCCCAAGGAGATGGTCGAGTTCTTCCGCTCGCTGGTCGATCGTGAAGGCTTCTCGATCGAAACGCTCGGCTCTCTCAAGGGCGGGCGGCGCATCTGGGCACTCGCCAGGACGAACATCGAAGGCGAAGTGCTCAACGGCGACCGGATCAAGGCCTATTTGCTGCTCATCACGAGTTGCGACGGGTCGCTGGCGACGACAGCCAAGTTCATCAGCACCCGGGTGGTTTGCTGGAACACCCAGGCCGTCGCGTTGCGCGAGGGCGGGGACGAGGTCAAGGTCCGGCACAACACCGAGTTCAACGCGGATCAGGTCAAGGGGCGCATGGGCTTGCTGGGCGGTGACTCTTTCGATTCCTTCATGGACCGGATGCGTGGCTTCGCGAAGATCAAGATGACGAATCTCGATGCCGACCGCATCATCACGTCGTTGCTTCCGGCGCCGAGCAACCCGAAAACAAGGATTGTCGACACGAAGGGCTATCAAGTCATCATGGGACTTTTCAACGGGGGCGCGTATGGTAGCGCGATCCCCGGGGTGCAAGGCACGGCCTGGGGCCTGCTGAACGCGGTCACGGAGTACACCGATCATCACGTTCGGGCCCACTCCAACGAGAACCGGCTCAACAGCGCCTGGTTCGGCGTTGGCGCAAACCTCAAGGCGGCTGCCGAGGAAGCGCTTCTCACGATGTAAACGCATCTGCCGGACGGATCCTTCGGGGTTCGTCCTGTGCATGGTGCAGGTCGCCGCGAACACATGAAAAGTGTGTTTGCGCAGGCCGGCGGCGATGCCGTCCTGCGCAAGCGTACTTCGCTTGATCCCTTCTAGAGCCCGTTGTGGGCAAATGAAAGGAAATCTATGAAGATCACTGTTGGGGCGCTGAGGTCAGCGCTCGCCAAAGCGCAAAAAATCGGCCGTTCGGCGGCTGTGACATTGCAAGGGTCGGGGACTCATCTCACGATTCACGCGGCCGGGCAGCAAGGGTGCGCAAAGGCGACCATTGCAGTCGAGGATGGCGCGGAGTTCGTCGCGCTGATCGATGGGAACCGTCTCTCCGCGGTACTCGGGGGCGCTGACGCGGCCTTGGAATGCACGCTTTCCCAAGCCAAGGAGGCCGTGCGTCTGAAGTTCGGGCAGGCAAATATTCGCTTTCCGATTTCGACGGAGGCGGAGTCCACGTTGCTTGAGGAATCGCGCTGGGAAGGCGCGGTCTCCGTGGGCAAAAAAATCAGCGGCGCCGTCTTGAAGGAGGCGCTGGACCGGGTGACGCCCTTCGCAGCTCGCAACGACAGCCGCTACTACCTGAACGGCGTGCTCATGACGGTCCGCGACGGGTGTCTGACGCTGGTCGCGACGGACGGCTTTCGTCTTGCCCGGCTCACGACGTCCATTGAAGTCGAAGATGCCATGGACTCCATCATTCCGATCACCATTGCCGATGCGATGGCAGCGATCATTGATGGCGATGCTGATGTGCAGATTTGCACTGTCGGTGAGAACGAAAGCCGAGGCATCGGATTCAGGTCCAACAATTTGGAAGTGATGTGCCCGGTCATCGCCGGCGCGTACCCAAAATTCGAAAAGGTGATCCCGAGTGCGGCTTCGATGGCCAAAGCCGTCATCAATCGAAAGGCCGCACTTGCTGCTCTCGAAATGATCGCGGCTGTGGCCGATACCAAAAGCGGTGTCTCCTACATCAAAGTGGCGGTGATGGAAAAGTTCTTCACCGTCACGACAACCGACGGAGAAAGCCGAGACATGGCCGGACTCGAAGGGCCAGTCAAGGTGCCAATGGAACTCGGATTTCAGCCGAAGCTGCTGATTCCGGCCATCGCCGCGGTCAGGACGGACAACGTGTGCCTCTCGTACACGAAGCCCGACGTCGAAATCGGCAAAGTGCTGGTACGTGACGCTGAAGGCGACGACTGGAGCGTCGTCGTCATGCCGTCGAGAACCTGACGCAATCCCCACCCTGCGGCCTGTCGTGGCAGCAGGGTGGATCGTGATGAATCAATGAGAAAGGACTGGGAATGCAAACTCGTGATGAAAAGAAGATCGCCCTTGTCGCTCGGCAGGCCCGTATGACCAACAAGGCAGTTATCCTGGCCGCCCTTGCAGCGATGGGCGCGGCATCGGCGACTGTGGAATACAGCGGCTGTGGCGATGAAGGCGCCATCGAGAGCTGCGTCATCCTCGATACGCACAACAAGGAAGTCACATCCACGGACGCTACCGTCGAGATCATCGATGTGGATTGCTATGGCGAGACCAAGACGCAGGCCGTGGCAATCGAAGATGCGCTCCAAGACGTTGCGTACGAGGCCCTCGGTGCCAATTTCGGCGACTGGCAAGACAATGAGGGCGCGTACGGTACCGTGGTTTTCGACATCGCAACGGGCGCGCTCTCCATTGACCACAACGAAAGGTACACATCCGTCGAAAACACCATGGTGACAATGTGAATGTATGCTATTCCTTGGCCAGCTGGCCGGGGCTGCGTCATGAGCAGGCCGCCGAGCGTCTTCTTGAGACAGTTGTTGAACCTTGCTTCGGAGAACTGTCCACGGCCCACGTTCAACTGGTACCGCAAAATTTCGGTGTCCTGGGTGAAGACTTGGCCGATCGCTTGGTGGCCGAATTCCCGGCATCGAAATTCAGGCTGCATGCGAACGTTCGGGTGCTCCCGGATAGGCGCATCGCCGATCTTTCGGGATTCGGCTTGCACCGCGACTGGTTCCAGCAGGCCTCGCAGATCAGTCGCCGACTGGGAGCCACGGCTTACACGGGTCACTCCGGCAGCCGCAGCGAGGCAAGCCTCAACGAGATGCTGGACAACGCCCGGCGCTGCGCCGATCTATTCGGTTGCGTTGTCGGGGTGGAGGGCCAGTACCCGGTGGCGGGCGACAAGCTGCTCGTATCGAGTTGGGGCGAGTATCAACAAGTGTTCGAGTCTGGCGTGCCATACGCCATTGACCTGTCACACCTCAACATCCTGGCAACGGCGAGTCATCGCAAGGAAGTCACGCTGGTCATGGAGATGCTTTCGTGCGAGCGATGCATCGAAGTGCACGTGAGCGACAACGACGGCAGCGGTGATTGGCATCAGGTCTGCGAAAGCGAGAACTGGTGGCATGCGCTGCTGTCATCTATCAATCCCGATGCGGTGGTCTTCTCAGAAGGAAACCACCGAAAAAAGAGAAATGTGCTCTAACAAGGGCGACTCAAAAGGACGAATGATGAAAATGGAATCGATCGCAGGGAATGCGAAATGGCGGGTCGAACAGGGGTATGGGCTGCGCCCGACTCCCGAAGTGATGGCGTTGAACGACGAATTCTTTGCCATCAAGGCGCGCATTCGAGCCGCTGATGCTGCGTTGGTGGGAGCCAGTATTGCCAAGGTGTTTATCGAAAACCCCTGGCTAAAACGTTTCACCATCAAGAGCGATCCTACTCAGGAATACGACGATTCGGGCGGAAGCTACCGATGCATCAACGCGAACGTGACCGATATTTCGGTTGTTCCAGGCGCAACGCTGCCGGAAGAATTTGCCGAAGACGGCGACAGTGATAGCTCGCGCCTGGAGGATTGGCTTCTCGAACAGGTCGAAGACTTCAACGGGCAAATCTACGACGTTCTCAACGAGGAAGGCTCGTATGAGGACCAGAAGATTGAGTTGGATAGGGCGTCCATACAGGACCTGATCGGAAGGGGTGATGTGGACGGCTGCGATGCCTTCATGCGCCTTTTTCCTGATCATCTCAGTGTGGTTGTGACGGAGCAACCGGCCTAGGATCTGCCAAAGCGACATGTAAACCAAAACCCGCCGCTCTTCGGAGAGGCGGGTTTTTTTCTTGGCTAACCCGAAGCGTTTCAGTGCGGCAAGAAGTCACTTGCTTCAAGGCGGGCCATCTTGAACAAAGTCTGCGCAGAACCAGATTGCATTTCGCCCAGAACGTCGCCGAACCCGCGCAAGTGCATGTCACGCTCAGCCAGTTCGAAGCCGTCTGCAATATCCCTGACGGCTCGCAGGCGCTCCGTGCCGGACCCCTCAATCGGTTTGTCGGTGAGCATCACAAAGTCGCCATCGCCGCCATTGCGGACGAGTCGGCCGCGCAGCTGGTGCAGTTGAGCGACGCCGAACCGCTCGGCGCTGCTGACTACCATGCACCCTATGTCAGGCACGTCCACGCCAACTTCAATGACCGTGGTGGACACCAGGATGGGTTTGCGTCCGGACGCGAAGTCGGCCAGCGCATATTCCTTGTCGGCTGACTTGAGCTTGCCATGCAGGCACACAACTTTGCCGGCGAACCGCTGCTCGAGCCGGGCGGCAGCCTCCATCGCGGATTTCGTATCGGCCTTGCCAGCGGCGAGCTTGGCGTAGAGGAATACAACTTTTCGTCCGGCCACCAGGTGATCGCCGACGATCCGTACAGCCATTCCCCGATCCATATCGTGCAGCAGATGGCAGTGGATGCGCTTTTCGACAGGGCACCCTGGAATTTTGGCCTCGATCCAGCCGTCGAACAGGGCCAGCGCCAAGGAGCGCGGGATCGGCGTGGCGCTCGCTTCGATCACGTGCGTGGCGTCTCCGGCAAGTGCGGCACGCTGTTCGACAGAAAACTTGTGCTGTTCGTCGATTACCAGCAAGCGAAGCGGGCCCGCCGGTGGCCGGCTCAATAGTGCCTGCGTCCCGATTACCATGAGCGAGTCACCTGGCTCCGCTCGAGTATCCGCGCCGGTGACGAGTGCAGGGCGCAGGGCCGGGAAGCGTCTCGCCGCCTGCGCGTGAATTTGCCTGGCAACCAGTTCGCTCGGCACCATCACCGCCACCCGAAAGCCGGACTCGGCGACGCTGGCCGCGGCAAGGAGAAAAACGAGAGTCTTGCCAGAGCCGACGTCGCCGTTGAGCAGGACGCGAGATGCGCGGTGTGTCTTGATGGCTTTGCGGATGAGATTTAGAGCGTTCCGTTGTCCGGAGCTGAGCGTCTCGGGTTGGGCCGGCACCAGGCGTCGCAAGTCGTCATCAATGGGGATGCTGTCGAACGGAGCAGCCAGGCTGGGGCGCTGCCCCCCGGCGCTGCGAACTTGTGCCACCGTTGCGGCTCGGGCCGCTGCCAACGCGCGTTCGCCGTCCGCGGGTGTCAGTGGCGTGTGCAGGTCGCGCAGAAATGCGCCGGCGCTGCCATATCCAGCCTGGCGCAGGGAAGAGACGATCACCGGGTCGTCAGAGATGCGCCTGCGAGCTTGCGACTGGGCAGTGCGGCTGCCGGCGGCTTCACCGAGGCACGCTGTCACGACATCCGCGGAGACCCGGCCTGGCATGCCGCCGTACAGTGCGTGGACCTTTCCCGTGGCCGTCGCGAGCGAAATATCCGTCAGGCAACGCTCACCGCGGAAGATTGTGACTTTCGCAGTGAAGGTCAATCTCGAACCGACCTTGATTTCCCGCCACTGGCCCGTATTGGCCCTTCCAAAGATGTTGCCGACGAACTGGCCGTTGTCAAATTGCAGTGTGAGGCACAGACGGGACGGGAACGGCGAGCGCGTGCTGGCACGATTTTCATCGTACCCCGCTCGCGCGGTCAGCTTGGCCTGGAAGAAGAGCAGCTTATTCAGAGGCTGTGCCGCCAAACGCCGCGTCGGAACGCGCATGTCGACGTAGCCCTTGGGCAATACCAAAAGGGCGTCAGCGTCGGACTCGCCTCCGAGCGCAGAGAGGGGGTGCGCCAAGGCCGGCGCTCGCGCGTTCACGCTATGAACCTATCACGCAACGGTCGTCAGGCAAGGAGTGAATCGAATGGCATTTGAAGACCGTCTTCATTTGCCAGGATTCTTAGGCCGATCTGGCTTACTATCTTTCGCAGTTCGCGCTTTCATCAACCAGCTCCGCTCCATGCGGAATGAAAGAAAGCAAAGACTATGGCAAAACCACTCGCTAGCTACCTGGCGGACCACCTGAGCGTGGACTGCATCGACACCAAGTGTCAGAAGGCGATGAGGGTCCGCCCCTACTCGTCAACACACGACATTGGCGGCCTCGGAATTGAGTTCCAGCCTGGTGAGAGCCAGGAAATGGATTTTCAAAAGGCATGCGTACTGTTCGAGCACAGCCACTTCATCAGCTACAGCTTCAACAGAAATCGTCAGCGATTTGTCGACTCGGAGATGAGGATCTACCAGATCCAGATTCCCAAGGCTGGCGGCGGGCTGCGCATCCTGGGAACGATCATCACGGACGGCGAACAGAATCTCGTTCGGTACTGCGTCGAGGACACTCAGACGTCATCCAGAGCGTTGATGCGTGACAGTCTGGCTCTGCTTTGCACTGCGCAATCCTTGCGAGACTATCGTCGAGATTGAATGGCGTCGGCGGACGGCGCAGTCGTGCTGAAATTCAGAAATGTGAAGGGGGCGGCGTTGACCTTCGGGTCGGCCGCCCAGCCCTTCAATGCAGCGTCGGCAGCTTGGAGCCGCGTTTGGCGTCGGTGGGCGGTCGAAAAAACCCTCCCTCGTAGAGTACCTTGTGCGCATGCAGCTCTAGCGTGGTGAGCAAGGGGATCATGGAGGGCATGTCGGGGCACTGCATCAAGTCTTCGAGCAGTTGGCGCCAGGGATCGTTACGTGGTGTCCGTAGAGCGGTGCGAGTCGGTTGCACACACGACAAATCGAGCGTTTCTCCACGGGCAATGCTCTCGCACTGCTTGCGCGACCTTTGGGAGACCGAATGCACGACCATCCAGTCGAGGCCTTCGGGCTTATGCGTCGACATTTCAAAGAGAACATCGTCGATCTCATTCACGGGATTGAATGGCAAAAGCAGTGACAAGTCGTCTCGTGAGGGATCGCTAATCCGCATGTGGTCTTCTCGGGAAACGCCGCCGGCGCGGCCATGACGCGAGTATAGGTGTAACGAGTGCAAGTAGGCGTCGCCCGCGAAAAAAAATCAGTGGCGCGTGATCTCGACCTGAGCTGGAACGTAGCCCATGCGGCTCAAAGCGATACAACGCGGATCGGCCTTGGCCATTTCTTCCCGGGCAATGATCTCGAAAGACTCGAGGTAAGGCTTCATCGGACCGATCCAGTCGCATTTCGCCATCGCTTGCAACAGCCCATGTGCGGGTAGGCCGCGGTCACTATGGAGTGGCCCTGACGCTGCGAAAGTCGAGAAGTCCAGACTCTCACCATTGTCAAGCCTGGCGATGTCTCGCAATCCACCAATCACAGCGATGTGAATGAAAAACCAGCAGCGGACGGGATCCCCGCCTGACGTCAGAGCCAGGAGTTGAAGGTCGATTTCACTCACGGGATTGAGCACACCGTTGAAACGATAGGTGAGGGGAGTGACGCTGGGCTCGGCGAGGCCGTGCACGATCGCGTCGCAGATGATGCGGAGGGGGGTGGTGATTGGCTGCATTTAGAGTTAACGATACGTGCTCCTACAGGCACGGCAACGGCGTGCAAGGGCTGGTGCGCGACAAGCCCGGGTGAAGTCACGCGAGGAGCTGGCCCTGCAGTTGAATCGCATGCCTGTAATCGTCTGATTCGGCGCGGATTGAACCCAACCATCGGGCACAGTCACCTCTGTGGCGAGATACATCGGGTGTGCTTGTGTGGTAGTGCCTCAATTTGGAATCACACTGGAATCACAACCGTCAACCTCCCGGTTTTGCCTTCACGCAAGCACACCGGATGTATTTCCCTCCAGCCGCTTTATGCGGAACTGATGATTCAACAGCCGATCAGGTCCCAGATGAACATGCCGCGTGCGGTGCGTTCATGTGGGTCTTTACCCATTCTGTCTTCTAACTCCGCGCATGCGGAATGAAGGTTGACGCTGATTTCCAGCGCCAGCAACCTGCAGCGGAGTAACCGCGAAAGGACAGAAAGCGATGAGTAGCATCATTCGTGACAGTATCAAGGCGCGAGCCGCAATCACCGGGACGCGTATCCCTGTGTCGGGCAAGATCCGTCCGGGCACCAAGGCCATCAATAACAAGGCGGCGCAAAACCCGCTTGCAATGGATCTGTTCCGAAAGGCCCAGTCGGGTGCGATCAGCTTCAAAGAGGCCGAAAAGGAGATTGCGGAGAAGACAGGAATCAAGTTCCCATTCTTTCCGCGAAACACCAGGCACTTCAACGTTTACGCGCATGACGTCGAAGGCGGCCAGATGGCCGTCGACACGATGCTGGAACTGTATGGGGAGCAGCGCGAGGGAGACAGCGAGCGAAAGCTCTATCGCTTCCCGATCGTTTTTCCCGATGCAAACTGCGTGGAAGACTTCTTTCCGAACGAGTTCAGGGTGGCTCAAGGCCCGATCAAGTACCACTCCTCGTACGGGGATGACGGGGTGAGACGGTGCCTGTATCTCAAGCCCGTGGACGCCGCGCAAAACGCGCTTCGCAAGAAGCACCTGCGGCGAGAGGAAACGGTCCGGGGTGAGTGCATCCCGGGGTCGTGCCCGGAATTCGGCTCTGGGGCATGCCGCTTCAACGGCACCCTGCATTTCTACATTCCTGGTGTGACCGGATCAGCCCCGTTCGCAATGGCCACCGGCTCTGCGTACGCGGCCGAGGACATTTTCCAGCGCCTGGACGAGATCGTGCGAATCTGCAACGGGCGAATCCCCAAGTCCGATCGCCAGGGCAACCCCATCTTCTACATGACGAAAGTCAAGAAGATGCGGACGTACTTTGATGAAAGCGGCAAGGAGAAGCACGGCGAACAGTGGGTTCCCTTCGTGGAAACCACCTTGCAGATGTCCACGGTGCTGATGATCGAAGAGTCGAAACGCCTTCAACTGGCGGCGCCAACGGCCGCTCCGGCGGTTTCAGGCATGCCGACCGCATGGATGCCATCATCGCAGCTGTCCGAAGCGACCGGCGCATTCCATCAGGAGGTGGTGGATGCTGACGGTGTGATCGGGCAAGAGCAGACGGCACCGGGGCCAATCGGAGGTCATTCCTTTGAACCGCCGAAGATCGGAGCGATCGAGACGGAGCGAGTCACCGAGCCGACGCCCTCGATGTGGTTCACCAAACTTGTGGAGGAAAACCAACTCGGGCAGAGCGCCAGGGATTGGGCCATTGCGAAGTTCGGGGATGACTGGAACTCGGACGACAAACTGCCGAACGTCCTGAATGAACTGAGGTCGTTGCTCTTGGCCCGCGGTGCTGAATGCTGTGTCGCCTTCCTGGACTTGTGTACCGTCCTGTACGTCAACGATATTCCAGTGCGGGACGTCGCGATGCCGTATCTGGTGTTCAAGTACGGGAAGGGGCTGACCCGCGACAAGCAACTGTTGGTGGCCGCACGCATGCACGTCGGCGAGATGCTGGATAGCAGCGGTCAGAAAGTGGCTTTGGCTCACATGCAGAGCCATGGTGCCGTGGCGGCGTAATCAAACGGGCGTGCGAATAGCACCGCCCAGGCGAAAGAAAAATAGCCGGCCTCCTCGGGGGCCGGCTATTTTTTTTGCGCGCAGGTAACTCAGGAGAGCGAAGCCGACCACTGGACAAGCATGTCGGCACGGTTAGCTAGAGCATCCATGCTCCCGCTGTTGCCGATCGATATGCAGGACAAGAGGTCCAGCATGCGCGCGAGCACGAGGTCAAGGTTTGAATCTCGCTCGCTTTGTAGGCCCGGGGTCCATTTTCGGTTTGTCACTTCGCTGCGGGCGACCAGGCGCTGAGCGCGAAGGTCTTGTGGACAAGAGACCTGCACGATCCCTGCACCGGGCGGCAATTGGTCAATGTGATTCGGCGCCGAGGGGAACCCATCGACCACGACAGGGGCTTCCTGGCGCCAAGCGCACACCTGCGCAAGCAAAAGCGAGACCGTTTGCCCGCCGATGAGTCCTCCAGGCTTCTCCTGGGCTATGGACAACATAAGGCGAATGGGGATCTCAGCGGGGAATTTTCTACGCCGAGCCAGCCGGCCGAGATCACCGACGCTCAGATGTTTCCA
Organism: Burkholderiaceae bacterium; assembly: GCA_004323695.1. Classification (GTDB taxonomy): domain Bacteria; phylum Pseudomonadota; class Gammaproteobacteria; order Burkholderiales; family Burkholderiaceae_C; genus Rhodoferax_A. Next base: position 37,769 of record SCRU01000145.1, read on the forward strand.
CCCACGGGACTGCAACATCCGGCCAAGGGTGGATTTGCCCGAGCCGTGCGGGCCGACTAGGAAGAGGACGGGATTCACGACAGAGGGATGAGTCCTGAAGTGTGGGAGACGGGTAAGATGGTGTTGTTGTACTTGCCAGCGCTCGTCGAATAGGCATTCCGATGCACCGAGGCGCGCAAGCTGGTGATTTTGTGGCGAAGTTGTTTGAGCTCGTCCAGCAGTTCGGACACGTCGATGCTGGGGCTGAATTTGCGCGCATGTTCCAACGTCTCCTGCGCTTCTCGGCAGCAGTCGCCGGCGTCGTCAAGATGTTCAATGAGAATTCGTGTTTTGCTGACCGTCGTGGGGATCATGATGGTGCTCGATGAAGGCCGCAGGAAGCGCGGCAATGATTTGATTTTCAATGTAATGGCAAGCCTGGGTTCGAGTCTTGACCGGAACGAAGCCCAAGCCGTATACGGCGCACGCTGCATAGAGCGCGAGTCTGATAGTGCCGCGTGCAATAGAGGTCTGGCGGGATATGGAAGGAATTTGCATCGCCGTCAGGAATGTTTCGTACGCGGGTGGAGAGGGTGGTCAGGATTTAGGCGCGGACCCAGCGCATGGTGCCGTTGATGGCGCAGTAGCGGCTCTCCTCAAGCGCACCGTAGGCAATCTCGTGAAGCGCGGTGATCTCGCCGTCCCATGCGATCAGGGAGCCCACCGCGGCCGATACGCAGGTGAGGCTGCCGCGATTCACGTAGAGGCGCTTGGCCTTGAGCTTTTGAACGTTGACGACCGCGCCTTCGCTGATGATCAGCGTACCGTCCACTTCAATCGACCCGGCGTTGAATTCGCCGGAGAGATGCAGGCCGCCCTTGAATGCCATGGTCGGTGACTCTTTCGGAAGGTCCACGTCGCGGATGGCATTTACGATGCCCTCGAGCTTGTGGTCGATGACGAGTTGGCCGTCATTCTTGATATAGGGCGACTGAGGGGTATCGACCCGCTCCGCCGGCACCGGTTGCTCGCGGGTAGCCGCGGGACGCAGATCCACTACCGCGCCGAGAGATGCATCCTCGGCTTGGCCTTCCGGCTCGTCGTTCACAATTGCAAGAGGTGAGGTCATCATGCTTCATTCTCCGTAAGTAAAAGTTCCGGCGTTTGTGGTGTAGGTGCCGTGGGCCTGATTGATGCTGGTCAGCGTCTGTCCGTTGGGGAGGCGCCCTCCAGGTGCGATTTGCTTAAATATGTTCGTGGCCGTGTCGCGCGTCACGAGATCACCGCCGTTGGTCGTCACGGCAACGAACGGAGCGCTCTGAGCGGATGGGCCGTTACTCTCCCGTGGTTGCGGCCGGCTACCTGCGGAAGCGGATGGTTGTTGCGCCGGCTCCGGTCCAAGCGTGACGTTCACGGCGCTGTCTTCGCTGGCGCTCCCGTCGGCATTGGGCCCGACGGCGCGATGCGCGTGCCCTGCATTTCGGAGAGTAACGTTCACACCAGACTGATCGTCTTCGTCCTGCCTGCGTTCTGTCTCTGCCCGGGAGCGGTGTTCATCGAGACGTTTGTGGAAAACGCGAGGCGACGAACTCAGGAGACTGGTTTCGATGGAAGGAAGCGGTGGCAACGCCGAAAGCGGAGCCCCGACAGTGATTGGCTGATGAGTAGGCGCGAGAATCGAGGGCTCAGCGCGGGTTACAGGCGAGGTTGGAACGGTTCGCACCGCACTTGATCGAGTAGCGGAACTGGCGTTCGGCTGTGGCTTTGCGGCGGCTACGGCAGGCTGCGCGATCGGTTGAGATTTGGGTGCTGCCGGCAGTACCTTTTGAACTGGCACAGACGCATGCTGATGGGTGAGTGATAACACGCCTGCGGCGCCACCGTCGAGCGCCAGACGCAGAATTCTCCAGTTGACGATCTCGGCCCGATGTTCGACGGCCATGCCGAGAACAAACAGCGCTGCAAACGCCATAGAAATGGAGAGCCGGCCCAAGTGCGCCGTCGACTGGCGCTTGGGCTGTGGGGCGCGCTTCCACTTCTCATGGGTGTTCCAGAGTGCGCGCACGGCACGCGCGAAGTGAGGCCGTAGGGAGAACCAAGCTTTCGTGGTGTCCACGAGTTTGGTCGGGCCGGACGCCGCCACAGTGAGGCAGCCGTGGCCGTCAACGCGAAGACAATCCCGTCCTGGCTGTATTTGCCGGCGGTGTGGGCGTGCTTTGCGGCCAGCCGAATATGGACCGATCAACGCAATCGCCAATGAATTGGGGCGTTCTGGAATCACACAGCCATTTGGCGCTAAAAACGCGGTGGATAAGCCGCGAATGTGGGCATGAAATCGCCATGTTTCGAGACATAGACATTCCGGGATGTCGGGAAGTCCGTTGGAGCCGAAGCAATCCGGCCAAATTTGGCCGGATTGAGTGTCGCCGGAAGGGGCGACGCGCACTGCCTTTAACCTTCGCCAGCATCTAGTTTCGGGCAAAAAGTACGAATCACGGGCCGAAACAGACGCTATTCGTCTGTGTCTCGGTGAATCCCGAATCCACCATTGAGTCCACCTTCAACCACTCAATTAGGATTCCAAATGGTCAAAGCTGCCGCCAAAAAGTCCGACGAACAAATTACCGATCAAACGGCCACCGACGAAGTACATCAAGATGTCCGCAGCGAGGTCGGTCGTGTGCTTGATGAGATCGAGGAGGCAGCTGGCGTGGCTGAGCAGAGCCTTGCCAAAGATGCCGCGGCCAACACTCCCGTAACGACGCCAGAGCCCTCGGCTGAATCGGCTGATCCCAGCGGGCCAGGCGACAACACACTTTCGGCTGCAGCCGCGCCGGAAAAGTCGCATGAGGAACTGGAGCGCGAGAAAGCGGCTGAGCGCGAGGCACGCATCTCATTCCTGGTCAAACGGGCCAAGCTGCAAAAGGCGCGTGGCCGCGCGCAGCTCGAACGTGTCGTTGTCGGGGCGATGGCGATCCGTAAAGAGGTCGAGTTTTATGACGTGAATATCGCATCGAGCGCGGAGCGCTTCCTGGGGTTGATCGACCTCGCCATCTACACCATCAACCGGCGCGGCGAATACGTGCTGGGCGAGAGCGATGCCGCAGCCGCGATGGATCGCTTCGCTGCGTTGGTTGCTGATTACAAAGACAAGGGCGTGTCCGAACGCGACCAATCCGATCTGCTGTTGAAAAACGAACAGGAACTCGCCTTCGACACCGACTGGATCGTGCCGGAGTACCGTGATACCGCTTTCAAGATGGAGGTCTTTATCAAGCACCCGTCGACCTTGAAAGTTCTCGATGGACTCTTTGCGTTCGACAAGCTGGTCCGCAACCTGACCGTCCTGCAGTGGAACGGCAAGGTGGACCAGGCGCGAGTGGACCAAGCGCGACAGCAGGAACGTCGAGCCTTGAGCCAGATCCACCAGTTTGCCGGCAGATCGCTGATTGGGCTAAATCGTCGTGCCAAACCGACCCGTAGGTCGGCGGCGCCGACACAGCAGGAGGAGGTCGCCGAGCACCAAAACGAGGGCTCTGCAGTCGTCGCCTGAAAGCCATTCCAGTGCGGCGAGACCTTCTCAAAGAACTGAATCCGGAACAGCTCGAAGCGGCCATCTGTCAAACACACTGCCTGGCGGTGGCCGCGCCCGGCTCCGGTAAAACGAAAATGCTGTCCGCGAAGGCGGCATTTTTGCTTTCAGGCGGTGCGACAGTCGTTGCGGTAACGTTCACGCGCGACGCGGCGATCGAGCTGCGAAACCGCATCGTCTCTCAGGCAGGCGCGGAATCACTGCCACGTTTGCTGGTAGGGACGTTTCACAGCATCGACATGCTGATGGCATTTCCGTCAAAGGCGAAGTCAAAAATGGGGTCCGCAATCATTGGCAAGGCGAGATCCGAGCTGAAGACCCCGTGGAAGATCGTGCGTGACGGAAACCGGCGTAGCGCGGTGGCTCGGGCGATTGATCTGTCAGGGATCGGAAATGTCGATGTCGAAGAAGCTACTTCCATTATCGAGCGGGTGAAGGCGGACCCCGCGTCGGCGCGGACGGCAAGAGAACAGGATCTCGCGAGAGCCTATACAGAACTGCTGGAGCGCCACAACGTTATTGATTTCCAGGACATCCTGCTCAAGACGAACGAGGGGCTTGCAAGCGGCGCCATCAGTCCTCTAGCCTCCGACTATCTGTTGCTGGACGAATTTCAGGACACGGACTTGCCTCAGTACGAATGGGCTATGGCGCATGCCAAGGCGGGGAGCATCATCACGGCCGTCGGGGACGATGACCAATCGATCTACGCATTTCGCCGTGCGCTCGGCTACCAGGGCATGAAGATGTTTGTCGACGAGCGGCGAGCCGCAAAAGTGGTTCTCGGAACCAACTACCGGTCACACGAAGAAATCCTTCTTGGTGCCGGGCGCCTCATCGCCATCAACGAAGATCGCGAGGTGAAGGCGCTGGCTGCGCACAAGGGCTACGGCGGTAGCGCGGCCTGGGAGAGGTTCAACACCCGTACCCTTGAGGCGGAGGCGTGCGCCGAGGTGGCGGCGCGGGCGGTCAAGGCCGGCCTGTCCTTCAGCGTACTCGCCCGCACCAATGAACGCTTGGACAACATCGAGTCTGTCTTGCGCAGGGAGCAAGTGCCATTTGAACGGATCGGCGGCGGAGACTCGTTGTTGCAAACCCGGGAAGTGGCGGTGATGGTGGCCGCGTTCACCTCGCTGTGGAAGCCATCTGCGAAGGACACCGATGAAGTCCTTGCCTGGTGTGGTGTTGATGAAGACGATCTCGTCAGAATTCATCGCACGTTCGGGGACATGTTGCCAGCCAAACTCTCCCATAAGGTCGTGAATCAGGGTGGCTTCAAGGAATCCACGGTGGGGACCATGAAAGCACTCGCCAAGGAATGGCAAACTTGGCGGACCTATTTGGCAACCGATGGCATCATGACCTTGGTCGGGCTGGTCACGGATTTCCTTTCTGCCAGGAAGTCCGGGGATTTCCGTTCGAAGCGAGTTTTTGAAATCTCGAAGTCAATGTTCTGGAATCAACCCAAGGACGGGACCAAGATAGACGCACGGAAGTTCGAGCGCCGTGTCAGCGACCTTCGGGCAGCCATGAGCGGCGACAACGGCAAGAGCGACAAGCGGGAAACCGCAATGCAAGCCAAAGTGTCATTGATGACGGCTCACGCGTCCAAGGGACTGGAGTTCGACCAGGTCTGGATTGTCGGCGCTGATGAGGACGCGTTCCCTCCGAAGGATGGTGCGATCCAGGAGGAACGCCGGCTGATGTACGTGGCGATGACACGCGCCAGGCAGAACCTGTGGATTACAACGAGCGGGAAAAAGCAGCCATCAAGGTTCATCTTCGAATCCGGTATTGACCGCGTGCCCGCCGACACCTTCGTCACGGCGTAGGCGCACGCCAGATCAACGCTTGGAGATGCCTGGGAAGCCGGTACTTGCAACCAAGCGGCGTCCATAGGCTTTCGATACCAGCCGGTTGTCCAGGCAAACGACAGCCCCATAGTCGCCATCCTTGCGGATGAGCCTGCCGCAGACTTGAGCCAGCTTAAGACCGGCCTTTGGGAGCATGAGCAGATTGAAGGCATGAAGTCCCTTACGCTGCAGGTGCTCGGCATGCGTCGCAAGCACAGGATCGGACGGCGAAGGGAAGGGCAACCGGGTCACAAATACCCGGGTGCAATACTTGCCGGGCAGGTCAACGCCCTCACTCAGGCTATCCAGGCCGAACATGACGGAATGCTCGCCATTGTCCACCCGGCGCTTGTGTTCCGTGATCATTGCCGAAGGCTGCCACTCGCCTTGCATCAGAACGCGCCCGCGCTCCTCTGGCGACAAAATGCTGTACACATCTTGCATCTGCGTCCGGCTGGTGAAGTACACCAGCACCCCGATTTCCGCGCTGTTGACCGCGTGCTCGCGTACGAACGCCCGGACCATGGCGGGGTAGGGCATCGAGCCGGCATCGGCAGCAAGAGGTGGGACAACCAGCCTGGCATTGGAATAGTCCAGGGGGGAATCCAACCGCAATCCGGTCGTATCGGCAGGTAGACCCAATTGCACGCGAGTTGCATCGAAGTCACCGAGCGTCGTGAGAGTCGCAGAGGTAAGTACGCAGCACGCGATCCGGGGCCAAAGGTGCTTTCGCGCTTTGGCGCCGCTGTCGAATGGTGAGCTGCGAATCTCGATCGATTTGCGGCCCTTCGCCAGCCATCGGGCACGATCATCCGAAGGCTCAATGAAGTCGTCGAGCGTGTCGATGGCGCCTTCGAGGTCGCCTCGTACCTGACCGACTCGCGACTGCATGATTGCAGCCATCGCGCTTCGTCGCGTACCGCTGGCCTTGACGTGCGCTTGCGCCGATGCGGTGGCGTCGTCCAGCACGTCGATCAAGCTGCGGATCGCCCCTTGGAGGTCGGAGAGCAGGTTGATGTATGAGGCGGGTGCCTCCCCCAGGGTAAAGCGGTGTTGATTGCCGTCGCCGAGCATGGCAAGAGTCGAATGTGCAGCCGCCTTCCACATGCCTGTCATGCGCTCGATGGCGATCTCCATCGACGCTGAAGAACGGGAGCCAAGCAGCCGCGCAACGCTCTGGAGATCGTCATGACGGTCCGCGGCCAGATCCAAGGAAGAGGCGAACGCGGAGAGGATCTTGTCCGGCAGGTGGTGCGCCTCATCGAAGATGTACAGGTTGCGCTCGGTGTCGCAAAGGTAGCTCTTCTCCACGTTGGCGAAGATCGCCAAGAGATAGTCGTGGTTGGTGATGATCACACGTGCGCCTTTGGCCTTGGCGACCGCATCGTAGTAAGGGCACCCTTCATAGTGCGGGCAAGCCTCTCCAGAGCAGCTCGATGACGTATTCGCGACCTGTGCCCAGGCTTGGCGGTCAACCCGGATCGGAAGTGTGTCCCGCACACCATCCCAACTACCGCCCTCCCAAAACTCGGCGATCTGGTCAAGAAGCGGCTTCTCGCCCTGCTTGAACAAGTCCGGCGTGTTCGTCAGGCCTTCCAGCTTGATCGGGCAAAGATGACGCTCACGGCCTTTGGCGACGGCCCATTCGACGCCTTCGATACCTGCCCCGGCCAGCGCTTTGAGGGCGACGGGCAGGTCCTTGCTGGCCAGTTGGTCTTGCAGCGAAGCGGTAGCGGTGGAAATGACCAGCACCTTGTCCTGTTCGATCGCGTTGACGATGCCCGGGATGAGGTAGCCGATCGATTTGCCAGTGCCCGTCGGCGCCTCGATCAGTCCACGAGTATTTTGGGATAGCAGCCCAGAGACCCGCTGCACCATTTGCTGCTGCTGCTTTCGTGGCACGAAGCCCGGCAGAGACTCGCGCAAGTGGCGGTATGCATTGGCAATGATCTCACGCTGGCGTTCGCTGGATGACATGATGGTTCCAAATGGGCTCAACCATGTTGTCACCGATTCGTCGGCCCGCAAGTCGGGCCGCGTGACTGTCAGGCCAGCAGGAGGCCGTGTCCGACGGCGCCCGAGGCGAGCTAGGCGAGGTTGCTCTCCGACAGCAATTCCTCGATGGACTTGTTCGAGAGCTTCATGGAGACTTGCTTGAAGGCGACATAGGCCATATTGATCGGAGCAATGATCTCGCGGCGCTGTTCGCGAGTAATGAATCCGCTGCGCTCGGCCGCATGCAGGCGAGCAACGAGGTTATCGACCCGGCGAAGGGCACGGAACATGGATGCGCTCTCGGCACTGACCATCACAAGGTCGTAAGAGCCGGACTGCAACCACGACACATCCAGATCGCCGTAAGGCAGCAAGGTTGTGTCCGCGTCCACGATGGAAATCTGCCAGTGCAGGTCCGACAGGGCCTCGGCAATTTTCTGCCGGTACTTGCGGTTCAGCGAATACACGTACATCTTGGCGCTGGCGATGTTGAAATCGCGGCGCAAGTGGCGGCTGCAGTAGCTGGTGCGCAGCGTGACGGACTGGCGAGCCAGCATCCGGCTTCGAATCTCAGTGATCCGATCCTGATTTTTCAGGCCAGGCGTGACATGAGGCTCGGCTGAGGGTGAGCTCGCGCGATGCGACTCGCCTTGTAGGCCCATTGGATAGGTGTCTGCGAATTGTTCCATGGGCAGATTGTTCAGCCCCGCCAGTGGCGAGGCTTGGCGAATGAGTGCCGGCATTCGCGCTTATTTGCGCTGGACAAGTAAGAGGACAGCCGATAAAGTTCACCCGTATTCATGGTCTTTGACCCCGCAACCGGCGGTAATCCGGAATGGCTTTAGCCGATCCAGGTAGACCTGGGGACACGACTGGCAATCGCGTTCTACGTCCTTCGGGATGACATTGAGTTCCTTGCCAAGACTCGGGTGATCCTGCCCGTTGATAGTTTCTGTGCCGTCGTGGCTTAGAAAGCAGAGATGATTCGACAAATGGTCCATTGGGTTCGTGCCTTCCCTCCTGTTGTTGCACGACCCATGTGGGTCGTTTAGGCATTTGACCCCCCGACCATCCGCCTAGCGCGGATGGAAGGTTTCCGCGGAAACGCCGCACTCCATCATGGGGTGCGGCGTTTTTCTTTGCCCCTCTCATCAGTTCACTCAGTCCGATTCTCGACTGTCCATACGCAAGCCAAGTGTGGCTTACGCATGGGGAAGTCACTTCTCCAGCTGGTTTTGATTGCGGCGCACTGCCGCACGGATAAACCAATCGCCCCACCGGGGCACCACGAAAGGATCAAATGGAATCAACGAATCTGTGTGCCGCTCAAGGCATCACCCAGGAAGTTTTCCTGGAAAAATACTGCAAGGGAGGAGAGTCCTCGCAGGAAGAAGTTTTCGCCCGCGTCGCCTTTGCCGTGGCGCAAGCCGAAAAAACCCCTGAATTGCGAACCAAGTGGTTCGCCGAATTCGAGCAAAACATGCTCAACGGTGCCATCGGCGCCGGGCGCATCATGTCGGCCGCCGGAGCTGGCATCCAGGCCACTTTGATCAACTGTTTCGTACAGCCGGTCGGGGATTGTATGGATGGCTACGACGAAGACGGCAAACCCGGAATCTACAAGGCGCTCACCATGGCGGCAGAGACGATGCGCCGCGGTGGCGGCGTGGGGTACAACTTCAGCGCCATCCGACCGCGCGGTGCTCAGGTCAAGAGCACGCTGAGCTCGGCGTCCGGGCCGTGCTCCTACATGGATGTGTATGACATGTCCTGCAAGACCGTGGAGAGCGCTGGCGCTCGCCGTGGGGCCCAGATGGGTATTCTGTCGATTAGCCATCCGGACATCTTCGAGTTCGTCCAAGCCAAGCGCACGAAGGGGCGCTGGAACAACTTCAACGTGAGCGTTGGGGTCACCGACGAATTCATGCGCGCCGTCGAGGCCGATGCCGTCTGGCACCTGGTTCACAAGGCGCAACCGAGCGCCCCGCAGATCAAGGCCGGCGCGTTCCAACGGGACGATGGCCTCTGGGTCTATCAAACGATATCGGCACGCGAATTACGTGACCAGATCATGCGATCGACCTACGACTTCGCGGAGCCAGGCATCGTGTTCCTCGACAACATGAACACAGACAACAACCTGCGTTACGCTGAGCAGATCGAGGCCACCAACCCATGTGGTGAGCAGCCTTTGCCAGCGTACGGTTGCTGCGACCTGGGGCCGATCATCCTGACCAAGTTCGTAAGGGAGGCCTTTCAACCCACCGCGGGCTTCGACACGCCGGGGTTCAAGCAAGCAATTCGCACGCAAGTGCGATTCCTCGATGACGTTCTGGATGTGACCTACTGGCCGCTAACGGAGCAAAACCAGGAGGCGCAGAACAAGCGGCGGCTCGGGGTTGGGTACACCGGCCTGGGAGACGCCTTGATCATGCTGGGTATCCGGTACGATTCGGAGCAAGGCCTTGATTTCGGGCGATACGTCACCCGCATCATGCGCGACGCGGCCTACGAGGCATCGTGCGATCTTGCGGCCGAGAAGGGGAGTTTTCCGCTGTTCGACGCTGAGAAGTACCTGGAAGATGGCACCTTCGCGTCGCGGCTGCCGAACAAGCTGAAAGACGCGATTCGCAGCAAGGGGATTCGAAACAGCCATCTGCTGTCCATCGCGCCCACTGGCACGGTGAGCCTGGCATTTGCCGACAACGCCTCCAACGGCATTGAGCCCGCATTCTCTTGGGGCTACAGCCGCAGGAAGCGCATGGCGGATGGCTCCGAGAAGCAATACCCGGTGCTCGATCATGCATTTCGCGTGTTCCTGCGGACGCTCGATGCGGCACAGGCCAATGCGCTGCTCGATGCTGTGTGCAACTACCAAACCGAGTTCAGTCTGGGCGGCGTGACCCACAAGGTCGGCGATGTTCTGCCGGCCTCTTTCGTCTCCGCGCTGGAAATGAAAGCTACGGATCACCTGCGCATGCTCGAAGCGGTCCAGCCGTTCATCGACTCGGCGATTTCGAAGACAGTGAATATCCCGGCGGACTATCCGTTCGAGGACTTCAAGGACCTGTACATGCAGGCATGGAAGGCGGGGCTCAAGGGCCTGGCAACCTATCGCCCGAATCAAACGCTGGGTTCTGTGCTGTCCGTGGGAGCGCCTGCGCCGGCCGCAAAGAGCGTCGACATCGACCCGGTGACACGGTTCCTCGACAAGAGGGCCGACGGAGAGCTCGAAGCTGTGACCACGCGCATCCGGTACATGCCAAGCGGCAGTGGTGACAAGTCGCTGTACCTGTCCGTATCCTTCGCGGATGTGGGCGGCATTCTGGATGGCGAGGCTGTAAAGGTCTCCCGTCCGGTCGAGGTGTTCATTCCGGGCGGCCAAAGCGATGTGCCCCAAGAGTGGGTCTCGGTGTTTGCAAGGCAGTTGTCGCTGAACGCGCGCTCGGGGCTTCTGCCCAAGGCCCTGCAGGATGCCAGGCAAGTCAAGTCGGATCGTGGAAGTGTTCGCTATGGTTTCTACGAGAAGCCGGATGGCACGAAGGTGCCGCGCTACCATGAATCGGAAGTCGGGGCCGTCGCTTTTGCAATCCAGCAGCTGCTCGCGCGGCGTGGATTCCTAGACGCTGAAGGCAACCAGGTGCCGGCGAGGGTGCTGGCGAAAGCGACTGTCGTACGGACGGAAGCTGTCGCATTACCCCACTCGCCAGTGGCGCATGGAAACGGTACGCACACGGTCATGCCCGGCAAGGCCTGCAGCGAATGTGGGGCGCACGCCGTCATCAAAAAGGACGGTTGTGAGTTCTGTACGCACTGCGGCCATACCGGCGCCTGCGGCTGAGCAATCAGCCATTTTTGGAAGCCCCCTCGGGGGTTTTCCTGAGTCCAAAAGACTCAGGAAAGCCTCTCCGGCAACACCCTCTGAAACAACCCAAACGCTGGGCATGAAGGGAGATAACCGTGAAATTGGTTCGTTACATCAGGCCGGCTGCATGACATGGAGCAGGGCAAAATTGCAGTAAAGGATCTGTTGCATATCGTGCTCGGAACGCTTTTCTTTTTGGTAATTGCCGCAGCAAGTGTTGGTCTTGACCTGCTGGCAAAGTGGGTTGATACTCTAAACGTTGACAAATTTACATCTGGGGCGATTGCAGTGACCGCACATGCGTTGCTGGTAATCGACCTGGTGTTATTGTTCATCCATGTGGTAGGTAGCAGTATCGACCTGCTCAAGGAGATGAAGAAATGAATTTTCGTCAAATTTTCATCGACTCGCTGCGCTTGTACTTCGCGCCACTGGTTGGTGCTTATAGAGGTGTTCGACTTGAGTTACGCCGCATGGGGCGTCATTCGCGGCCTCGTGCCGAATAATCCTAGAACAGCAATCGTTATCTGAGCAAAAGCGGGCCAAGTGCCCGCTTTTCTCTTCTCACAGCGCCGAAACTCACTTTGTCAAGCAGCTGGGATGCCTTGCCCATGCCTTCGTCACACGATGGTATCGGCAAGCCCTCGCGGCAGCCCCTTTTGTTTACCAAACGAAAGGAAGACACAAAATGAAAATCGCCCAAATGAGCGACTTGCACTACTGTGCAAAGAACCTGGCCGAGGCGGATCGTTGTTTCGGCTTTGCTGTCACACAGGCCATCGAGGCCGGCGTGGATGGCGCAATCATTACGGGGGATAGCACGGATCACGCCATGGATGCTCATGCACCTGCGGTGATCGCGTTGGCACGGCAACTCAAGCGCTTGGCCAACCATTGCCCGGTCCTGATGCTGCAGGGGACGTTCAGCCATGAGCCGCCCGGCCTGTTGCGGATGTTCGAGCTGATCGGAGCCAACCACCCGATCACGATCGCCGATCGCGCGGCCACCTTTGGACTGTCGCATAGTCAGTTCGAGATGGTGGAATCTAGCAAAGACTATCGTCTCGTGGTCAATGCGTTGCCGACTCTGAACAAGGCGGACATCGCTGCATTGACACCCAACGCAGTCGGTGATGCCAGCCATCAGGCCGGAGATCTGATCTCGCAAATCCTGGAATCGTTTGCCGCCGGCAATCGAAGCTTGCGCATGCGAGACGTCCCTACCATGGTCATCAGCCATGGCACGGTGCTCAATTGCATGACGGAGCACGGCGTTCCGATGGCGGGCGCGGACCACGAATATGGTCTGGGTTCGCTTTTTGCGGCTGACGCGGACGTTGTGGCTCTCGGCCACATTCACAAGCACCAGGTCTGGGAAAACGAACGGACTGTTTCTCCTGGTGGGTGCCAGATCGCGGCCTATGCGGGCTCGATAGGGTGCTTCCACTACGGCGAGGAAGGTCAAAAGGTCTGGGTGGAATGGAACATGGTAGCTGGCAATCCCTCGTTCGAGGCGCGTCCGACACCGTCGCGGCAAACCGTGGACCTGTTCTTCGATGGACCGCCCGACTTGGACAAGATCAGGGAGATGGCGCCGTCGTTGAAGGGTCTGTTTGTACGCCTGCGCTATGAGGTCGATGAAGAGCATCGCCAGCGCGTGGACCGGGATGCCATCAATGCGCTCCTGGCGGACGCCGCAGAGGTTCAGATCGAGGGAAAGACGTTGATCGTCGAGCGTGTTCGCGCCGCGGGCATTAGCACCGTCACAAGCCTGTCTGAAAAGCTAAAGAAGTGGTGTGATGCTACGGCGACCCCTTTCGATGGGCTTGAAGCGCGACTCTCGCAACTTCAGAGCCAAAGCAGCGACGTAACGATTGCGGCGATCATGGATCGCTTGAACGGCGTTGCGGTGGCACTGGACATGGCCGCGGCTGATGGCCCTGGTGAAGCGTTGGCCCCGTCGCCGACACTTTCGTCCTTACCAGTCGATGAATCGCAGGCGGACGGTTCGGTAGAAGCTGCGTTGCCACACGGTGTGACGTCGCATCATGAAGAGCAGCAGGAAAGTCTTTTCATGGAATAAATGCGTGAACTGCCCGATCCCACTTGGTGGATCGGGCGTGTTCCGCTCACATCATCGAATGGCTGGTCAATATGTTGCGGTTTTGCACTAGATGTTCTGGGCGGATCGAAGCACAATAGAGGTCCGCATCAAGCGGAACGAGCGCAAGACGAGGATTCCAGGCCGACTCAGAGTCGCCTCACGCTAGGCATCACCATGCATGCCGGTATCGACCAAGTTGCTGACCACACGCAGCATGAACTTTGATGTCCGCGTTCCCGCGCGTCCCAACCCCAACAGAGCGACAAGACGAATGACCCGAGTCATCCGCCTTCTCGTTCGAGAAGCTGTCCAGCCCCAATTTAATTCCAACATTGGGAAAGGAACAGAACATGGAGCCCATCAAGCTCAAACTATCGGGGTTCAAGGGCATTGCCTCTGGCCGCGGGAAAAACAGCATCGAAATCGACTTCTCGAAGATCGATTCAGGTGCACGGATGGTTGCTCTCGTCGGGCCGAACGGCGCCGGCAAGACCACCATCATGGACAACATGCACCCATATCGGGTCATGCCGTCTCGAGCGTCATCGCCGACGCCAACGGCCTACAGCTTCTACGATGATCTGGTCGAAGGCGCGGATGCACTCAAGGACCTGACCTGGAGTCACAACGGAATCACGTACCAGTCCGTCGTTCGCATGCGCTTGGCCGGCAAGACCAAGAAGCAGGAATGCTACTTGTTCGTGATCGGCACGGACGGCAAACCGGTTCCGTACTCGGACAGCACGGGGCTTATCAGTGACGGCAAGGCTGACAGCTATGACCGGTGTGTCGAAGCAATTTGCGGTCAGCCGGAAGTCTTCTTTGCCGCGCTATTTTCGGCCCAAGGCAAGCGCCCCATCAGCGCCATGAAAGTCAGCGAAGTGAAGACGTTGCTGGCATCCATGCTGAACTTAGAGAGCGTCAAGACGCTCTCGGAGCGAGCTCAGGAGGTCGTCAAGGGCTTGCGCCCGCATCTCGACGCCACCAAGGGTAGGGCGCTTCCGTTGCAGCAGCAGCTGATGCGAGAGCCCCAAGTGCGAGCGATGCTTCAATCTCTGAACGTCACTGCCGCCACTCAGGCTGTCGCGAATGCCCTCGAGGCCGAACGCACAGCCCACGCCGAAGTGGTGCGCATGGAATCGGCGGCCGGGCAGCAAGAGTCTGTCAAGGCCCAGCACGCTGCGCTCACGGCTCAACTCGAGTCCAGCGCGGCCAACCTCAGAACGGCCAAGGCTGAACTGAAGGCCAGGCAGGAGAAGGAGCGCGCATACCTGGAATCGTCCATGACGGATCTGTTGCAAACAGCGAACGCCGCCAGGAAGGTACAGGACGAAGCGAACCTTGCGCTGGCGTCGGTCAAGGCACTCGTGGCGACCGAACAGAATGTGAGGGACGCGGAGGCGAAGCGCGCGGCGCTGCGGGACAAGCTCTCTGCGAAGCGTGCTCAACTGGACGATTTGCGGGTGGATGCGGAACGTCTCGCTGTTCTTCGCGGTGCAGTGAACGATCTGACCTCAGCCCTGGCAACCGGTAAGGCGAACGGCCAGGCGCTGGTCGACATGGTGAAGGCCTCGGAACAGACGGCTTCGCTGATCAATGACGTGCCTTGCAAAGGGCATGCGTTCCAGTCCGCCTGCAAGCTGCTGTCGCAGGCCAATAAGGCTGCGGGCTGGTTACCGGAAGGCAGAACACAGGTCGTGGTCCTGCGCAACAAGTACGCGGAAGACAGGAAGAAGCGCGACACGGCGACCGCCGAACTGGCGAGGTTGATCGAGGCCGAAACCAAGCACAGGGCGCTGAGCGAAGAAATTGCCAAGCTTACCGAAGACCTGGCCACGGCTCGGACAATGGCAGCCGGATTGCCGGCCGTCGAGGAAGCCAAGGCAAAGATTGCGCCATGCACTGTCCGCGTCGGCGAAGCATCCGCAGAAGTGGAGCGCATCGGCCAACGGCAAAAGGAAGTTCAAGCGAGGCTGGCCGACATGGACAAGGCTCACGCCGAGGCGCTGTCACGGCTATCGGAAACGATGGCCATGGAGTTCAAGCGCGTTCAGACCATGATCGATGCCCTTCCGCGCATTGTGGGTGAGGCCGATTTGAAGTCAGTTCGGGATCAGTTGGCGGCGTGCGAAATGCGCCATCGCGAGAGCCGGGACCGGCTTGATGAAATTCATGCGAAGCGCCAAGAGTGCACATTGGTGTTGGGCCAATTGGACGTTGACCGTGAGTCGTTGGGCAAGATCGCAGCTATGTCCACGGCCATTTCGGATGAGATTGCGGGGTGGACGCTTCTTGCGTCATCGCTCGGCAACAACGGGATCATTGCGATGTCGATCGACGACGCGGGCCCGACGCTCTCCTCCGTTTGCAACTCGCTGCTGGAAGACTGCTACGGCGGACGCTTTCAGGTTCGGTTGAGCACCCAGCAGGCAACGGCCACGGGAGTGCTCAAGGAGGGCTTCGATGTCTGGGTGGAAGACTCATACCGCGGCGAGGAAAAACGGTTGTCCGACATGTCGGGTGGCGAGAAGGTATGGATCAACGAGTGCCTGGTGCGAGCGATGGCCTTGTACATCGCGCAGTCCAGCAATCAGCATCACTCGACACTTTTCTGTGACGAGGCAGACGGCCCACTGGACGAAACGCGCAAGCGTCAGTTCATGAGTATGAAGCGATCGGTGCTCGACCGTGGCGGCTACAAGCGCGAGTATCTTGTGACACAGACCCCGCAACTCTGGGATCTGTGTGACGCTCGCATTGACGTGGCGTCGCTGTAGAACACCAAGGACAGGCCGTGAGGCCTTTCCAGACGGCCTCGGGTAGACCGTCTGGAAAGGGCTACGCCCCCTCTCATGTTCTTTCATTTTTTTGGAAGGAGTAGAGAGCATGTATACGGAATCATTGTTTGAAACCGAAGGGCAAGCCGCAAGTCTGATCTCCGACGAGCAGCTGGCCCGTGAGCACCGCCCATTCGATGACCGGGAGGTGGAGGAAGTCCTGGAAGATATGCCCCAGGCCTTGATGGAAAGCTTCATCGACTCAGTGCGCGGGTTCAACGCGCAAGGCGCCGAGAAGAATGAAGCGGCAGAGGTTGATATGTACGGCGAGACGGCCGGGAAGGACCACAAGGGGCGATTGAGTGCAAAGGGCCGCTTGATGGAGAACCTTGCGTGGGCTTTCGAGCTCTACGAAGACAAACCCATCGTGAACTTCGATTGGGTCTGCAGGGTTAAGGAGTGCGATCCGGAGCACATGAAGGCAATGCTGTCCAGGGCCTTTGTGAATGAAATCAAGGAATTCGCCTTGGCGGTCTACCGGCAATATCCGAGCGTAGGGCGCAGGATACAGAGACGCATGCGCGGCTACGTGGACATTCAATTCCCGCCTCTTCATTGATCGCGGATTCGAAAGGCCTTGCGGCCTTTCCCAAGGTGACGTCTGCAGCCTTGGGAAAGGGCGCGCGCCCTTGCTCATCTCTTAACCCGCTTGGAGTAAGTAATGAAGCAACAACAGAAGCTGAATGGCGAGCGCGAGGACAACGAGAAGTCATTCTTCGTGCGGACGCGTGAACGGGTAATAGGCGTGACTCTCACCGCGCCACTGCTGCCTTTTATATTCCTTGGCGCCATGTGCGCCGGGTTCTACAAAAGCAGACGCAAGTCCTGAAGGACGGGGAGGCTACGCGGCCTTTCCAGAGCCCGGTTCCTGAGAGCGGGCTCTGGAAATTGCGCGTCTCGCGCGTGCATCGGTTTTCCAACAACCCAAAAGAGGAACCGAATGAAAGTAAATTTGAATGGTGTCGCTCGCAAGAGCGTCGCAAAGACACTTCTGATTGCCAACACAGTTGGTCGGTGTGTGTGGAAACCGCTCCCGATTCGGGTTCTGGCACTGGTGCTGCTGTTGCCGTTTGTGGTCTCCGTCGCCTTGGGGCGCTCAGGGGGTTTCAAATGACGCAGTCCGAAAGCACACGAGCCGAAATACCTCACACGGAATCGGCCACGGTCAAGAGCCTAGGCAATCGCATGACGGCGCAGTTGGCGTTCAAGATTGCGCTTCTGTTCGTGGGATTTCCCTTCCTGTTCGTGATGGCAATGGTGAAGGTCGTCTTCTTTCACGGGAAGGGCGACGCCAAGCCCGTCGAGAAAGCGCCCACTGCGCTGGTCGGTTCAACATTTGAGAGCAAGCCAGATCAGACGAAGCCTGCAATCGCCATCGAGCCAACCGTGACGGCGCCAACCTTATCAGGGGCGCTGCCGCTGTTCGAGGCCGCATCGTGCCACCACGTTGTCCAAATTGACGATGCAGTCGTGAATTTCGGACACTATGTCAACGGCAGCAGCCCGCGCATATCGCGATTGGTCAAGGTGAAGACGGAGCGTCTGCCTTGGCAACGCGCTCGGATCGCGTTTCGTCGGTACAAGTTGCCCGACTTCACGCCGGCCATGGCCGAGGCCGTCAGGCTTCCCTACACGCTTGCGGGTGCAGTGACTCTGACCAAGACCGATCTCAAGGCAAAGCCAGCGAAAGCCAGCGATGCGCATGATGAGATCAAGCCCAGAGCAACCGCCTTGGACTTCGATTCGGATGCGACGGATGACTTGAAGCAGACCGCACGGCCGATGGTCGCAACTGGCATCGTGACTTCGGCTGGGACGGTGAAGGTAACCCGCGCTGGTGGGAAACCCTATTCGGCGTTTCAGATCGTCGTCGTGGACGGTCCATCGCGAGCGATCTTCACGGGCGTCGATCTGTTGGAGAAATTCAACAACAACGTTTTCGGGATTCATGATCGCATCCACATCGAAAAGATCCGCGAGGAATTCGAGATCGAGGATCGTGGTCGGAAGATGAAGCGGCAAAAGAACGCCTACAAGATCGAGGTGCTCGAAAGGGCTCCGAACTGAGCCATCAATAGGAACGCTCGCGGGTTAAACCGCGAGTTAAATCAATCAACGAAAGGAAATTAAACATGGCATCTGTCAACAAAGTCATCATCGTCGGCAACCTGGGGCGCGATCCCGAAGTGCGCACCTTCCCGAGCGGAGATCGTGTCGCCAACGTCGCGATCGCGACCACCGACAAGTGGAAGGACAAGCAGTCCGGCGAAATGCGCGAGGCCACCGAGTGGCATCGCGTCGTGTTCAACGGCCGGCTCGCCGAAATCGTCGAGCAGTACCTGCGCAAGGGCTCGCAGGTGTATGTCGAGGGCAGCCTGCGCACGCGCAAATGGACCGACAAGGACGGGATCGAGAAATACAGCACCGAAATCCGCGCTGACCAGTTGCAGATGCTGGGCGGGCGCCAGTCGGGCAGCGATTCGCAAGGTGGCGGTGGCAATGTCGGGCGAGCGCCTGCGCAGGCGGCTGCGCCGCGGTCACCGGCCTCGTCGCGGCCTGCCTCGGCGCCTGCGCCGGCGGGCGGCTTTGACGACATGGATGACGATATTCCGTTCTAGTCCGGAAAATCTCATATTTCTGTTGATTGTGGGCCGGCTCTTCGAGAGAAGAGCCGGCCCTTCTCTTTATCAACAGTTTCTTTTCTG
>SCRU01000146.1 GCA_004323695.1 Burkholderiaceae bacterium
CAGCGGAGCGCTTCAGGCCGCAATGCCCTTGCTGCCCAGATGCAGTACCCGGTCGGCGCGCGTGGCGGCGGCGGGGGAGTGGGTCACCAGCACCAGCGACGCGCCATGCTCGCGGGTTTGCGCAATCAGTGCTTCCATCACTTTCGCGGCAGTGGCCGGATCCAGGTTGCCCGTGGGCTCGTCGGCCAGCAGCAGGGTGGGGCGGTGTACCAGCGCGCGCGCAATCGCCACGCGCTGGAGCTGGCCCCCGCTGAGCTGCTGCGGCAGCCGCGCCCCCAGGCCGTGCAGGCCAACGGCGTCCAGCATGGCCTGCACCCGCGCGTCGTCGTACCGACCCAGCAGCATCAGCGGCAGCGCGACGTTCTGCGCCACGTCCAGGTGCGGCAACACGTGAAACGCCTGGAACACGAAGCCCACCTGGCGCCGGCGCAAGAGCGCGCGCTGGTCGGCGCTCAGGGCGCCGAGGTCCACGCCGTCGAACTGCACCGAGCCGGCATCCCAGGTGTCCAGTCCGGCCATGCAGTTGAGCAGCGTGGATTTGCCGACGCCCGACTCGCCGACGATGGCGACGAATTCACCGGGCGCCACTTCGAGCGAGACGTTCTCGAACACGACCTGTTCGCCATAGCGTTTGCTCAAGTCTGTGATGACCAGGCTCACGTACTTTGCTCTCGAAAGGCCCGCACCAGCGCCAGCACCTGCCGCACGGCCGCGGGGTCGTCGCAGGCCACGACGCGGCGCTGCGGCATGGAGCGCAGCCAGGTGAGCTGGCGCTTGGCGAGCTGGCGCGTGGCGAAGATTCCCTTGTCGCGCAGCTCGCTCATTGGTGGATCGCCGTGCGCCCCGCGCGCCTCGTGCGCGCCCAGCCACTCCCACGCCTGCCGGTAGCCGACGCAGCGCATGGCGGGCGTCTGCGCGGACAGGTCGCCGCGCGCGCGCAGCGCACGCACCTCGTCCAGAAAACCCGCTGCCAGCATCGCATCAAAGCGCTGCGCGATGCGTTCGTGCAACCAGCCGCGATCCCGTGGTTCCAGGGAAATAAGGGCTGTGGCCTCTATGGGGTATTGCGTTTCAGCTATCTTTTTCGTAGTTTGAAAGAAAGACAGAGGCCGGCCCGAAACCCGATACACCTCCAGCGCGCGCTGGATGCGCTGCGCATCGTTGGGCGCCAGCCGTGCGGCCGTGGCCGGGTCGACCCGCGCGAGCTCCGCGTGCAGCACGGGCCAACCCACGGTCTGCGCCTGCGCCTCCAGCGCGGCGCGAACGCCCGGGTCGGCGGCCGGCATTGCGTCCAGACCCTGCAGCAGCGCCTTGAAGTACAGCATGGTGCCGCCCACCAGCAGCGGCAGCTTGCCGCGCGCCGTGATGTCGATGATCAGCCGGCGCGCATCGACCGCGAACTCGGCGGCACTGTAGGGCAGCAGCGGGTCGCGGATGTCGATCAGGTGGTGCGGCACGGCGGCCAGCTCGCTCGCGTCGGGTTTGGCCGTGCCGATGTCCATGCCGCGGTACACCAGCGCCGAATCGACACTGATGATCTCGGTCGGCTGCTGCGCGGCGATCGCCATCGCCGCCGCCGTCTTGCCGGCCGCCGTGGGGCCGGCCAGCGCGACGTAGCGCAGCGTTGCGGCGGTGAGATCCGGCGATTTCACCATGCCGTCGCGCCTCGGTGCCAGGCGGTTGAAGTCATCGAAACAGGCGGCGAGGGAGACATTCAACTGAGCCTACCAGATCGTCCGGCGGGCATGACTCGCAAAATTACGATGTCACTGACTGGTGCGGGCTGCCTTGGCGCGTGTTAACGTTGAGCGACGGGGTGGTGCCGCGCCCGCTTTGTCTGCCGCGAATTCGCTCAGCGTGCGCGTACCCGGTATGTGCTGCTTTCCCCACCGCGTCACAGCGTTCAGAACCTCTTGCAAGGCCAGGCCCTTTGCGCTTAGCGCATAGGCGTATCGAACCGGACGCTCCTGGTACACGGAGCTCACGATAATCCCCGCCTCCTCCAGGCGCCGCAGGCGGTCGGCAAGGATGTTGGTGGGGATTCCCTCGGGCGAATCCGCCAGCTCCCCGTAGGTACGTTTGCCGCGCAGCATGTCCCGAATGACAAGCAGGGACCATTTGTCGCCAATGACGTCGAGCGTGTTGGCAACAGGGCAGGGGGACCGTCGGAAAACATCTGGTTTGCTCATCTTCGCTTCCAGCCACGATTGGTATCCATCATGTGAGTCACTTGCATAATGCAAGTTATTATCCTACACTGTACTTCAACTTGCAAAGTGCAAGTGACTACGGAAAGGAAACATCATGTCAGACGCTATCCTGTCGCGTGCCATCCAGATGAGGTCGCCTGTACCGCCGGCCACAAAATGGGTCGCCGCAGTCGTGCTTGCGGGCTGGCTCACGCTCGTCCTTCTGCTTGGGGCGGGTGGAGCTTTCGTCGGACGGCCCGGGACGCCGCCGCTTGCGATCCTGATCGGGTTCGCGGTGCCCCTCATCGTGTTTTTCGCCGGGTTTCGGTGGTGGCGTCCATTTCGCGACTTTGTCCTGACGGTGGACCCTCGCGTCATGATGGGTTTGCAGGCCTGGAGGTTCGGCGGGCTGGGATTTCTCGCCCTGTACGCCAACGGCATATTGCCTGGGAACTTTGCCATACCCGCGGGGCTTGGCGATATGGCGATCGGAGTCACCGCCCCCTTGTTGTTGGCCGTCCTCGTCAGGCAACCCACTTTTGCAGCCAGCAAGACCTTCGTGGTGTGGAATGCGCTCGGGGTGCTGGATCTCGTGGTGGCGATGACCACCGGCGCGCTGGGCTCGATGCACGCTGTCGGGGGCGTTGGGGACGTCACTACCGGACCGATGGCGCAGTTGCCGCTCTTGCTTATCCCGGCTTACCTCGTGCCGATTTTCATCATGTTGCATATGGGGGCGTTCCTGCAGGCGCGGCGTCTTGCTGGGCATCGGGCCGAACAAGCGCAATCGGGCGCCGTCGTTTAACCTTGTAACCGCGGACGTCCTGGGTCATCTTCATTTCACAAGGTCAATGCCATGTCTTCAGCGTCGTACAACAAGGCCCTCCTGCAGTCCGTTTTCGCGGAGACGGCCAAAGGCAATGGTCGTCCCTTCGTTGACCTGCTTTCGGATGATGTGCGCTGGACCATCATCGGAACGACCGCGTGGTCGCGCACGTATTCCGGCAAGCATGCCGTCGTCAAGGAGCTGCTGGGTCCTCTGAGTGCTCAACTCGGCGCAAGCAACGTCATCACGGCTAAGAGATTCATCGCGGAAGTTGACCTCGCCGTCGTGGAGGGCGAGGGCCATAACCACACGGCCTCTGGCAAACCCTATGCGAATTCGTACTGCTGGGTTTTCCGCTTCCGTGAGGGCAGGGTCATTGAGTTGACGGAGTACACGGACACGGCCCTCATCGACTCGACGCTCGAAGCACCCCTCCGTGCCTGACGCAGCCCGCGGCACGGCCGGCGTGGCCTAGGTTGGTGCAACAGCCAGCGCCTGAGACAGCGCGATGGTTGTGCGATCCTGCCACGCCCCACCGATGATCTGCACGCCACGCGGCAATCCCCCCGGCGCGGTTCCGACGGGCGCCACGGTCGCGGGAAGTCCCGCCAGGGTGGCCATGCCGGCCCAGGCCGTCTGCGCCCCATAAGGCGTCGCCTGACCATCGATCATCATGGTGCGGGCATTCCAGTCCGGTTCATCCACATGCGTGAATGCGGTGACGCCAAAAGGCGGGCAAAGCACGGCGTCGAACCGGCCGAACAGCGCTTGCCATTGCGTCTGCAAATGCGCGCGCCGGTCCAGCAGGCTGAGCCACTCGTAAGCCGTGAGTGTGCTCGGGGCGGCCGGATTGCCCCGGGTCGTGAGGGTGAGCAGCATGTCCAGGTAAGTCTCGTGCAGCCTGGTCAGATCCGGCAGCAGCGCGGACGTTCTCGCGATCGCCGCGCCGCCGCGCTCGAGCGCCTGGGCTGCCATTTCGACGGCCTCGCGCACTTCGCTGGACGCGCGCGCTATCGGGTGCTCGGCCAGCACCAGCACACGCCAGTCGCGCAAGACCTTGGGGCGCGGCGACGGCAGGGCAAGCTTCCAGCCGTCGGAGGCGAGCGTGTCGGGGCCGGCCAGCACGTCGAGCGCCAGTTGCAGATCCGCCGCGCAATGCGCGAGCGGCCCGACCACCGCCAGCGCATTGGGCGCGCCCGACGGCAGCGTCGGGAAATTGTGGCCGCGCCCGGGGATCAGGCCGAGGCTCGGCTTGTGGCCGTAAACCCCGCAAAAATGGGCCGGCACGCGAATCGAACCGCCGATGTCCGAGCCTACCTCCAGCGCCACCATGCCGGCCGCCAGCGCCGCGGCGGAGCCTCCCGAGGAACCACCGGGCGTGCGCGTCGCATCGAGCGGATGCACGGTGCGGCCATAGATCGGGTTGTGGCATTGCCAATCGGCCAGACCCGGCGGCACGTTGGTCTTGCCCAGAATCACGGCGCCGGCGTCCTTCAGACGCTGCACCACCACGGCGTCCTGTGTCGGCACAAAGTCCTGGTAGGGTCGCAGGCCCCAGGTCGTGGGCAGGCCCGCAACGTTGAACGACTCCTTGACCGTCATCGGCACGCCCAGCAAAGGCCGGCGCTCGCCGCGTGCCAGGGCGGCATTAGCGGCACGCGCCTGTGCGCGGGCACGGTCGAAGTCGCGCACCACGACGGCGTTCAGGGCGCCGTCGATCTGCTCTATGCGGGCGATAGCCGCTTCACACAGTTCGGTGGCGCCGCCGCGTCGGACGGCCAGCGCCTGTGCGCAGGCGGTTGCGCCGGCAGCGAGCAGCGCAACGGGATCAAAGGCTTCGTTCATGCGGCGGATTGTGGCACGCGATGCGGCCGCGGCTTTGCGCCCACGCTTTCAGTGGAGAGGCACGGCGCGCCACGCTAGCGAGATACGACAGGGTGACGATCGAAACAGCGGCAGCTGGAGAAGGCGGCCTTGTTCAAACCCTTGAGTTAGAAGCCGCTGGCGACGCCATTACTGCGTGGATCGAAGCCACCTTCAAAAGTGCCGGACGGGTAATGCACGATGGCCCCGGCGTGACCTACCGTTTCATCGAATTCGCCGATTACCTCGACGTCGTGCCCCAGTTGGTGCAACCCCTTGACGATTTCCGGACTGAACCGGCTCTCCAATTTCAGGGTCTCCGAGGTCTGGCCCCAGGTACGGCCCAACAACCATCGTGGCGCCGTGATGGCTTGTTGCAACGGCTGTCCAAATACGGCATAGCGTGTAAATATGGCTGCCTGCGTCTGTGGCTGGCCATCGCCGCCCATCGTGCCGTATACCATCGTGCGACCGTCCTTGAACCGGGCCAATGCCGGATTCAGCGTGTGAAACGGTTTTTTGCGCGGCATGAGCGCATTCAAATGCTGTGCATCCAGCGAGAAGGAGCAGCCGCGGTTTTGCCAGCAGATGCCGGTCTGTGGCAAGACGACTCCGCTGCCGAACTCATGGTAAATGCTCTGGATAAACGACACGGCACGTCCCGCGCCGTCGATCACGCCCATCCAGACGGTGTCCCCAGGCCCCTTGCCGCGTGCCCAGGGAAGGGCGGTGTCACGCCGAATGGCCGCCGCGTAGGGCGCCAGGAATTCATCGCTCAAGCAGGCCTGTGGGTCGATGGTCATGTGGTCGAGGTCCGTGATGTACTGGTCACGGATACGAAATGCCTGCTTGGTTGCCTCAACGATGAGATGGATGTACTCGACACTGTCGGGCGCGTACTGGCCAATGTTGATGCGGTCGAGCAGTCCGACGATGATCAGTGAAACCAGGCCTTGCGTAGGCGGTGTCATGTTGTACAGGTCACCCAGGCTATGGCGCAGGTGCAATGGCGTGCGCGTGCGCGCCCGGTACTCGCTCAGGTCGTTACGCGTGACCGGTATGCCAAGCTGGCTCAGGTCGGCGCCAATGGCTTCTGCCAACTGTCCCCTGTAGAAGCTGTCGAGCCCGTCACTGACCAGCATCTGCAGCGTCTTGCCCAGGCGCTCCTGTTTGAACAGGCTGCCAGCCACCGGTGCATGGCGATCGACCAGGAATGCATCGGCGAATCCGGGTTGGTCGGCGAGCCCGTCGAGTTTCATGGTGGTGCTGGCATATTGCGAAACGGTCACCGGGATGCCGTTCCCGGCATAGTGGATCGCATCCTCCAGCAAGCGTGAAAGAGGCAGCTTCCCGCCCCAGCGGGCACTGATGCCAAGTGCCTGTTGCCAGCCACTGATCGTCCCGGCAACAGTGTTCGCCGACAGCGGTCCCCGTATCGGTATCTCTTTCATGCCGCGGTCACGATAAAACTCGCACGAGACGCCCGCCGCTGCGGGGCCGCACGCCTCGATCGCGACAACCGGCTGGCCGGGATCTGAGATGACCCAGAAGCCATCTCCCCCAATCCCGTTCATATGCGGATAGACGACGGCGATGGTGGAGGCGGCGGCGACCATGGCCTCGATGGCATTGCCGCCGTCCTGCAGGATGGCGAGGGCGGCTTGCGCGGCCAGTGAATGTGGCGCAACGGCCATGCCGCGGGTGGCTTGTGTGGAGTGGAGCATCGTCTGGGATCCTTGAAATGCCGCTACCTCGTGGAGACAGCGGCTCTAGTGCGCGTGTCGCGTCAATTCCGGGTGAACCAGGCGAGTGCCGCTGCGGTCCGCCCTCGGGGGAAGAATTATTGAACCACCGCGCCTATGACAACGGAAGTAGCTGGTTCGTCTGCGGTCATCATTTTCGATTGGGTGATCCATTTTTTGCGTATCGGTTTCAGCACGACAAGCGCAAGAATGGCGGTCAGGAAGTTCATGGAAATGATGGCAATGAACACCGGCATCCAGGAATGGGTGGCGTGGTGCAACAAAGCCGCGACGGGACCTCCCAGGATGGAACCGACGCCCTGTGCCATGTAGAGAAAACCGTAGTTGGTGGTTGCATGTTTCGTGCCGAAAGTGTCCGTCAGGGTGGAGGGGAACAGCGAGAAGATCTCGCCCCATCCAAAGAAGACGACTCCCGACATGAGAACAAAGATGACCGCATCGCCGCGCAGCAACAGCCATATGGTCATCGCGAGACCTTCCAGACCGAAGGCAATGAACATGGTGCTCTCCCGGCCGATCCGGTCCGATATCCAGCCAAAGACAGGACGGGTCAAACCGTTGGTAAAGCGGTCTATGGTCAGGGCCAGCGGCAGGGCCGCCATGCCAAATACAGATACCTCTGTCATGCCGAAATCCCGGGCAAACGCCCCCATTTCCGAAATCACCATCAGGCCGGAAGTGGACATCATCGTCATCATGGCAAACATGAGCCAAAAAATGGGCGTCTTCAGCATGACCTTGGGGCTGTAGCTGCGCCGGACTTCGCGCCCTGGGTGCTCGGCCTCTTCGCTGGCAGTCACCCGGGCGATTTGGTCGCGCCGCGGACGGTGCATACCCTGCGCGGCCAGCAGACCGACGACACCAATGATCACGCCATAGACCATGAGGGTATGCGACAGGCCAGCGGATGTCAGACTGTTGGCGATGGGAAACGTGGTGAGGATCGCGCCAAACCCGTAGCCGGCAGCGACCAGGCCAGCGGCCAGGCCGCGCTTGTCCGGGAACCACTGCACCATCAGGCCGACCACCCCGACGTAGATGATTCCGGTGCCGATGCCGCCCAGGACGCCGTAGGCAAAATAGATGCCCCACAGGCTATGCACCTCGGCGGACAGAACCCAGCTCAGGCCCGTGAGTGCTGCGCCGGCAGACATCAGCAGGCGAGGCCCGAATTTGTCGATCAGATAACCCTGAAAGGGGGCCAGAAACGTCTGCAAGACGATCAACAGCGAAAACGCCACCTGGACCTCGGCGAGGGGAGCGCCGAGGGACGCGGTCAGCGGCTTGGTGAACAGTGCCCAGACGTACTGGGGGCTGGAGATGGCCATCATGGCGATCAAGCCGAAGACCAGTTGCCACCAGCGGTTGGGTTCCCTGGCGAACGGGTTAGAGGCAGAAACAGGGTTCATTGGTTGTCTCCGTGAGATGGCAGGGGTGTTGGACAGGGTTTGACGGGAGGTTGCGCAAAGTTTTGCCATGGGATAAACATATCACTGACATGTCACAAAACGAATGAAGATTAGACCTGCTTTGCCTGCTTGGCAAGAAAAAAATAATGCAGCAAGGGAAACTACTTAGATGCCGGATCGGCTCCGGGGAGTGATTCCTGGCGCGAAACGGTCAAGGAATCGATGCTGGACCCAGGGGGCAGGTAGTTTGGGGGCCAGGTCAGCGGATCGTAGAGCGCATGGGCCCAGTGACGAAGTAACTGCCTTTGGTCAATACGCTAGAGCATCGATTGCAGCGTCTGCTGGGTGTACTCTTCGACGTAATCGATCAGCCGGTCGGATGCGGCGCGGGCATCGGATTCGTCACCAACTGCAATCGCGCGGGCAATGGCCATGTGCAGGCGCGAGACTCGTGCCAGATTGCCAAAGCGCTTGAAATGGAGAAACCAGAAACGGCGGGTCTGCGCCGCGATGGGACCGATGGCACAGGTAGCGTAGTTGTTCCGCGCCGCCTTGAGCGTCAGGGCGTTGAATTCGCGGTCGGCATGGATGAAGATGGATTCATCATCTTTCTGGCCGGCCGCCTCGAATGCTCCAGCAAGGTCGAGAAAATGTTGCTTCTCTTCGGGGCTGGCCAGCCGGGCGGCTCGCCCGGCCAGAATTTTTTCCAGCTCACGTCGTACCTCGATCAGTTTGAACTGGTCGGCCAGGTCAATGTCGGAAACGATCACGCCGGCGCGTGGCAGGATTTTGACCGTGCCTTCAATCGCCAGGCGTTGCAATGCCTCACGCAGCGGAGTGCGGCCGATCCCGAGCGACCGATGCAGGGATTTTTCCGAGATTTTGCTTCCAGGTGGCAATTGCAGCGTAACGATCATTTCTTCCAGGACGCGATATGCCATCTGCGCCTGGCTCTCTTCCGGCTCGAGGTCTGCCAGTAAAGCCGCCAACTGTTCTTCGTTAATCATTTACTTCAGTGCGCAATGCGTAGCACCCCTTCAGTGCGTTGAAAGTACAGCCATGACTGAGGCGTGTCAGCTGCAGTGCAGACACTGCAAAAACACCGAAAAACTTCATCGTGTTCCCTTGATCGCTTGGCAGAAATCCCTCCTTACCTGCCCGCGCGCGCCGCGGCCACATTGTGTAATACGACTGCTAGCGCCCGCGCATGAACCAGTTGTCCAGCTCGCGAATTGTGACCTGGCGCCAGGTGGGGCGGCCATGGTTGCACTGGTCGGAGCGCTCTGTGCGCTCCATCTGGCGCAGCAGCGCGTTCATCTCGTCCACGCTGAGCTGGCGGTTCGCGCGCACCGCGCCGTGGCAGGCCATCGTGGACAGTAGCTCGTTCTGCGCGCGCTGGATCACGGTACTGGCGTCGTGTGCGCTGAGCTCGGCCAGCACACTGCGCGCCAGCTCCACCGCGTCGCCCTGGGCCAGTGACGTGGGCACGGCGCGCACCGCCAGGGTTTTGGGCGAGAACGGCGTGATCTCCAGCCCCAACGTGGCCAGGGTATCACTGTGCGCCTCCGTGGTGGCGACTTCTTGCGGCGTGGCCGCGAAGGTGGCGGGGATCAGCAGTGGCTGGCTCGCGATGGCGGCGCCGTCCAGTTGCATTTTGAGGCGCTCATAGACGATGCGCTCGTGCGCCGCGTGCATGTCCACGATGACCAGCCCCTGCGTGTTCTCGGCCAGGATGTAGATGCCCTGGAGCTGGGCGAGTGCGCGGCCCAGCGGCCAGTGGCCCGCGGGAAGTGCCGTCGATGCCATTGGCCCGGAGCCTGCCCGGTCCTGAGTTGGTGGAAGGGTCGACGCGCTGTCGTGAATGGAGGTGACGACTTCGACTGGCGCGGCCAGAGCGGTGGTGGTGCCATCGAAGTGGCTAACCGCTGTGGGCGAACCAGACTGTCCACCGAGCCACGGCGCCTCTAAGTCGGAGATGCGGTGATTTTGCCTCGCTGCAAAATCAATAGCTGATTGTCCCCATGATGTATGGGCTAGAGGCCGATTTGACTCAAATTCTGGCGCCACGGAATGCGTCGCGACGGTGGCTGCCGCCGCCAGCGCGGCCGCGGCCCGTGGCGTGGCCAACGCATTCTCCACCGCGTGGCGCACGGCCTGGTGCACTTCGCGGCTGTCGCGAAAGCGCACCTCGATCTTGGTCGGGTGCACGTTCACGTCGACCCGCGCCGGGTCGATCTCCACGTACAGCGCATACACCGGCTGGCGCTGGCCGTGCAGCACGTCCTCGTACGCGCTGCGGGCTGCATGCGCGAGCACCTTGTCGCGCACGAAGCGGCCGTTGACATAGCAGAACTGCTGGTCGGCGCGCGAGCGCGCGGCGTCGGGAATGCCCGCGCGCCCGCTTACGCGCAGCGCGCCGGCGCGATAGTCGACCGTCACCGACTGCTCGATGAAATCACCGCCCAGCACGTCGCCGAGACGGCGCGTCCTCGCGGCATCGTCGCTGCCGCAGGCACGCCACTGCTCCACCAGTTTGCCCTCGGCCCAGATGGCAAAGCCCACGTCGGGCCGCGCCAGCGCGTGGCGGCGCACGGCCTCGACGCAGTGCGCCTGTTCGGTCGCATCGGTCTTGAGGAATTTGCGCCGCGCCGGCACGCTGAAGAACAGCTCCTTCACTTCCACCGTGGTGCCCGTGGCGCGCGCGGCGGGTTTCAGCTCGCCCGTGCGGCCATCCAGTGAATGGGCGCTGGATTGGCCTGTAGCCCTTGACAAGATTGTGCAGTCGGCTATTGAGTTGATAGCGGCCAAGGCCTCACCTCGAAACCCCATGGTCTCGACCGATTCCAGTTCGGCGAGGCTCGCGATCTTGCTCGTGGCATGGCGTTTGAGCGCGATGGGCAATTCTTCGCGGGCAATGCCCGCGCCGTCGTCCTCCACCGAAATCAACCGCACGCCGCCCGCCAGCAGCCGCAACGTGACCTGGGTGGCGCCCGCATCGAGCGCGTTGTCCACCAGTTCGCGCACCACCGAGGCCGGACGCTCGACCACCTCGCCGGCCGCGATCTGGCTGATCAGGTCCTCGGGCAGTTCGCGGATCGGGCGGCGGGTGCCGGGAGCTGCCGCAGTGGCGATGGGCGCATTCACCGGATCATTTTAGGGGTACTGGGATAATCGCTGCCCATGGACCTCATTGCCTTTGTGATCGACTTCATCCTGCACGTGGACAAGCACCTGGAGGCGTTTGTCGCAAGCTACGGCCTGTGGGTCTATGCGCTGCTGTTTCTGGTCATCTTTGTCGAGACTGGCCTCGTGGTGATGCCGTTCCTGCCGGGCGACTCGCTGCTGTTCGTGGCGGGCGCGATGTGCGGCGTGGGCCTGATGAACTACCCGTTGACCGTTCTGTTGCTGCTGGCCGCCGCGGTGCTGGGCAACCAGTCCAACTATACGATCGGCCACTATTTCGGCCCCCGCGTGTTTCAGTGGGAGGACTCGAAGTTCTTCAACAAGCGCGCGTTCGAACAGGCGCACCGCTTTTACGAGCGCTACGGCGGCATCACCATCGTGGCGGCACGCTTCATGCCCTTCGTGCGCACCTTCGCGCCCTTCGTGGCGGGCGTGGCCCGGATGACGCGGCGCAAGTTCACGCTGTTCGATGTCGCCGGCGGAGCCCTGTGGGTCGGGGGGCTGGTCACCGTGGGCTATTTCTTCGGCAATATTCCGTTCGTCAGAGCGAACCTCGAAAAAGTGATCTGGGCGCTGATCCTGATCCCGGGGCTGATCGCGATTTTCGGCGCCTGGCGCGCCGGGCGAAAAAAGCCTGGCGGGCAACCCGGCGAGGCGACCAAGGTCTGAGCCGTCAGGCCATGACCTTGAGGAACAGCTCGCGGTCGGGCGCAAAATTGGCGTGCAGCGGCAACAACGCGCCGCCCAATGCGCGCGCATCGGTGCCGATGCTGCCCGTGTGCAGCGCCGGCTGCCACAGGCCCTCCCAGCTATAGCCGGAGAGCGCCACAGAGGTGTGCTCTATCAGGCGCTGGCGCAGCGCTGGCGCAAACGAGCCATCAATGACCACGGCTTCGATGTCGAGGAAGGCCATGCCGCTCGTGATGCACTGCGCCAGCGCGTTCGCGGCGCCCGCGAGCCATGCCTCGGTCTCGGCCGTGCAACCGGCCTGCAGGGCGCGCTCGTCGTAGGCGGCGCTGGGGTCGAGGCCACGCGCGCGCAGGCGCTGCTCCAGTTCCCACAGCGAGGCCCGGCCGATGAGCTGATCGGGCTTGCCCGCGCCGCGCGCCAGCTCCAGCGGCAGCGAGGCGACGGCGCCCGCATTGCCGTGCACGCCGGCGTGTGGATGGGAGTTGATGACCAGTCCGCCGCCCACGAAAGTGTCCACGAACAGATACAGAAAGCTCTTGAGATCGCGCCCGCGCCCGGCCACCAGTTCGGCCACGCAGGCGGCCATGGTGTCGCGCGCAAAACTCACGGGCAGCTCCGTCATGGCCTGCACCCGCGCTCCCAGGTCGATCTGGTTCCACGTGTCGGAGCGGGCCGGCAACAGACCCAGCAGGCGGTGCCAGCCGCCAAGCTGGAACGGCGCGGCCACGCCCACGCCGACCAGACGGGTGCTGAGCGGCCCCAGCGTGCGGGCGAGCGACTGCAGGTGCTGGTCGATCGCCGGAAGCAAGGTTTGCGCGTCCGGGAAGTCGTAGTCCAGCGTGCGGCGCTCGCGCACCCGACCCGTGAAGTCCACCAGCAGCCAGTCGGTGCTGCGGCGCCCGACCTTGATGCCGATGGCGAAGGCGCCATCCGGGTTCAGGGCGAG
Organism: Burkholderiaceae bacterium; assembly: GCA_004323695.1. Lineage (GTDB taxonomy): Bacteria > Pseudomonadota > Gammaproteobacteria > Burkholderiales > Burkholderiaceae_C > Rhodoferax_A. The sequence goes on from SCRU01000146.1 coordinate 12,870, forward strand.
TGGCACCGAGGGCTGGCCGATGCGCCCGCGCACGCGCGCCTGCTTGACCAGCAGGTCGTCGTCCTCGAGTCGCGCCGTGATCAGGCCGATGGTTTGTGCCGTGAGCCCGGTCAGCCGCGCCAGTTCGGCCTTGGGCAGGCTGCCATGGAGCCGGATCGCCTGCAACACCACGCGCTCGTTGAACTGGCGCATGCCCACGTGGTTGGAACCGCGCGGGCGCAGCGGCGCGGGAGACCTGGCTTGGGCGCGGCGGGCCTCGGGATCATGGGCAATGGTTTTCACGCAACCTCAATGCGCCAGGCATTCCGCCGGAATGTCCTGTGGGCTCATCGCGCCCGTCATCACCGCCACGGTGTCGCTCATGCTGATTTTTTTGGGGTTCAGCAGGGCCGCGCGCCGGCCCAGCCGGGCCACGTGGATGCGGTCGGCCACCTCGAACACATGCGGCATGTTGTGGCTGATCAGGATCACCGGCAGTCCCTTGTCGCGCACGCGCCGGATCAGCTCGAGAACCATGTTGCCCTCCTTCACGCCGAGCGCGGCGGTCGGTTCGTCCAGAATCACGACGTGCCTGGCGAACGCGGCGCTGCGCGCCACCGCAACGCACTGGCGCTGCCCGCCCGAGAGCGTTTCCACCGCCTGCGTCATGGAGCGGATGCCGACCTTGAGCTCGTTCATGCGCGCGATGCTCTGCTCCAGCATCTGCTTCTTGTCGACCACGCGCAGCAGCCTGGAGAGCCAGCCGGTCTTGATGATCTCGCGGCCCATGAACAGGTTCTCGGCAATCGTCATCGCGGGCGCCACCGCGAGGTCCTGGTACACCGTCTCGATGCCCTCGCGGCGTGCGTCGATGGGCGATTTGAAGTGGATCACGCGGCCGTCCAGACGAATCTCGCCCTCGTCGGGGATGGTGGCTCCGGACAGCGCCTTGATCAGCGAGGATTTGCCCGCGCCGTTGTCGCCGATCACGGCCATGATCTCGCCCGCGCGCAGCTCGAAATCACTGCCATCGAGCGCGGTGACCTGGCCGTAGCGTTTGACCAGGCCGCGGGCCTCCATCACGAGCGCCGGCTTTTGCTGGGGCGTATTCATCAGCGTGCTCCTTTGCGCGAGAGCTGGTCGGTGGTGACCGCCAGGATGACCAGGATGCCGGTAATCAGCACCTGGTAGACCGAGGCCACGCCCATCAAGGTCAGGCCATTGCGGAACACGCCCACGATGAGCGCCCCGAGCAGGCTGCCCAGAATCATGCCGCGCCCGCCGAACAGGCTGGTGCCGCCCAGCACCACGGCGGTGATCGCGCTCAGGTTCTCGGTCTGTCCGGCATTCGGGTCGCCCACGCCGGTGCGCGCCACCGACAGCAGCGAAGCAATGCCGTAGAACAGTCCGGCGGTCACGTACACGCCCAGCAGCACGCGATCGGTCGCGATCCCGGTCAGGCGGGTCGCCTCGGGGTTGTTGCCGACGGCGTAGACGTGGCGTCCGGGCTGCGTCTCGCGCAGGCCCCACCACATGAAGAGATACAGCGCGAGCATCAGTAGGGAGCCGTAGTTGATCTCCGCGTTGCCGAGCCGGAAGGTGTTGCCGAAGAAGGTCATCGCCGGCGGCAGGCCCGTGATGGTCTGCGCGCCGGAGTACAGCTGCGTGAACGCGAAGGCGATGTTCAGCGTGCCCAGGGTCACGATGAACGACGGCAGCCGGATGCGCGTGACGAGCAGCCCGTTGATGAGCCCGAACGCCATGCACACCAGCAGCCCGCACGCGATCGCGAGATACGCGTTCATGCCGCTGTCCACGGCCAGCTTGGTCATCACGATGCCGCCCAGCGCCATCACCGCGCCGCACGCCAGATCAATGCCGGCGGTCAGGATGATCAGCGTCTGGCCGATGGCAATCAAGCCCACCACCATGACCTGCTGCAGGATCAGCGAGAAGTTCTGCACCGACAGGAAGCGGTCGCTTTGCGTGGCGAAGAAGATCACCGCCAGTAGCAGCGCGATCAGCGGGCCGAGCGTGGCGACGGGCGGCAGCCAGGAAGGTTTGGTGATGGACATGTTGTCTCCGGCGGAGGCTGAGGGGGACGGCGGCGTACGATTCGCTGCCGTTTTCGGGCTCGGGGCAGCGGCGCTTACTTGTTGCCCCAGCACATGTCCAGGCCGTATTGGGTGTTCTTGCTGGGGACGCCTGGCAGCGGCTTGTCGGTGATCAGGTTGACGCCGGTGTCCGTGTAGCCCGCAACCTTCTTGCCGGTCTTCGCGTAGTTGACGCCCGCTTCCACCCCCATGGCCGCCATCTTCAGCGGGTATTGCTGTGAGGTGGCCGCGATCACGCCGGCCTTCACGTTCTCCACGCCATGGCAGCCGCCGTCAATCGAGACGATCAACACGCCTTTTTCCTTGCCGGCTGCCTTCAGCGCCTGGTAGGCACCCGCCGCTGCAGGCTCGTTGATGGTGTAGACCAGGTTGATATCAGGATCCTTCTGAAGGCAGTTCTCCATGCCGGTCTGACCCTTGGCCTGGTCGCCGTAGCTGTCGGCCGAGCACACGATGGCCGGGTTGGTGGACAGTTCGTTGCTCTCGGGGCCCGCAGCCTTCATTCCGAAGCCCTTCATGAAGCCGTTGTGGCGCTGTGCGCCGACCGGGTTTCCGGGAAACAGGTCCATCATGGCGATCTTCGCGGGCTTGCCCGCCAGTGCTGCCTTGGCGTACTCGCCGATCAGCTCGCCGGCGTGGTAGTTGTTGGTGGCGAACAGCGCATTGACCGCATTCATCGGCTCCGTCGGGCTGTCCAGCGCAATGAACATCACACCCTGCGCCTCGGCCTTCTTGATGGACGGTACGATGGCCTTCGCATCGCTCGGCGTGATCAGAATGGTCTTGGCGCCCGCGGCGACCATGTTCTCGATGGCCGTCACCTGTCCGGCATTGTCGCCATCCATCCTGCCGGCGGCGGTGAGCAACTTGGCACCCAGCTTGCTGGCCTCGGCCGTAGCGCCTTTTTTCATGGTCACGAAGTAGGGGTTAGTGTCGGTTTTCGTGATCAGGCCGATGATGGGCTCACCAGCGGCGAAGGCGGTGGACGCGGCCAGAGCCAACGCGGACAACATGAATTTGGCGGTCGTGGATTGCATGAAGAGTCTCCAGGGGACACGGGGTCCGGTTAAAGGATTGGATTTGGTTCGCACGCTTTACGAGTCAGCGTGACTGGACTATAGTGCAGTCACAGTAATTAAATCAAGTTGTTTTATTAATGGAAAACCCTATGAACAGGATCCAAGTTGCAACCGCGGGTGAAGCGCTGATCGACCTGATAGCGCAAAGCGACGGCCGCTTCGAGGCCTGCCTGGGCGGTGCGGTCTACAACCTCACGCGCGCGCTGGCTCGCCAGGGCATTGGCACGCTGTACCTGAACCCGCTGTCAGGTGACCGGTTCGGGCGTCAGCTCGCGCGGGCGCTGCTGGACGAGGGCGTGCAGCTGGCGCGCATGGAACCGGTGCCGCAGGCCACCTCGCTCGCCGTCGTGGCCTTGACCGCGGATGGGCACCCGGATTACGCCTTTTACCGCGAGCAGGTGGCGGACCGCGCTGTCGATGCGCCAGGCATGGCCCGCGCGTGCGCCGTGCAAGGCAACCTGAGTGTGGTCTGCACCGGGGCGCTGGCACTGGCCGCAGCCGATGCCGGCAGCTACCTGCCGTGGCTGCACGCGCAGCGCGCGGCGGGCCGGCTGGTGGTGGTGGACGCGAACCTGCGCCCGTCGGTCATGCCGGATCTTGCCGCGTATCGGCGCAACGTGCATGACGCGCTGCAGCTGGCCGACATCATCAAGGTCAGCGACGAGGATCTGGTGCACCTCGGGCAGTCGGGCGAGAGCGCGCAGGCACAGGCGGGCCGGTTGCTGGCCGGCTCCCGGGCGGCGTTGCTGGTGCTCACGCTGGGCGGAGCGGGCGCCTGTTTGCTGGCGCGCGATGGGCGTGGCTGGCGCGCGCGCGAAGCGCAACCGCTGGCCGTGGTCGATACCGTGGGCGCGGGCGACAGCTTTCTGGCCGGCCTGCTGGCGGCGCTGCTGCGCTCGGGTCAGGCCGGCCGGGAGGCGGTGCAGGCTCTGGACGACGCCAGCTGCAGGCGCGTGCTGGCGCATGCGCTGGCCAGCGCCAGCCTGTGCGTGATGCAGCGTGGCTGCGTGCCGCCCAACTGGGAGCAGGTCTGCGAGCGGGTGCGGCAATCTCCCGCGCTCATCGAGTCGCCCTGAGGCGCCCGCTGCGGCCGATCAGATCACGCGGTTGCGTGGCTGCGGCGGGTTTTTGGAGAAATAGCGCAGGATGCCCTGCATGATGGCATCGGCCATCTTGTGCTGGAACTCGGGGGTGTTGAGCTTGGCCTCTTCCTGCGGGTTGCTGATGAAGGCCGTTTCGACGAGCACGCTGGGAATGTCGGGCGCCTTCAGCACGGCGAAGCTGGCCTGCTCGACCCGCCCCTGATGCAGCTTGCCCACGTCGCCGATCTCGTCGAGCAGGGCGCTGCCCAGCTTGAGGCTGTCCTTGATCTGCGCGGTGGTGCTCATGTCGAGCAGCGTGAGTTGCACCTGCGCATCCTTCGCGTGCACGTTCACGCCGCCAATCAGGTCGGCGTTGTTTTCCCGGTTTGCCATCCATTTTGCGGCGGCGCTGGAAGCGCCCCCCTGGCTCAGCGCAAACACACTGGCGCCGCGCGCCATCGGTGTAATGAACGCGTCGGCGTGAATGCTGACAAACAGGTCGGCCTTGACGCGCCGCGCCTTTTGAACGCGCACCTGCAGCGGCACGAAAAAGTCCGCGTCGCGCGTCATGAACGCGCGCATCGGGTCGCCGTTCAAGGTCGTGGCATTGATGCGGTCGCGCACCAGGTGCGCGATGTTCAGCACCACGTTTTTCTCGTGCGTCCCGGCGGGCCCGGTCGCGCCCGGGTCCTCGCCGCCATGGCCAGGGTCGATCGCAATGATGATGAGCCGATCCACCTTGCCGGTCAGCGCCGCCAGGGCCGGCGAATCTTTTTGGTTAGACCCCTTTTCTGATTCTGGAGAGTTTGCTGCGAATTTTGTAGCCTCCGGGGGACGCGCCCCGGTTTCGGATCGTTGCAGCTCGCGCGTCATCAACTCGCCCAACGGGTCCGGGGCCGCGCTCGCGAGTCGATTCGTCTCCGCATCGGGAGAGCCATTTCCCAACTGGCTGGCGATCAGCGCTTCCAGCGGATCCACCGCCCGAGTGGGATACAGGTCGAGCACCAGCCGGTAGCGGTATGCGGCCACGGGCGAGAGCGAGAACACCTGCGGCCGGGTCGGCTGCTTGAGGTCCAGCACCAGCCGCACCACATCCGGCGCATTCTGCCCAACGCGCACGCCGCTGATGAACGGGTCGTTCGACTTGACCTTTCCCACCAGTTCGCGCAATTGCGGATCAAGGTCGATGCCCTGGATGTCGACCGCGAGCCGCGGCGGATTCGGCACGAAGATCTGGCGGGTCTTCAAGGGGCCGTCGGACTCGATGGTGACGCGCGTGTACTCCGGCGCGGGCCAGACCCGCACTGCCACGATCGTGGCGCCGCGCGCAATTTCGCGCACGCCCAGCATCAGCACCAGCGTGCCGGACTGGAGCAGAAGGCGGCGGTTGACGGGCCTGGCCTGCGGCGCCACGGCGCGGTCTTGCGCAGCGTCCGGCGCTGCCGCGGGGGGCTGGTGTTCGCGGGTCATGCCAGCAGCTCCCGCCCGAGTGGCGTATGCGCCAGAAGGCGCACCTTGCGAGACTCATCCAACATGGCTTCCATTTTAATAGCAAGGTCGGCTCGCGGCAGGTAATGTGTTGCTTTTTCGGGCCATTCCGCCAGCTTGAGTCCATCGCTTGCAAAGATGTCGCGAAAGCCGGCGTCTTCCCATTCGCGCGGGTCGTCGAAACGGTAGAAATCGAAATGCCAGATATTCAGACCATCGACAGCGTGCGGTTCCACCACCGCGTAGGTTGGACTCTTGATGCGCCCGCGCACATTCAGGGCATGCAGAAGATGCCGCACGAAGGTGGTCTTGCCGGCACCGAGCTCGCCGTGCAGTTCGACAAAGGCGTTGCGCAGCGCGGCATGCGCGGCCAGTTGCCGGGCGAATGCCCGCGTGTCGGTCTCGGTCTGCCAGACCATGGCGCGTGTCATGACGGGGTGGGCTGTGCTTTCTACAATCATGCTGTGGCATCTCATCGCATCAGCGCCGTCGCTATCGACGCGCGCCAATTGGTATTGCGGATTCAGACTTGGGCCCGCGAGCTGGGATTCTCCCAAATCGGCGTGGCGGGGGTGGATCTGTCTTCGGCCGAAGCGGGTTTGATGGCCTGGCTGGCCCAAGGGTTCCATGGCGACATGAGTTACATGGCGGCGCATGGCCTGCGGCGCGCACGTCCCGCCGAACTGGTGCCGGGCACCGTCAGCGTGATCACGGCACGCATGGACTACCTGCCCTCGGGCGCGCCAGAGGCGTGGCAGGCCGTTGAATTCGAGCGCCTGAACCGGCCGCGGGAAGGCATCGTATCGGTCTACGCGCGCGGCCGTGACTATCACAAGGTGCTGCGCGCGCGGCTGCAAAAGCTCAGTGACCGTGTGGCGGAACATCTGGGGCCGTTCGGCCACCGCGTGTTCACGGATTCGGCGCCGGTGCTGGAGGCCGAGCTTGCGTCGCGCAGCGGCCAGGGCTGGCGCGGCAAGCACACGCTGGTGCTCAGCCGCGACGCCGGCTCGATGTTTTTCCTGGGCGAGATTTACGTGGACCTGGCGCTGCCGGCTAGCGAGCCCGTACCCGAACACTGCGGCAGCTGCAGCGCCTGCATGGCCGCGTGCCCGACCGGCGCCATCGTCGCGCCGTACCGGCTCGATGCGCGGCGCTGCATCTCATACCTGACGATCGAGCACGCGGGGCCGATTCCACTGGAACTGCGCGCGCTGATCGGCAACCGCATCTACGGCTGCGACGACTGCCAGCTGGCCTGCCCCTGGAACAAGTTTGCGCAGCGCAGCGCCTTGCCCGATTTCGACGAGCGCGCGGGCCTGAGCGGCGCGCAGCTGGCGACCCTGTTTGCATGGAGCGAGGAGGAGTTCCTGCGCTTCACCGAGGGCAGCCCGATCCGGCGTATCGGCCACGAGCGCTGGCTGCGCAACGTAGCGGTGGCCCTGGGCAACGCGCTGTGCCTTGCGCGCGATCCGGTGCTGGTGGACGCGCTGCGCCGGCGCGTCGATGATCCCAGCGCGCTGGTGCGCGAGCACGTTGCGTGGGCACTCGCGCAGTAGCAACGATTTAGGCTTGTAGCCGTTATCCATAAATCGTTGTTTGCTATAAAACGAATAGTAAACGGCGCTTGCCTAGCGTGGCAACCCGAGCGCGAAAGGCAGACTGAGCATGCCCAGGATGGTCGACAGCGTGACCAGGCCGCCCACGTATGCAGCGTTGTAGCCCATGCGCGCAGCCAGCACGTAGCAGCTCGACGCGGTGGGCAGGGCGGAGAACATCAGCAGCACGGTGGTTTGCCGCGGCTCCAGCCGCAGCGCGTGGGACAGGCCCAGGGCGACCAGCGGCAGGATCAGGTGGCGGATCGAGAGCGTGGCCACGGCCAGTGTCTTGCCGCGGGACAGATGCCCCAGTTGCATGCCGGCGCCGGCCGCCATCAGCCCGAGTGGCAGCGAGGCGCCGCCGATGCGCGTCACCGTGGGCTCCAGCCAGGAAGGGATATGCACGCCGAGCAGGTTGCCCGCCAGGCCGAAAGCGGTGCCCAGAATCAGCGGGTTGCGCACCAGTTCGCGTGCCAGCCCGAGGTTGGCGTGCCGCGCCATCGGAAACACCGCGCCGATGTTGGTCAGGGGCACGCTGACGCCGATCAGGATCGAGACCATGAGTAGCCCCTCGGGGCCCGCCAGCTTGCCCGCCAGCGCCAGGCCGATGAACGAGTTGAAGCGGAATGCGGTCTGCGCGCTGGCGGCGTGGTCGCGCGGCTGGATATGGCGCCCGACCCAGGGCAGGTACGGCAGCGCATAGGCCAGCGCGATGCCGGTCGCCACCAGGAGCAGCCCCGCCGCGATCAGGTTCGACGCGGTGCCAAAATCGAGCGGGCTCTTGATGATCGACTGGAACAGCAGCACCGGAAACATGAAGTAGTACACCAGGCTTTCCACCGGTTCCCAGACGGTGCGGTTCAGCGCCGTGTGGCGGCAGATCAGGTAGCCGCACAGAATCAGCGAAAAATCGGGAAACAGGAGTTGCGGGTAGTTCACCGGGTCGAGAATAACCGCACGCGGAGACCATTTTTGTTATCTTCAACGAATGAGCCCCGCAAGCCAGTCCAGCATCGACAACTTCGTGGACACGCTGTGGCTGGAAGAAGGCTTGTCCAGGAACACCCTGACCGCCTACCGGCGCGACCTCAGCCTGTTTGCCGACTGGCTGGGCGGGCAGGGGGTTCACCTGAACGACACCGCCGAAAGCCACCTGAGCAGTTACTTCGCGCTCAAGCATGCAGCGACCAAGGCGACGACCGCGAACCGGCGGCTGACCGTGTTCAAGCGCTACTTTCGCTGGGCGCTGCGCGAGCACGGCGTGGCGGCGGACCCGACCCTGAAGCTGCAAGCCGCGAAGCAGGCGCTGCGAGTGCCCAAGACCCTGACCGAAGCGCAGGTGGAGGCGTTGCTGCAGGCCCCGGATACGCAGAATCCGTTGGGCCTGCGCGAGCGCACCATGCTGGAGTTGATGTACGCCAGCGGGCTGCGCGTGAGCGAACTGGTCGCACTCAAGACCTTCAACGTGAGCATGAACGAGGGCGTGCTGCGCGTGCTCGGCAAGGGCAGCAAGGAGCGCCTGGTGCCGTTTGGCGAGGTGGCGCGCCTGTGGATCGAGCGCTATGTGACCGAGGTCCGTCCCGGGTTGCTGGCTGGCCGGCAGAGTGAGGACTTGTTCGTGACCCATCGCGGCGCCCGGGCCGGCAGCGGCATGACGCGCGTGATGTTCTGGATGATCGTGAAGAAGCACGCGCTCGCCGCCGGCATCACCGCGCCGCTGTCGCCGCATACCCTGCGTCACGCCTTTGCCACGCATCTGCTGAACCACGGCGCCGACCTGCGCGCGGTGCAGATGCTGCTGGGGCATGCGGACATTTCCACCACCACCATCTACACGCACGTGGCGCGCGAACGGCTCAAGCAGTTGCATGCAAAACACCATCCGCGCGGATGATGCCGGAACTGGGCACAATGCAGGGCGACTCGCGCAAGACGTTGAAAGTTTGAACCATGCATAGCAAGACTGCCCCGACCGATGCCCCTGCAGCCAACGGGGCCGCGGTCGCAGTCGAAGCGGGCCGGCCCGTGCGCCGCGTGCTGGTGTTCACGATCGTCGCTCTGGCCTTGCTGATGATGTCGATCGACTTGACGATCGTGGCGACGGCCTTGCGCTCACTGCAGGAGGGGTTGCAGACATCCATCAACTGGGCTGGATGGACCATCACGGCCTACTCGTTCGGCTTCGTGCTGATGCTGCCGATCAGCGGCAAACTCAGCGAACGCTACGGGCGCCGCAGGGTGTTCCTCGGCTCGGTCGCTGCGTTCACCGCGGCATCGCTGTGTTGCGGCCTCGCTGACAACATCTTCGTGCTGATCGCGCTGCGCGCGGTGCAGGCGGCCGGCGGAGCGGGCTTCACGCCATCGGCGACCGGGATCGTCGTGGACCATTTCGGCGACGCGCGGGATCGCGCGGTCAGCCTGTTCGGCAGCATCTTTCCGGTCGGCGCCATGATCGGGCCGGTGTTCGGCGGGCTGTTCGTGTCGTACTGGTCCTGGCGCAGCGTGTTCTTCGTGAACGTGCCGATCGGGTTGGTGGTCATCGTGCTGGCGTGGCGCTACATACCGCACGACCGCCGGCGCACAACGCGGCACCAGGCCGGCATGGATGTCGCCGGCATGGCGTTGCTTGGCGCCGGCCTGCTGGCCGGCATGCTGGCCATCAGCTATCTGGGCGAGACGAACGCACGCATTGGATCGCTCGCGTTCGTGGTGCCGCTGATCCTTGCCTTCGTCTGCGTGAGCGTATTCGTGCGCCATATCAACCGCGCCGTGCACCCGTTCATAGCCCCTCGCCTGATCTACGGGCCGGGCTTCGGCACGGTCAACCTCGTGAACGCGACTTTCGGCGGAATCACCCAGGGTGCGGTGGCGCTGATTCCGCTGTACGCGGCGAATCGCTACGGGATCGACGCGCTGGGCTCCGGCACGCTGCTGATCGCGCAGGGGGCCGCCGCCATCCTGCTGTCCGTCGCGGGCGCGCTGGTGCTACGGCGCACCGGGCATCGGCTGCCGCTGTATGTGGGGAGCGCCGTGATTGCGACCGGACTGGTGTTGCTCGCGCTGCACCCGGTGGCCGGCCTGTCGCCGTACGCCTGGCTGGCCGGTGCCGCGTTCCTCGTGGGCGCTGGCAGCGGCGCCATCAATCCGGCCAGCCGAAATGCCGGGCTGCAGCTGGCGCCCGAGCACTCGTCCACCCTGGCTGCACTGCGCTCCGCGTCGCTGCAGATTGGCTCCATCACCACGGTCTCGATCGTCACCGCGTTGCTGACCCGCTCCAGCGACCCGGGCGTTGTCCAGTCCTGGACCTACGTCATGGCGGCGCTGCTGCTGCTGGTCTTTTTTCCGCTGATCAACCACATGCCCGAGCATCGCGGCGCGTGGTGATGGGACGGTGGGTTGCTCAACTCAAAACCCGGCGCGCTTCAGGCGCCATGGAAGCGGCAGGGACTCCGATCTCTTGAGCCACTGCCGTGCTGCCAGCGTATGAATCTTCACCATCGACCAGGGCCTGGACCCGAGTGGCAAGCTGTGTGCGGTTGCTGACCCGCAGTTTTCGGAAGGCATTGGCAAGGTGGAAGCGGACAGTAGGCAGTCCCACTTCCATGCGCTTCGCAATGTGTTTGTCGGGACATCCGGACAGCACGAGAGACGACACCTGCGCCTCTCGCTGGCTCAGCGCGGATCTGCGCTGGAGTACTTCCATGACGCTCTCGTGCATCTGCTGCGCCGATGCGGGATTGGATTCCCAGCGCAAGCGGGACAGCGCCGCCGCAAAGGCAGGCTCGACCAATCGCAGCGCATCAATCTCATTGGCATCGAAATTACCTCGTTCGCGCCGCCGCCAGATTCGCATGTCGCCGGTACATTCCTCGTTCGCGAAGACATAAAGGTTCACGCCCCAGTGCATGCGGTCGCGGGCCAGGAAGTCGTTGAAAAATTCGGTACGGGAAAGGTCGCGCTGGTTGAGGATTTGAGTTGCCAGCGTGGGATGGCGCCGCTCCATCATCGGGAACGTGAGCGGGTCGATAAACCGGTAGTGCTCGTCCCAGCTGCGCAGATTGTCCAGGGACATGTTCAGTGACTGTACGCGATCGAAGCGTTGAGAGGCAGTATCCCAAGTCATTGAAACGTAGGTATCCGCCTGCAGCAAGTCGAGCATCGGCAACCCGAGCTCCTTGCGCAATGCATCCGCGTCGGTGGCTTCAGCCAACAGGCGGATGACTTCACCGAGTGCGCGAGTCTGTACCGAGGAGAGATGCATGGCAGATATCGGACGGAGCCGCACTCACATCAAGCGAATGATGCTAGTTTGCCAAAGAGGCACTTGAATCAGTGGAAACCCGTACTCGTCCTATCAATTATGTTAGGTGTGCAGTGACCTCGAGATTTCTAAGATTTGGGGAATCGCTCTGGGGAAAGTCGTGAACCTGATACAGCCTGGCATCACTGAACTGCGGCGCAAACTGCGAGAACGTTCGATCACGAGTGCGGACGTGGTCGACGCACTCATTGCGCGCACCGAGACCCATTTTGCACTGAATGGTTACGTCGCGTTCGACCCGCAAGGATTGCGCGCCCAGGCACGGGCCGCGGACCTGCTCATCGCGGCCGGGCAGGATCTGCCCCTGCTGGGCGTGCCCATCGCGCTCAAGGACAACATCGATGCAGCGGGCTGGCCAACGTCGGCCGGAACGCCGGCGCTGCTGGCGCACCGGCCGATGCATGACGCGGCGGTGACCGGGCGGCTGCGGCGATCCGGCGCACTCATCAGCGGCAAGGCGAACCTGCATGAACTGGCCTTCGGAATCACGAATCACAACCAGGTCACCGGCATCGCCGGCAACCCGTGGGCGCCGGACCGGATCCCCGGCGGCAGCAGTGGCGGCTGTGCGGTCGTGGTGGCCGCCGGCATGGTCCCGGCCGCCATTGGAACGGATACAGGCGGCTCGGTTCGTGTCCCGGCTGCGCTGTGCGGCATTGCAGGCTTGCGCCCGACGGTCGGCCGGGTACCCAGCGGCGGCATCGCACCTATTTCCTGCACTCGCGACACGGCCGGTCCGATGGCGCGCCGCGTTGAGGACTTGGTGTTGCTCGACACCATCCTCACGGGCGATGTCGGCACGGTGGCGCCCGTACCGCTCGCAGGATTGCGGCTTGGCGTGCCCACAGGGCGGTTCTGGCAGGACTTGGACAGCGGCGTGGGTGCGGTCATGCAGGCCGCGCTCGAACGCCTGCGCCATGCGGGTGTGGTTCTCGTCAGTGTCGATCTTCCCGGACTGGATGCCTACAACGAGGCGGCCGGCTTTCCCATCGCACTGCACGAATTCATCCCCGAGATGACCCGTTACCTGGAGACATCGGCCAGCGGGGTCAACCTGGCCGACCTGGTGGCGCGCATTGGCAACAAGGACGTCGCCGGCGTGCTCCAGCCCTTGCTGGCGAACGGCGGAATTCCACCCCAGGTCTATTCCGACGCCCTGCAGGCGCGAACGAGGTTGCAGCAGGTCTACTCGGCTGCTTTCGCGAACCATGAGGTGCAGGCGCTGGTATTTCCGACCACACCGCTGACCGCGCGCGCGGTGTCTGCGCAAGACACGGTCGAGTTCAACGGCCAACAGCTGCCGTCGTTTCCTAGCTTCATACGCAACACCGACCCCGGCAGCAACGCGGGTATCCCGGGGATATCCCTGCCGGCGGGTTTGGCGCCGGATGGCCTCCCGGTGGGCTTGGCGCTGGATGGTCCCGCGCATTCCGATCGTCGCCTGCTGTCGATTGCAGCGGCGATCGAGCGGGTTCTGCCGACGCCGGCCCTGGCACCGCTTTAAAGCCAAAGCATCCTGATCAGTCCGATACAACCATAGGAGATTCACATGCAACGCAGAGCTTTTGTCACGACTGCCTCGGTGGCCCTTGCTGGCGCCTTTCAACCAATGGCCTCGGTATGGGCGGCCGGTCCTCTCAAGGTCGCTGCACTGCTGCCACTCAGTGGGCCGGCCGGCTTGTTCGGGCCATCTTCCAAGGCATGCGCCGAACTGGCGGTGGAGCAACTCAACGCTCGGGGCGGCATTCTTGGGCGCAAGGTGGAGTTGGTCGTTGGAGACGCGGGCCTGCCACCGGCCGATGCTGGTCAGGTGGCCCTCAAGCTCTGGAAGGGTGAGGGCGCCCAGGTGTTCATCGGCATGCATGACAGCGCCGTTCGCGGAGCGCTCGTGGGTTTGTTCAAGGGCCAGGTTCCCTATTTCTACACGCCCGTCTATGAAGGAGGCGAATGCGCCGTCGGAACCTACATGAATGGCGAGACGCCACAGCAGCAACTCGAACCCGCGATCCCCTGGCTCATGACCGAGCGCAAGATCAGGAAGTGGTACCTGATGGGAAACGATTACATCTGGGGGCGCAATACCAACGCGGCGGCCAAGGGCTACATCGCCAAGGCCGGCGGCACGGTCCTGGGGGACGAGTACGTGCCTTTCACGGTCGACAACTTCGATTCGAGCCTGGCGCGCATTCGCGATAGCGGTGTCGATGCCGTTCTCGTGTCGATGGTCGGTGGGTCATCGGTCTCCTTCAATCGCGCATTCGCGGGCTTCGGCCTTGCAGACAAAATGGTGCGCATTGGCTCGTTGATCGAAGAGAACACTCTGGCGGGGATCGGGTTTCAGAATGCGAAGAACCTGTATTCAAGCATGGGCTACTTCGCAAACATCGATACGCCTGCCGCCAAGGGGTTTTCCAATGTCTACTTCAAGCGATTCGGAGAGAAGGCGCCGGCCTTGAACGATTTGGCCGAATCGGTGTTTGAGGGCTTCCTGATGCTCGACGCGATTGCCAAGAAGGCCAACAGCCTGAAGGTTGCAGACATGGACCCTGCGTCGGAAGGCGCGACCTACGACGGGCCGCGCGGTCCGGTGACGATGCACGCCCGCCATGTCGACCAGAATATTTACGTCGCGCAAGCCACCGACCATGGTTTCAGGGTTGTGAAGACATTTCCCCATGTGTCTTCGGGGCAGACTTGCAAGGTTTGAGTCTGACTGTCCGGGTCGCCAACAATGAGCGGTGCCATCACGCTTGACGGACTCAACCTGGCTTACGCCCTGGCAACCCTCACTTTGACGACGCTCGGCCTTGCGATCGTGTTCGGATTGCTGGGCGTACTGAATATGGCGCACGGCGAGTTCGTCATGCTGGGCGCGTACGCCGTCGTTGTGGCGCAGAAGTGGGGGCTTCCACTCATGGCCGCTGCGCCTTTGGCGATCGTGGTCTGCGGCGCAATCGGATGGATCGTGGAGCGCTGGCTCATCCGTCCCTTGTACGCGCGCCCGTTCGATACCTTGCTTGCGACCTGGGGCCTGTCCATATTACTGCGCAAGCTGGTGGAGGCCATCTTCGGAAAAGGCTATCAGAACGTTCAAAGCGCCACCGCCGTGCCGGTGGAATTTCTGGGTGCGTCGTATCCCGCCTACCGGCTATTCCTGATGGCTTTCACGATTGCGCTGATGGCGGCGATCGTGCTTTGGTACAGGCGCAGCAACGCGGGGCTCAAGGTACGCGCAATGACGGGCAACCCTATCCTGGCGCGGGCCTTGGGTATTGACACCGGCAAGCTGGCCACGTGGGCCTTTGTGCTGGGCGTGGTGCTCGCGGGCCTGGCCGGCGTATTGCTGGCGCCCGTGGTCAGGGTCGAGCCGGCCATGGGAGTGGACTACCTCCTGAATTCATTCTTCGTGCTGGTGGTGGGCGGGCTCGGGTCGCTCGCGGGATTGACAAGCGGCGTTGCGGTCATTGGTGGGGCACAGGCAGGCATCTCAACCCTGCTGGACCAGACCGCAGGTTACGCAACGGTACTTGTTATTTCCATTCTCTTTCTCTGGCTGAAACCCCAGGGCCTCCATGGCCGCAACTAGGTCAATGCCTGCGCTGCAATCGGTTCTGCGCTTTGGCGGAATGGAGTCCTGGGCGAGCCCCACGCTGCTGGCTGCCGCACTGGTGCTGCTGCCCGTCGTGGGCGGTGAATTCCTGGCCTATCAAATCGGGCTGTTTCTTCTTTATGGCGTCGCGGCCCAGGGAGTGGCCCTGTGTTGGGGCCGGCTCGGCTTTCTTCCCTTGGGGCAAGCCTTGTTTTTCGGAGCAGGCGCCTACCTTAGCGGCGGTATCCTGAAGGCAGCGCAGGCTCACGCGATTTGGTACTTCGCGCTGCCGCTGGCGGCGCTTATGCCTGCCATTTGCGCTTGGACCCTCGCCCGGCTGGTGTTTGCACGCAGTTATCGCAATGGCCCGTACTTTTCGCTCATTACCCTGGCGTTGACGATATTGGGCGCGCTGGCCGCCAACCGGTTCAGCGCGCTGACCGGTGGCTTCAACGGCATGACCGATGTCCCGGAACTGCCGGGGCTCGGTCGCTACGGATCGATGTACTGGGCGGTTGCCGTCCTCGCGCTGGTCAGCACGGCGGGCATGACGTTGTTGCTGCGCCGGCCGATTGGAACGCTCTGGAGCGCCATCGCTCAGAACGAGGATCGGCTGCAGTTCTTCGGTTTCGCGACCGACCGCATGAAGGCCATGGCCTTCGGGCTCTCGGCGCTGTGCGCGGCCGCGGCCGGCATGCTTTTCGCGCCGCACCAGGGTATCGTGACGCCTCAGTCCGTTGGCTTTTTGCTGTCAACGGAGCTCGTCATCTGGGCCGCTGTGGGCGGCAAGTCGAGCCCCGTCGGCGCGCTCCTTGGGGCCGTGCTGGTGGGCTACGCCTCCGCCGAGTTGCGAGACAACTTTGCCTACTGGGAAGTTGTCGTTGCGATTTTGTTCATGGTCGTGGTGCGGTTTCTTCCGCAGGGGTTGGCCGGCCTGGTCGCCAGGCTGTTCAGCCGGCGGCCAGCTGCTTCAGCGATCGCGTCTGCGCCTGCGCAGGCGCCCGCCATTCTTGCGAAAGCAAGGGGCGCGGGTGCGGAACTGGTGTTCGACGATGTGCACAGCTCGGCGTCGGGCGTCTCCATCATCAATGGCTTGTCTCTGAGACTTGCCGGCGCGGGGGTTCGCTGTCTCATTGGTCCGAATGGGGCAGGCAAGACATCGACATTCAATGCGTTGACGGGCCGGCTGCCCTCAAACTCGGGAAACATTCAATTTGCGGGCGAGGGAGTGGATCATTGGCCTGCCTGGCGCGTGGCGCAACTCGGGATTGGGCGCAAGTTCCAGATCCCGACCGTGTTCGGCGAACTGCTCGTCCGTGACAATCTCGCAATCGCGTTGTGGGCGAACCGGCTGCGTGCGCTGCAGATGCTGAGCAGGCGTCCCGGGCATTGGCAGACGCCATTGCTGCACGACTTGCTGACTTTGTTCCCGGTGCTTCGGGACAACCTCGGCGCCACGGCCGGACGACTCTCGCAGGGGGACCGCCAGGCGCTCGAGTTCGTGATGGTGGCCGTGTCCGAGCCGCGACTCATGCTGCTGGACGAGCCCTGCGCCGGGCTGTCCCATGGGGAAACCCAGCGCATGATGCAGGCCATCGTGAGGGTTGCCAAGGTGCTGGGTGCGGCCGCGCTGGTCATTGAGCATGACATGAAGGCGGTAGAGCGCATCGCCGATCAGGTGTATGTGATGCACCAGGGGAGACTTCTGGCCGAAGGCTCCCTGGAGGAGGTGCAAGCCAACGAGAAAGTTCGCGCCGTTTATGCAGGAGGCCACAAGTGACCCCGGCGCTTGAATTTGAGAATGTCATTGCCGGGTACGGCGACACCATGGTCCTGCGAGGCGTCAGCGGAGCGCTGCAGCAGGGGCAGGTGCTGGGCGTACTGGGGCGCAACGGGGTCGGGAAGACGACGTTGATGCGTGCCCTCGCGGGCTTCATTCCTCTCAAGGAAGGTGAAGTCCGCGCCCACGGCGCGAACCTGGCGCTCATACCGCCCCAGAACCGTTTGACGGCAGGCATTGCCTATGCCCCGCAGGAAGACACGGTATTCAGTGACCTGAGTGTTGGCGAGAATCTGCGCCTGCATCTCAAGACGCGCGACATGTCGCGCTATCGCCCCTACTTCGACGCGTTTCCCCGGCTGCAAGAGCGTGCCATGCAGCGTGCGGGCTCACTGAGCGGCGGTGAGCGCAAGCTGTTGTCATTTACCCGGACGCTTGGCCTGCATGCGCCCCTGAGCCTTCTGGATGAACCTACCGAAGGGGTGCAACCGGAAAACATCGCAAGGATGAGCCACCTGCTGCTGGCCCGCCGCGAGGCCGGCGCCGCCTTTGTCATTGTGGAGCAGAACCTGTCGTTCCTGCTGCAGGTTGCGGACGCGGTTCTCGTTCTCGACCATGGCGAGCGCGTTGCGAGCGGGGCAATGCCTGCTTTCACGCGCGAGAAGCTCGAGAGTTATCTTGTCGTTTGACTGCGTCAATCCGCTTCATACCGAGTCCCCGCATCCCGTCCGCATGGCGGGCCACCGCAGCAGTTCGGTCAACATTATGTTACCGAAAAGATAGCATACTTTGCATACAGAATATGGGCTATGGCCGCTTTTTTCTCATAAATCTTGCACGCACAGCGCAGCCGATGCGGCTTGCTGCAGTTCGGGCGCGCGCGCCATCCCTACAATCCCAGATTCGTCGGCATGATGGGAGCTTATATGGCGATTTATGAACTGGACGGCATCGCGCCGCGGCTGGCCAACTCGGCCTGGGTGGCCGACAGTGCGCAGGTGATGGGCAACGTGGAACTGGCGGAGGACGCCAGCGTGTGGTTTGGCGTGGTGGTGCGCGGCGATACCGAGATCATTCGCGTCGGGCGCGGCAGCAACATCCAGGATGCGAGCGTGCTGCATGCGGACTTCGGCGTGCCGCTCACGGTGGGCGCAAATGTGACGGTGGGGCACAAGGTCATGCTGCATGGCTGCACCATCGGGGACGGATCGCTGATCGGCATCGGCGCGGTGGTGCTGAACAACGCCCGAATCGGCAAGAACTGCCTGGTCGGCGCGGGGGCGCTGGTGACGGAGGGCAAGGAGTTTCCCGACGGCTCGATGATCATCGGCAGCCCGGCGCGGGCGATGCGCCGCCTGAGCGACGAACAGATCGCGCTGTTGCAGACGATCGGGCAGCATTACGTGGACAATGCCCGGCGCTTTCGCGCGGGCCTGAAGAAAATCGGCTGAGCTGGATAGCGGCGTGTCCGAACTGCATAAATTCCTTTTCGACGGCGTGCCGGTGCGCGGCATGATCGTGCGCCTGACCGATGCCTGGGCCGAAATCCTGCGCCGGCGTGCGGCCAACAGCGCGACCGGGGCCTATCCCGGGCCGGTGCGGGAACTGCTGGGCGAGATGACGGCGGCCGGCGCCCTGATGCAGGCCAACATCAAATTCGACGGCGCATTGATCCTGCAGATTTTTGGCGACGGGCCGCTCAAGCTCGCGGTGGTCGAGGTGCAACCCGACCTGGGCCTGCGCGCCACCGCCACGGTGGTGGGCGAGGTGGCGGCCGATGCCACGCTGAGCCGGCTGGTGAACGTGACGAATCACGGACGCTGCGCGATCACGCTGGACCCGTTGCGCAAGCTCCCGGGCCAACGGCCCTACCAGGGTGTGGTGCCGCTGTTTGGCGACCGGCACGAGAAGCTGGAAAAGCTCGGCGAGGTGCTGCAGCACTACATGCTGCAAAGCGAGCAACTCGACACGACACTCGTGCTGGCGGCGAACGATGCGGTGGCGGCGGGTTTGCTGATCCAGCGCATGCCGGTCAAGGGGGAGAGCAATCTCGCGGGAGAACATGCGAACGAGGACGAGATCGGCCGCAACGAAGACTACAACCGCATCGCGACGCTCGCGGCCAGCCTGACCCGCGAGGAACTGCTGACCCTGGATGTGGACACGATCTTGCGGCGCCTGTTCTGGCAGGAAAAGCTGCTGCGGTTCGAGCCTCGAACAGGCGCGGGTGGACCGCATTTTGCCTGCACCTGCAGTCGCGAGCGGGTGGGCAACATGATCCGGGGACTCGGCCAGGACGAGGCGCACAGCATCCTCGACGAGCGCGGCGAGATCGAGGTGGGCTGCGAGTTTTGCGGCCGCCAGTACCGGTTCGATCCGGTCGATGCGGCGCAGCTCTTTGCCGCGCCGGGCGTGCCGGCGCCCGGCAGCTCGGCGCGGCACTGAGACTACTTGTTCACGTGCACGAAGATCTCGTTGGGCTTGACCATGCCCAGTTCCATGCGCGCTTTCTCTTCCACCATGTCCAGCCCCTGCTTGAGGTCGGATACTTCCGATGCCAGCCGTTCATTGGTCTGGCGGGCCTGCGCATTGGCAGCCTTTTGCGCCGCGAGTTCGCGCTGCATCTGGTTCACGTCGGGAATGCTGCCGCGGCCAAACCACAATTGCGCCTGAAATGCCGCGAGCAGCGCCAGCAGGATGATGGCCACCGTACGCGCGCCCACGGACACTCCCAATCAGCGAAGGCAATAGAACGCCGCGCGGCCCGGATAGCTGGCGATGTCGCCGAGGTCTTCCTCGATGCGCAGCAGCTGGTTGTACTTGGCCATGCGGTCCGAGCGTGACAGCGAGCCGGTCTTGATCTGGCCGGCATTCGTGCCCACGGCGATGTCGGCGATGGTCGAGTCCTCGGTTTCGCCCGAACGGTGGCTGATGACCGCCGTGTAGCCCGCGCGTTTCGCCATCTCGATGGCCGCGAAGGTTTCGGTCAGGGTGCCGATTTGGTTGATCTTGATCAGGATCGAATTGGCGACGCCCTTGTCAATGCCTTCCTTGAGGATCCTGGTGTTGGTGACGAACAGGTCGTCGCCCACCAGCTGCACCTTCTGGCCCAGGCGTTCCGTCAGCAGCTTCCAGCCGTCCCAGTCGCCCTCGGCCATGCCGTCTTCGACGCTGATGATGGGGTATTTGTCGACCCAGGTGGCGAGCATGTCGGTCCATTGTTGGGCGTCCAGCTTCAGGCCGCCTTCGCCTTCGAGGACGTACTGGCCGTCCTTGTAGAACTCGCTGGCGGCGCAGTCTAGGGCGATTGCGATCTGCGTGCCGGCGGTGTAGCCGGCAGCCTCGATCGCCTGCAGGATGAGCCCGATCGCGGCCTCATGGTTCTCGACACTCGGGGCAAAACCGCCTTCGTCGCCCACGGCAGTGGGCATGCCCTTGTCGTTGATGATCTTCTTGAGCGCGTGGAACACCTCGGCGCCCCAGCGCAGTGCCTCGCGAAAGCTGGGCGCGCCCACCGGGACGATCATGAACTCCTGCAGGTCCAGGCTGTTGTTGGCATGCGCGCCCCCGTTGATCACGTTCATCATCGGCACCGGCAGTTGCATGCCGCCCATACCGCCGAAGTAGCGGTACAGCGGCAGGCCGGATTCCTCGGCTGCCGCGCGCGCCACGGCCATCGAGACTGCCAGCATGGCGTTCGCGCCCAGGCGCGATTTGTTCTCAGTGCCGTCGAGGTCGATCAGCGTCTTGTCCAGGAACGCCTGCTCGGAGGCGTCGAGCCCCAGCACGGATTCCGAGATTTCGGTGTTGATGTGCTCCACCGCCTTGAGCACGCCCTTGCCCCCGTAGCGTTTCATGTCGCCGTCGCGAAGCTCGATGGCCTCGCGCGAGCCGGTGGAGGCACCCGAGGGCACCGCCGCGCGGCCCATGGTGCCGGACTCCAGCAGCACGTCGCATTCCACGGTCGGGTTGCCGCGGCTGTCCAGGATTTCGCGGCCAACGATGTCAACAATTGCACTCATTCATTACGCTCTTTTCTGCTGATTAAAGGGCTTCGACAGGCTCAGCCCGAATGGTTAAAAATCAAACGCCTTCCACCACGATCATGCGCATGACGGCAGCACCTTGCCGGGCCGCCCGCGCTTTGCCGTATTCGGGCGAGTCATAAAACGCATGGGCCGCCGCGAGACCAGAAAACTTCAGGATCACCACGCGCTCGGGTGTCCAGTCGCCTTCCAGCACTTGCGCCTGCCCGCCGCGCGCGCAAATCTCGGCGCCGTGCGCCTTGATCGCGGCACTGGACCACTTTTTATATTCCTCGTACTGCACCGGATTGGTGACGGTCACGTTCGCGATGATGTAGGCACTGCTCATTTTCAGGTTCCAAAGTCATTTTCGAGAAAGCCGTTCTTCTTGGTGACCGCGTCCAGCGCGACCAGGGTTTCCAGCAGCGCCTTCATGTGCTTGAGCGGCACCGCATTGGGTCCGTCGGACAGCGCCCTGGCCGGGTCCGGATGGGTTTCCATGAACAGGCCGGCCACACCCACGGCCACGGCCGCGCGCGCCAGCACCGGCACCATCGCGCGGTCGCCGCCCGAAGTCGCGCCCTGACCGCCGGGCAGCTGCACCGAATGGGTCGCATCGAACACCACCGGCGCGCCGGTCTCGCGCATGATGGACAGACTGCGCATGTCGCTCACCAGGTTGTTGTAGCCAAAGCTGGCGCCGCGTTCGCAGGCCATGAAGTTGTCTTCGGAAAGGCCCCTTTCCCTGGCCGCGGCGCGCGCCTTGTCGATCACGTTCTTCATGTCGTGCGGCGCCAGGAACTGCCCCTTCTTGATGTTCACGGGCAGGCCCGACTGCGCCACGGCGCGGATGAAATCGGTCTGGCGGCACAGGAAGGCCGGGGTTTGCAGCACGTCGACCACGCGGGCCACCTGGGCAATCTGTGATTCGTCGTGGATGTCGGTCAGCACGGGCAGACGCAGCTCGCGCTTGACCTTGGCCAGAATCTCCATGCCTTTGTCGAGTCCGGGGCCCCGAAAGCTGGCGCCCGACGAGCGATTCGCCTTGTCGAAGCTGCTCTTGAAGATGAAGGGGATGCCCAGCGACGCGGTGATTTCCTTGAGTGTGCCGGCGGTATCCATCTGCAACTGCTCGGATTCGATCACGCAGGGGCCGGCGATCAAAAAGAAACGGTGCGTCAGCCCCGCTTCAAAGCCGCAAAGCTTCATGCTCAGGCCACCACTTTCAGGTTCGCAACGGCCGCCGGATGATCCGGCGCGGCCTGGTCGCGGTGCCTCAGCGCGGCCGCGATGAAGGCATTGAACAGGGGATGCCCGGACCAGGGCGTGGACTTGAATTCCGGGTGGAACTGCACGCCCATGAACCACGGGTGCGTGGCCGCAGGCAGCTCGACGATTTCGGTCAGGTGTTCGCGCTGCGTCAGGGCGGAAATCACGAGCCCCGACCGACGCAGCGTATCGAGGTAGTTCACGTTGGCCTCGTAGCGATGCCGATGCCGCTCGGTCACCACGTCGCCGTAGATGCTATGCGCCAGCGTATCCGGCGCCACGTCCGAGCTTTGCGCGCCCAGCCGCATCGTGCCGCCCAGGTCGGAGTTCTCGTCGCGGGTCTTGATGGTGCCGTCCTTGTCCTTCCATTCGGTGATCAGCGCGATCACCGGATTGGGCGTGTCGGGTTCGAATTCGGTGCTGTTGGCGTCCGCCAGGTGCGCGACATGGCGCGCGAATTCGATGGTTGCCACCTGCATGCCCAGACAAATGCCGAGGTACGGCACCTTGTTCTCGCGCGCGAAGCGGGCCGCGCAGATCTTGCCTTCGATGCCGCGCTTTCCAAAGCCTCCCGGCACCAGCACGGCATCGAATTTGCCGAGTTGGCCCACGTTCTCCGGCGTGATGGTTTCCGAGTCGATGTAGCCGATCTTCACGCGCGCATGGTTGTGCATGCCGGCGTGGCGTATGGCTTCATTCAGCGATTTGTAGCTGTCCGACAGGTCCACGTACTTGCCGACCATGGCGATGTTGACTTCGCTTTGCGGATGCCCGGTCTCGTACACCAGATCGTCCCAGCGCTTGAGGTTGGCGGGCGGCGTGTTCAGGCGCAGCCGGTCGCAGATCAGGCCGTCAAGGCCCTGCTCGTGCAGCATGCGCGGCACCTTGTAGACCGTGTCCACGTCCCACATCGAGATCACGCCCCATTCGGGCACGTTCGAGAACAGCGAGATCTTGGAGCGTTCCTCCTGCGGAATTGGGCGGTCGGCGCGGCACAGGAGTGCATCGGCCTGGATCCCGATCTCGCGCAGTTTCTGCGCGGTGTGCTGGGTCGGCTTGGTCTTGAGCTCACCCGCGGCGGCGATCCAGGGCACATAGCTCAGGTGCACGAACGCCGTGTTGTTGGGCCCGAGCTTGAGGCTCATCTGGCGCACCGCCTCCAGAAACGGCAGCGACTCGATGTCGCCAACCGTGCCGCCGATCTCCACGATGGCGACATCGACCTCGGTTGCGGCGGCCGCGCGCAGCACGAATTCCTGAATCTCGTTGGTCACGTGCGGAATCACCTGCACCGTCTTGCCCAGGTAGTCGCCGCGGCGTTCCTTCTCGAGCACGCTTTTGTAGATCTGGCCGGTCGTGAAGTTGTTCACCTTGCCCATGCGCGTCTCGATGAAACGCTCGTAATGGCCCAGGTCCAGATCGGTTTCCGCGCCGTCATCGGTCACGAACACTTCGCCGTGCTGGAACGGCGACATCGTGCCGGGATCGACGTTCAGGTAGGGGTCCAGCTTGATCAGGGTGACCTTCAGGCCCCGCGATTCCAGGATCGCGGCTAAGGAGGCTGAGGCGATTCCCTTGCCCAGGGAAGACACCACACCGCCAGTGACGAAGACGAATTTGGTCATGTCAGGTCGGGAGCCGATCCCGAGGAGGTGGTAAAGCCGGATTATAGGCGTCTGCTACATTGCGGCCCATGAACGATCTTGCTGGCAAACACGTTGTTTTGGGCTTGTCCGGCGGCATTGCCTGCTATAAAGCGGCCGAGTTGTGCCGCGCCCTGATCAAGGCGGGCGCGAGCGTGCAGGTCGTGATGACCGAGGCTGCAGCGCAGTTCATCACCCCGGTGACGATGCAGGCGCTCTCGAACCGGCCGGTCTACACCTCGCAGTGGGATGTGCGCGAGCACAACAACATGGCGCACATCAATCTATCGCGCGAAGCCGACGCGATTTTGATCGCGCCGTGCAGTGCCGACTTCATTGCCAGGCTGCTGCACGGGCGTGCCGACGACCTGCTGAGCCTGCTGTGCCTGGCGCGTCCGATCGCGCAGGTGCCGCTGTTGATCGCGCCGGCCATGAACCGCGAGATGTGGGCACATCCGGCCACCCAGCGCAATCTGGCGCAGTTGCAGGCCGACGGTGCGACGCTGCTGGGCGTGGGCAGCGGCTTCCAGGCTTGCGGCGAAACCGGGGATGGCCGCATGCTGGAGCCGCAGGAACTGCTGGAGGATGTGATCGCGTTCTTCCAGCCCCAGCGGCTGGCGGGCCAGCAGGTGCTGATCACGGCCGGACCCACGTACGAGGCGATCGACCCGGTGCGCGGCATCACGAATCTGTCCAGCGGCAAGATGGGCTTTGCTATTGCGCGCGCCGCGCGCGAGGCCGGCGCCCAGGTCACGCTGGTGGCCGGGCCGGTCGGCCTGCCGACACCGCGTGGCGTGACCCGGGTGGACGTGAGATCCGCGCGGGACATGTTCGAGGCCGTCATGCAACACGCGCAGGCTGCCGCGCTGTTCGTGGCGACGGCGGCCGTTGCGGACTGGCGGCCGGCCAGTGCCGCGGCGCAAAAAATCAAGAAGGACGGCACCGGCCAGTGTCCGTCGATGGCCTTCACCGAGAACCCGGACATTCTGGCCAGCGTGGCGCAATCGCCGCGCGCCCAAAGTGGCGCGCTGTTCTGCGTCGGGTTCGCGGCCGAAAGCCACGACCTGCTGGCGCACGCCAGCGCCAAGCGCGCGCGCAAGGGTGTGCCGCTGCTGGTCGGCAACATCGGGCCGGCCACGTTCGGGCAGGACGACAACGCGCTGCTGCTGGTGGACGAGCACGGTGCGCACGAGCTGCCGCGCGCCTCCAAGCTTGAGTTGGCTCGTCAATTGATAGCAAACATTGCAGATAGGATAAGGGCTGCAGCCTGATTTTACTTAATAACTCATGCAAATCGACGTGAAGATTCTCGATCCGCGCATCGCGGATCAGCTCCCGGCCTACGCCACGCCCGGCAGCGCCGGCCTGGACCTGCGCGCCTGCCTGGACGCGCCGCTGGAGCTTGCCCCCAACGCCTGGCAACTCGTGCCGACCGGCATCGCGATGCACTTGTGCGACCCGAACTTTGCCGCGCTGATCCTGCCGCGATCCGGCCTGGGCCACAAGCACGGCATCGTGCTGGGCAATCTGGTCGGCCTGATCGACAGCGACTACCAGGGCCAGCTCATGGTCAGTGCCTGGAACCGCAGCGATGTGGCCTTCACCATCGCGCCGATGGAGCGCATCGCGCAACTGGTGATCGTGCCGGTGGTGCAGGCGCGCTTCAACGTGGTGACCGAATTTCCGGCCAGCGTGCGCGGCGAGGGTGGCTACGGCTCCACCGGCAAGGCGTGAGAGCACATTGCGGCGCCACCTCGGAAACTACTGAGTTCGTAGCTAATTAGCATTGACGGGTAAGGGCTGCAGCCGTATTCCGTTCAAAACTCAGTGCAGCAGGTCGTTCCCCGGCGCCTGCGGCTGGACCTTGAAGAAGCCCGTGCCGCAGGAGCCGCGTCCGATTTCTTCTTCGGTCGCCTCGCGCACCGCCTGGACCTTCAGGCTCAGGCGGATCGCGATGCCCGCCAACGGATGATTGCCGTCGAGCACCACATGGTCGGGGTAGATCTCGGTCACGGTGTAGAGCGCGTCTTTCGGCGCATCGGGGCTGGCGCCGGCGGGCAGCGCGCTACCCTCGAAGGTCATGCCTTCCTCGACCTCGGGCGGAAACAGCTTGCGCGGCTCCAGAAAGATCAGCTTGTCGTTGAAGTCGCCAAAGGCTTCTTCGGGCTCCAGGTGCAAATCCAGCCGCGCGCCCGGGATGTGGCCCTGCAGCGCGTCCTCGATCTTGCGCAGCAGGTCATTGCCGCCGACCAGAAATTCCACCGGTTCATCGAGCACGTCCAGTTCTTCGCCCAGCGTGTCCTTCAGGGTCCAGGTCAGCGCGACCACGCATTGTTGAGTGATTTCCATAGGAGAATTGTC
The DNA here is from genome assembly GCA_004323695.1 of Burkholderiaceae bacterium. Lineage (GTDB taxonomy): Bacteria > Pseudomonadota > Gammaproteobacteria > Burkholderiales > Burkholderiaceae_C > Rhodoferax_A. The sequence goes on from SCRU01000146.1 coordinate 39,195, forward strand.
GCAGTTATGAACATCACCCAACCCCTCGCGCTGCTCGGCGGATTGAGTCCGAAGCAGTTTATGCGCCGGCACTGGCAGAAAAAGCCCCTGCTGGTACGCCAGGCGATCCCGGATTTCAAGGCCTTGCTGGATCGCGCCGCGCTGTTCGCGCTGGCGGCCGATGACGATGTCGAGTCGCGCCTGGTCGTGCACGGCCCCAAAGGCTGGCAGATCCGCTCCGGACCGTTCACGCGCCGCGCCTTGCCACCACTCAAACAGCCCGAGTGGACGCTGCTGGTGCAGGGGGTCGACCTGCACGTTGATGCCGCGCACGACCTGTTGCAGCAATTTCGTTTTGTACCCGAAGCGAGACTGGACGATTTGATGATCAGCTACGCCACGGACGGTGGCGGCGTCGGCCCGCATTTCGACAGCTACGACGTGTTTCTGCTGCAGGCGCAGGGGCGGCGCCGCTGGCGCATAGCCCGCCAGTCGGACCTGGCCTTGCAGCACGGCGTGCCGTTGAAAATTCTTTCCCGTTTCGTGCCGGAGCAGGAGTTCGTGCTGGAGCCAGGCGACATGCTGTACCTGCCGCCGCGCTATGCCCACGAAGGTGTGGCGCTGGGCGAATGCATGACGTACTCGATCGGATTTCGCGCGCCGAATCGCGGCGAGCTGGGGCGCGAGCTGCTGCAACGCCTGGCGGACGCCGCCGGGGATGCTGCCGGGTCCGCGCCGTACCGGGACGCCGCGCAGCCGGCCGTGGATTCGCCCGGCCGCATCCCGGCCCGGCTGCAGGAATTTGCCCAGCATGCCGTGCAGGCGGCGCTCAAGGATTCGCGCGCGCCATGTCGTGTCTTGGGGGAGTACCTGACCGAACCCAAGGCCCATGTCTGGTTCGATGCAGGCCGCGCGCCTCGCCGCCTGGGGCGCGTGGTGCTGGATCGGCGCACCCGCATGATGTTTGATGCGGATTCCATTTTTATCAACGGCGAGAGCTACCCTGCCGGCGCGCGCGACGCCGCAATGCTGCGCCAACTGGCCGACCGCCGCTGCCTGGGCGCCGACGATCTGGAGCGGGCCAGCCCGGACGTGCTGTCGCTGCTGGCATGCTGGTACGAGGCCGGCTGGCTGCACGAGGGTGCCCCGCGGGCGCTATAACCCAAGGTGGAGGTGCTGTCATGGCGACGTTGCAGATCGGGGCTTCCGCAGGCGGGAGCCGTACCGATGAAGGAGAGCCGGGCGCTGCCGCGATCAGTCTGCCGTCTGGGCGGTTTTCGGGGCGCAGCCAGTTCGCGCAAATCGTGCGCGACGCGCTCGCCGGCGCTGTGCGCGAAGGCTGGCGCGAGATCGTCATCAGCGACGCGAGTTTCGAGGACTGGCCGCTGGGGGAGCTTGCGGTGGTCGAGTCACTGCGGGCCTGGTCCCGAACCGGGCGCCGCTTGACCGTTCTGGCGGCAAATTACGACGAGTTATATAGACGCCATGCCCGTTTTGTAACCTGGCGACGGACGTGGACGCACATCATCGAATGCCGCCGCTGCGCAGCGGCCGATCCGGTGCAACTGCCCAGCGCCGTCTGGAGTCCGGCCTGGGCGCTGCGCCGGCTCGATCTGGAACGCAGCACCGGTATCTGCGGCAGCGATCCGCTGCGTGGATCGCAGGTGCGGGAAATTCTGACGGAGTGGTTGCGCCAGAGTACCCCCGGTTTTCCCGCGTCCACACTGGGCCTGTAGCGCCCTTGCAGTACTGACAAAGTGTTGCTTTTTGGGTATACGGGTTTTCGATATTAGTAATTTCCAGAACTATAATCGACGCCTGAGATGGAGGAGCCCGACTTCCTTCCCTCGGTCGGCGCGGTTTTCGCTGTGTCGACATTTTTTGGAATCTGTTTTTCTCCATTTAAGGAACTTTTCAAATGAACAAGAGTCTTATTTTGGCTGCCGTCATTGCTTCGGCTGCCTTGGTTGCCTGCGGTAAAAAAGAAGAAGCGCCGGCACCGGCTCCGGCCACCGAGGCGCCTGCTGCTGCGCCCGCCGAAGCGCCTGCTGCACCCGCTGCCGATGCCGCTTCCGCTGCTGCGGGTGCTGCGAGCGACGCCGCCGGTGCGGCCAGCGATGCCACGAGTTCTGCGGGCGCTGCCGCGGCTGACGCCGTCAAGGACGCTGCCGCCGCCGCCAAGGATGCCGCTGGTTCGGTGAAGGACGCCGCTGGCGCCGCTGCCGATGCAGTCAAGTCGGCTACCGACAAGAAGTAATCGGCCGGACCGACGTCTTCATAGAGAAAGCCACCGCAAGGTGGCTTTTTTCATGGGCGGCCCCCGGTGGCTGGCGAGCATTGTGGTGGCCTGCCTTGTGCCCTTCATGACGAGGAGATCCAGGCTGGTCAGACGCTGATCCAGCCGGTGCCGCGCACCGGGTCCGCCACATCGATGTCGTCGGCCGCGCGGCCAAGCGCACCGGCCAGCGCGGCGCGCGCAAGTTCCGGGTGGTTGTTCTGACGGCTCAGGTGCGCTGCGACGACGCGGTTCAACCCGGGATGCAAGGCCGCCTGCACAATCCGCGCCGCCTCGGCGTTCGCAAGATGACCGTGCGGCCCGCCAACCCTTCTTTTGAGATGCGGCGGATAATTCGAGGCGGCCAGCAGGTCCGGATCGTGGTTGCACTCGAGCAGCAGCGCGCTGCACCCGTGCAGTTGTTCCTGCACATGCGCGGTGCCATGGCCCAGGTCGGTCAGCACCCCGAGCCGCGATGCGCCGTCGGTGCAACACAGCTGTAGCGGTTCGCGCGCGTCGTGCGGCACGGTGAACGGCATGAGCTGGAGTTCCCCGAGGTCAATGGCCTGTCCGTCGCTGGCCGCGTGGAACAACCCGCCGAGCTCTTCCGGGCCCAGCGCGGCGTGGGTGCCCCGGCTCATCCAGACCGGGATGCGCTCGCGCAGCGCGACCTGGCGAACGCAGCCGATGTGGTCCCCGTGCTCATGGGTGATGAAGACGGCATCGATCTGGCTGGCCAGCAACCCGGCGCCACCCAGCCTCGCATCGAGGTGCTTCAGGTTGAAGCCGCAATCGATCAGCAGGCGTATGACTTTGCCTCCCGTGCCGGCTTCGACGACGGTGGCATTGCCCGAGCTGCCGCTGCCCAGGCTCCTGAATCGCAACATGCCAGCGACAGGCTAGTTGAGATCGTCGGCGATGACCTTGACGATGCGCTGGGCGTTGGCCGACGTGTCGGGCGCGCCGTTGGAGTCCTGTACCGATACGGTGGTCGAGTTCCCCTGGCTTTGCAGTGCAATGCGGTACTGAAGCGGCGCGGCGGCGGGTTTCGATCCACTGAACAGTTTGCTGAAAAAACCGGGCTCGCTGTTATCCGTGGTGGGATCCACGTAGCGCACGAAGTACAGGCCCTTGCTGCGGTCGCGGTCCTCCACGGTGAACCCCGTGCGGTCCAGCGTGAGGCCGACACGGCGCCAGGCGCGGTCGAAACCCTCATCCATCTGCACCACGGGGTGGTCGTTTTGCATGGCGACCCGGGCGGTCGGCTGGGCCACGACGGCGGTCGCCATCAGGGTCTTGGCCTGTTCTTTGGATGCGCCCAGTTTCAGCATCAGGCGCCCCAGGAATTCGGCCTCGAGCCCGTGGTCGGGTGCCCGGGGTTCCCAGATGGTCTGGGTCTTCATCGAGTCCGTGTAGATCTCCTTCATACCCTGGTGCGTGATGAAGATGTCGGTGCCGCCGTTGCGATTGCGCTCGAGGCGCGTGCGGAAGCGGTCGCGCTCGCCGGTGTCGTAGGCCTGGTCGAACAGCTTGCCGATGGTTCTGCGGATGATGTCCTGCGGAATCTTGGCGCGGTTTTCCGCCCAGTCGGTCTGCATCACGCCCAGCTTGCGATCGTCCTTTGCCAGCGTGAATCCGTTTTCCTGCCAGAAGTCGCTTACCGGGTTCCAGAGCTGGTCGGCCGGCCGGTCCAC
>SCRU01000147.1 GCA_004323695.1 Burkholderiaceae bacterium
CGAGATCGGGGAAAAAATGATCAAGTCGACCTTTTTCGTGATCAAGTCCTCAACGTCGGCAACCTGTTTGGCAGGCGTCCAGTTGGCCTCCACGATGGTGAAATCCTTGATCTCCTTATGGAGAGAGGCCTCGTATTTCATTTCCTGGAACAACTGCACGATCCAGGTATTGCCCACGCCTGGAAACGACACCCCAATGCGCCACGGCGGGGCCTTCTTGAACTGATTCGGCGCCGTTTGCTCTTTGGTCGTCGGTTTCATCAAACCGTTCGGCAGCAGCACCACGTCGGCAGCGCGTGCTGGAACGGTAAAGGCAATCGCTGTCGCCAAGGCTCCTAGCGCCAACGCAGCTCGATTCATAAATCTGGACATCGGGTCTCCTTACTGTGGTGTTGAATTGAAACGGCGGTTCAGTGAAATATTTTTATCTGTTCATTTTTGTTCTTTTTTGATTTTTTTTGATTGGTATTTTCCCTTGGTTGTTTCCATTTTTATCGCTATACAGTCTTCAACTCTGGCCAGCAAGGTATGCACGTGAATCTGAATCCAAGACAGCTCCATCTCCTCGGTGTCGTCCGAAGCCGCGGCTCTGTCACGGTCGAAAAGCTGGCCGAAAAGCTGGGCGTGACGCTGCAAACCGTGCGCCGCGACGTTCATCGCCTGGACGAAGCTGGCTTGCTAACCCGTTTTCATGGCGGAGTGCGGGTTCCCAGTTCCACAACCGAAAATATTGCCCACCAGCAACGAGAGAGCCTGAACGCAGAGGGCAAGTTGCGCATTGCGCGTGCGGTCGCGGCCCATATCCCCAATGACTGCTCGTTGATCCTGAACATTGGCACCACCACCGAAGCCGTGGCCAAAGCCTTGCTGCAGCACACGGGCTTGCGCGTTATCACCAACAATCTCAACGTGGCGGCCATCCTCAGCCGCAATCTGACCTGCGAAGTCATCGTGGCGGGCGGCGTGGTGCGGGCGCGTGACCTGGGTATCGTGGGCGAGGCCGCGGTCAGCTTCATCCGGCAGTTCAAGGTGGACATTGCGCTGATCGGCATTTCCGGCATCGAGGACGATGGTTCGCTGCGCGACTACGATTACCGCGAAGTCCTGGTTGCGCAGACCATCATTGAGCACGCGCGTGAAGTGTGGCTGGTGGCAGACAGCAGCAAGTTCAACCGCCCTGCGATGGTGGAGTTGGCCACCCTGTCGCAGATCGACCGGCTGTATACCGACGCGACGCCGCCAGAGCCTTTTCCCGCGTTGCTCGCCAACGCCCAGGTGCGATGCGAGATCGCACCGAAGTGACACTGCCACGCCCCGCCACCTCACCTTTTCCCCCGCCGCCATGACCTACCTGCTCGCACTTGACCAAGGCACCTCCAGCTCCCGCAGCATTGTGTTTGATGCAGACGGTCACGTCGTGGCTATCGCCCAGCAGGAACTGCCGCAGATCTATCCCCAACCGGGCTGGGTCGAGCACGACCCGCAAGAGATATGGCGGACCCAGCTCGCCACGGCGCGCGATGCATTGGCAAAGGCCGGGCTGACGGCGCGAGATATACGCGCAGTAGGCATCACCAATCAACGCGAAACGACGGTCGTTTGGCACCGCGCCACGGGCATCCCCATTCACCACGCCATTGTCTGGCAGGACCGCCGCGCCGAACCGACTTGCGTCCAGTTGCGTGAGCAGGGCCTGGCCGAGATGATCCAGGCCAAAACCGGCCTGCTGATCGACGCGTATTTTTCCGGCACCAAACTCAAGTGGTTGCTCGATCATGTGCCCCAGGCGCGCCAGCAAGCGAAGCGTGGCGAGTTGGCCTTTGGGACCATAGACAGTTGGCTGATGTGGCAGCTCACGCAAGGACAGGTGCATGCCACAGACGTCAGCAACGCCTCGCGCACCATGCTGTTCAACGTTCACACCAACCAGTGGGATGCCGATCTGATGCAGGCGCTGGATATTCCGGCGACGCTGATGCCGAAAGTGTTGCCGTCGAGCGCGCATTTCGGCAACGTCAGCGCCGCCCTGCTCGGCCAAGCCATCCCGATTGGCGGCGTGGCAGGCGACCAGCAAAGCGCCTTGTTCGGCCAAGCTTGTTTCAAGGAAGGTATGGCCAAAAACACTTACGGCACGGGCTGCTTCATGCTGATGCACACGGGACAAAAATTCCAGACCTCACACAACGGCTTGCTGACCACCAGCGCCGCGCAACCCGGCAACCAGACCGAGTACGCGATCGAAGGCAGTGTGTTCGTCGGTGGTGCCGTCGTGCAATGGTTGCGCGACGGCTTGCATGCGATTCAGGCCAGCGGCGAGGTACAAGCGCTGGCGCAAAGCGTGCCGGACTCCGGCGGCGTGATGATGGTGCCCGCTTTCACCGGGCTGGGCGCGCCCTACTGGAAGCCCGAGGCCCGCGGCACCATCAGCGGCCTCACGCGCGGCACCACGGTGGCGCATATTGCCCGCGCTGCGCTCGACAGCATTGCCTACCAGAGCGCCGCCCTGCTGCTAGCCATGAGCCGCGACGCGGTCGCCGCCGGGGCCGCCCCGGTCAGCGAACTGCGAGTGGACGGCGGCGCCTGTGTGAATGATCTGCTGATGCAGTTCCAGGCCGACTTGCTCGGCATTCCGGTCGTGCGTCCCGCCGTGATCGAAACCACCGCGCTGGGCGCCGCCTATCTGGCGGGGCTGTCCAGCGGCGTTTACACCAGCACGGAAGAGCTGTCCGCCCTATGGCGCGCCGAACGGCGTTTCCTGCCCACTCTGAGCACCTCGCGGGCCCGGGAACTCATGAGCCATTGGGAACACGCGGTGCGCCAGGCGACCCTGATGTAGGTCGTTGCAGTTTCGGCCATTACCTGCCTGGCCCAGGCTAGACTTCAGACCATGGAGCCGGTGAGCGGTTACCGGCCTGGTCCCCTTATCCAACAGGCCGCGCCGTTTGTGGCGCTTGAACTCACGGAATAATGCAGATGAACACACCGACCCCCGCCCCACGCAACGAGCGCATCGCCTTCATCGGCGGCGGCAATATGGCCAGCGCCATCATTGGCGGCCTCATCAAACAGGGCATGGCGCCTGACCACATCGATGTGGTCGAGCCCCTGCCGGAGGCGCGCGACAAGTTGCGCGGCCAGTTCGGCCTGACAGCGCACGCGGCACCTGGCGTTCAATTGGCGCAGGCCGCGCTCGTGGTCTGGGCGGTGAA